>JBDHSN010000017.1:0-29836 GCA_039808105.1 Rhodospirillales bacterium
GCGCCGTAGATGGAGACCTGCGCCACGCCGGGCAGGATCGAGATGCGCGGCGACAGCAGCGTATCGGCGTAGTCGTGCACCTGCCACAGCGGCAGCGTCGTCGACGACAGCGCCAGCAGGATCACCGGCTGGTCGGCGGGGTTGACCTTGCGGAAGCTGGGCGGGTCGGTGATCTCGTTGGGCAGCTTGCGGTTGGCGATGGACAGCGCCGACTGCACGTCGAGGGCGGCGCCATCGATGTTGCGGTCGAGGTCGAACTGCAGCGAGACCGACGTCGTGCCCTGGCCGCTGATCGAGGTGATCGAGGTGATGCCGGCGATGGTTGAGAACTGCCGCTCCAGCGGCGTCGCCACCGACGCCGCCATCGTCTCCGGGCTGGCGCCCGGCAGCGTCGCCGTCACCTGGATGGTGGGAAAGTCCACCGACGGCAGCGCCGCCACCGGCAGCGTACGGTAGCCGAACAGGCCGAGCAGCACCGTCGCCAGCATCAGCAGCGTTGTCATCACCGGCCGGCGGATGCACAGCTCGGGAAGGCCCATGGCTTTCAGACGCCGCCGCCGCGGGACGATGTCGCCGCCGGCGCGTCCTCAATCAGCACCGGCGCTCCCGGCTTCAGCCGGAGCTGGTTGCTGACGACGACCCGCTCGCCCACGGCAAGGCCGCGGCTGATGAACGCGACCCCCTCGACGGTGCGGTCAACGCTAACCGGCCGGGCGACCGCGGCGCGCTCGTGGCCGACGACGAAGACGTAGGCGCCATCCTGGCCCACCAGGACCGCCGCCGCCGGGACCGCCGCGACATCCGGAACGGTGCTGACGAGCACCGAGACGTCGACGAACTGGCCGGGCCACAGCGCCTCGTCGCGGTTGGCAAGGGTTGCCTTCAGGGTAATGGTGCCGGTCGTCTGATCGACGGCGTTGTCGATAAAGGTCAGCGTGCCCTCGGCGGTCACCGGCTTGGTGCCGCGCACCCGAACCGTCACCGGCAGCGGCTGCTTTGCCTGGGCGGCGCGAATGGCGGCCAGCTCGGTCTGCGGGATGGCGAACGACACAGCGATCGGCCGCGTCTGGTTGATGGTTACCAACGTCGATTCGTTCGCCTTGACGTTGGAGCCCAGCTTGAACGCCTGCGCGCCGGTGCGCCCCGAGATCGGCGCGCGAACGATGGTGTAGTCGAGCAGCGTCCGCAGGTTGCGGATCTGCGCATCGCCGCCCGCCGTCGCCGCCTTGAGCGCCTCGTGCACGGACCGGGCGGTGTCGAGCGTTGCCTTGGCGGCGAAACCGCGCTCGGCCAGCGCCTCGTTGCGGGCGAGGATGCGGGCGGCGTCGGCGAGCTGCGCCTGATCGCGCAGCAGGCTGGCCTCGGCCTGTGCCAGCTGGGCGCGGGCGGCGCGGTCGTCCAGGCGGAACAGCACCTGTCCGGCATTGACGAAGTCGCCTTCGGCAAAGCCGACCTCGATGATCAGGCCGTCAATACGCGACTTCACCGCCACCGTCGCCAGCGGCTCCACCGTGCCGATCACATCGACGCGCACCGGCATCTCGCGCGCCTCGACGACGGCGGTGCGCACCGGCACCGGCTGGGCGCCTTGTTCTGCGGCTGCGGCGCCGCCGGCCGCTTCGCCGCCCTCGCGCCCGAAAACGGCCCATCCACCCGCCGCCAGCATCGCGGCGATGCCGAGAGCAGCGACGCCCCGCCGCCACCGGCGGCGTTTCGCCACAGTCTTCCCTTCCGGCAGCGGCACCGCCACGCGTTCCAACTCTTCCATTTCCGTCCATCCCGGTGCGCGGTCGCGGCCGATGCCGTCTGCCAGACCCGCGCGCGAAAAACCGGGGTCACGCCGTCGCAATGATACTCCGCAAACGTGGTCGGCGGCAGGCTGTTGCACAAGCCCGGCCGCCGGCAGCGGGCAAACAGCTCACCGTGAGCGCCGCGATCCGATCTCGGAACGTGCTGCGGAAGAAGCCGTCGCCGCGGCCATGCCCGCCGGGTATCCTCCGCCAGCACCGGCGGCGCACAGTCACTAGAGAGTCTGACCGGAAATAAATCACCGCGACGTACCGTCATGGCCGGGCTTTGTCCCGGCCACCCACGTCTTGCGGCAGGTAACCGCTCTAGCGCATTGATTTTGCTTTCATCATCTTCGGCCAAGCGATAAGACAGCGCCCGGAGCACAGCCGGTTCCGACGTGCGGGAAGGTGGGGAGCATGGACGAGCGCATGGCGTCGCCGCCAGCGGACGACGGCATTTCCGACGCGCCGGGGCCGGTGCTCGCCGTCCTGCGGGAGATCCACCAGCGGCACCGGGCGGATGCCAGCGGCACCGTCGCCAGCTACATCCCGGAGCTGGCGACCGCCGATCCGGCGCTGTTCGGCATCGCGCTCGCCACCGCCGACGGCCATCTCTACGCGGTCGGGGATGCCGGCCATTGCTTCACCATCCAGTCGATCTCGAAGCCGCTGGTCTACGGCCTCGCCCTCGCCGACCACGGCCGCGCCTTCGTGCTCGGCAAGGTCGGCGTTGAGCCCTCGGGAGAGGCGTTCAACTCGATCGTCTTCGACGAGCGCACCAACCGCCCGTTCAACCCGATGGTCAACGCCGGCGCCATCGCCACCACCGCGCTGATCCGTGGCGACGGCCTCGCGGCGCGGTTCGCGCGGGTGCGCGCGCTGCTCTCCGCCTTCGCCGGCCGCGAGCTGGCGATGGACGAGCGGGTGTTCCGCTCCGAGCGCGAGACCGGCCACCGCAACCGCGCCATCGCCTGGCTGGAGCGACACTTCGGGATGATCGATGCCCGCATCGACGAGCATCTCGACCTCTATTTTCAGCAATGCGCCGTCCTGGTCACCGCCCGCGATCTCGCGGTGATGGCGGCGACGCTCGCCAACGCCGGACGCAACCCGGTGACCGGCCGCCAGGTGCTGGCGCCGGAGCACGTCCGCGACGTCCTCAGCGTGATGCACAGCTGCGGGATGTACGACTACGCCGGCGAGTGGAGCTTCTCGGTGGGGCTGCCGGCGAAGAGCGGCGTGGGCGGCGGCATCATCGCCGTTCTCCCCGGCCAGCTCGGCATCGGCACGTTTTCGCCGCCGCTCGACGATCGCGGCAACAGCCACCGTGGCATCCGCGTCTGCGAGGAGCTTTCAGATCGGTTCGATCTGCACGTCTTTGCCGTTCATCCACCGCCGGCGGTGATCCGCCGGCAGTACCGCGACGACGAGGACCACTTTCGCCATCGCCGGGAGCACAGCGAGCGGGCGGCGCTGGCCGGCTGCGCCACCGCCATCGCCGTCCATGAACTGCAGGGCGACCTTTACTTTGCGACGGTCGAGCGGCTGCTGCGCGCGGTGCAGGCCGAGTGTTCCGCCTTCACCTTCCTCGTCCTCGACGGCCGCCGGGTCGGCCGCATCGACGGCTCGGCGCGCCGGCTGCTGGCGATGCTGCGGGACGAGCTGGCGATGAGCGACAAGCTGCTGCTGCTGGCGGGATTTTCCGACGAGGCGGCGGCGCTGCTGCAGCCGGACGAAGGGTGGCCGGCCGACAGCTTTTTCGCCAGCGCCGAGGCCGCGCTGACCTGGTGCGAAGACCGGCTGATCGCCGCCGCCAGCGACGGGTGCGCGGGCACGGCCGGCAGCACGCGGGCTTGAGCGCAGCGGCGTTCGGCAGCTATGGTCGCGGCCATGCCGGCTACCGAGGATGATCTGTTCGCGCGCCTTCACCAGCTCGGCGTGCGCACCGAGACGCACCGCCATCCTGCCGTTTTCACCGTCGCCGAGGCCCGCGCGCTGCGCGGCGCCCTGCCCGGCCAGCACAGCAAGAACCTGTTCCTCAAGGACAAGAAGGGGGTGCTGTGGCTGGTGGTGGCCGACGAGGAACGCGCCATCGACCTCAAGGCGCTGCGCCACCGGATCGGCTCGGCGCCGCTGTCGTTCGCCAGCGCACCGACGCTGCGCGCCGTGCTCGGCGTCGAGCCGGGCTCGGTGACGCCGTTCGCGCTGATCAACGATGCCGATGCCGCCGTCCGCGTCGTTCTCGATGCCGGGATGATGGCGGCCGACATCCTCAACTTCCACCCGCTGGCCAACACCGCCACCACCGCCATCTCTCCGGAGGGGCTGATGGCGTTCATCCGCTCGTGCGGCCGGGAGCCGGCGATCATCGCCCTGTGAGCGAAATCGCCGGGGTGAAATACCTCATCCGCGGCGGCCCTGCTGCCTTAGGGGCTTGAGCGATCCGGACGTTGCTGCCATTTATGGCGCAAGAGCTTCCCTTAACGACGTCCCAGCGAGCGCCACGATGATCATCGATCCTGGAAAGGTCGCCGCGCCGGCTGCTGCGCCTTCCGGCACGATAAAGGACGGCGATACCGCCGGTTTTGCCAACGACGTGATCAAGGCGTCGATGACCGTTCCGGTCATCGTCGACTTCTGGGCGACGTGGTGCGGCCCGTGCAAGACCTTGACCCCGCTGCTGGAACGGCTGGTGCTGCAGGCGGGCGGCAAGGTCCGCCTGGTCAAGATCGACATCGATGCCAATCAGGATCTGGCCACGCAGTTGCGCATCCAGTCGGTGCCGACGGTCTACGCCTTCTTCGGCGGCCGGCCGGTCGATGCGTTCGTCGGCGCCCAGCCGGAGAGCAAGGTGCGCGCCTTCATCGAACGGTTGACGCGCAGCGGCGGCGGCGGCGCTTCTCCCATCGACGACGCCCTGGAACTGGCGCAGGAGGCGCTGGCGGCGGGCGATTCCGCGGCGGCGGCGGAACTCTACGGCCAGATCCTGCAGCAGGACCCCCGCCATCCGAAGGCGCTCGCCGGCATGATCCGCGCCCGACTGGCGGTCGGCGATACCAGGGGGGCCCGCTCGCTGGCCAAGGGCCTGCCGGCCGATCTTGCCGCCAATGCCGATATCACCGCCGCCGTTTCCGCCGTCGATCTGATCGAAGAGAGCCATGGCGCAGCCGGCAACGTCGCCGACCTGCGCCGCAAGGTGCAGGCGAATCCGGACGACCGCCAGGCCCGCTATGACCTGTCGGTGGCGCTGTTCGCCCAGGGCCTGACCGAGGGCGCCATCGACGAGCTGCTCGCCATCGTCCGGGCCGAACGCGAATGGAACGAGCAGGCGGCGCGCAAGCAGCTCGTGCGCATCTTCGATGCGCTCGGTCCGGCGCACCCGCTGACGGTGTCGTCGCGCCGCCGCCTGTCCTCCATCCTGTTCTCATGAGCGACATTTCCGCCGAGGATCTGATCCGGCTGCTGCCGCAGACGCTGGCGGTGTTCCCGCTGGAAGGTGTGCTGCTGCTGCCGCACGGGCAGATGCCGCTGCACATCTTCGAGCCGCGCTACCGCAACATGATCGAGGAGGCGCTCGGCAACGGCCGCATGCTCGGCATGGTCCAGCCGCGGACCTCGCAACCGCAGCCGGTGCCTGACGACGCCGAGATCTTCGAGACCGGCTGCGCCGGCCGCATCGTCTCGTTCACCGAAACCGACGACGGCCGCTTCCTGCTCACCCTGAAGGGCGTCTGCCGCTTCCGCGTCAGCGAGGAGCTGCCGCTGTTCCGCGGCTTCCGCCGGGTCATCCCCGATTACGCGACCTTCCGCGCCGATCTTGAGCCCGCCTCCGAGGAAGGCATAGACCGGCCGCGGCTGCTCACCGCAGCACGCGCCTTCCTGATGCTGAAGGATATCGCCTGCGACTGGCAGGCGGCCGAGCAGGCGTCGTCGCAAGCGCTCGTCACTTCGCTGGCGATGAGCTGCCCGTTCGAGCCGGAAGAGAAGCAGGCGCTGCTGGAATCGCATACCCTGGCGCGGCGCAGCGAGTTGCTGATCTCGCTGTTCGAGATTGCCATGTTGACGACAGACGCCCCTGCCGCCGGAACGCGGCACTGATCCATCAGGCCGCTGGCGAGGAGTTGCTTCAGATGTCGGCAAGAGCCAACCGCATCGACCCCAGGCTGCTGGAGATCCTGGTGTGCCCGCTGACCAAGCGGCCGCTCCGCTACGATGCCGAGACGCAGGAGCTGATTAGCGACGCCGCCGGCCTCGCCTACCCCATCCGCGACGGCATCCCGATCATGCTGGCCGACGAGGCCCGCCGCCTGGACGACGCAACCGGTGCGGAGGCGGCGCCATGACGGAGTACGGCAACCTCCACCGCCCACTCGAGATCCGGGTGAAGCGGCAGGAGAAGGTGATCGAGCTCGACTACGAGGACGGCCGCAGCTTCCGGCTGCCGGCCGAACTGCTGCGGGTGGAGAGTCCTTCGGCGGAGGTGCAGGGGCACACCCCTTCGCAGAAGACGGTGGTCGCCGGCCGCCGTCACGTCGGCATCGTCGGCGTCGAGCCGGTCGGCTCCTACGCGCTGCGCGTCCGCTTCGACGACGGCCATGACAGCGGCCTCTACACCTGGGACTGGCTCTACCGGCTCGGCGCCGAGCAGGACAGCATCTGGCAGACGTACCTCGACGCTCTCGCCGAGCGGGGTCTCTCGCGCGAGGCCACCGGACCCGCCGCCCCGCCGCCGCGCGGCTGCGGCTGACGTCCTCGCGCTACCCCGGCGCGCATCGCCGTCATCAGGATCACCGGGGGCGCCGCTGCTTGTCGCGGTCGATGTAGCCCATCTCGTCGCGCAGGTCGTTCACCTGCTTTTCCATCTGCTCGATCTTCTTGTCGCGCGCGGCGAGGTCGTTGGAGACCGACCGCTCGATGCGCAGCTCAAGCTGGGTGAGCTGGGTCATCAGCTGGTTGAGCTTGGTTTCGACGATGCTGATGTTCTTCGTCACCTCGCCGAAATCGGCGATCCGCTCCGCCCGCCCGCGCTCCACATCCTTCGCCGTTTCGTCGACCTTCTGGACCAGGGCGGTGCCGCCGGCGATGGCAACCGCCAGCGACGTCGAGGCGATGGCGCCGACGATCATCGCCGTCGTCTTGTCGATGGCGATCCAGCTGCGGCTGCCGCCGCCGTCGCGCTGGTGATCTTCGTACCGGTAGAAATCCGCCCGGGCCGGCGACCGCAGCGTCTCGTTCTGCGGCACGTCACCCCCGCTGATCATCGCCTGTCTCCTGCTGGGAGGAGCCCGGCGGGGCCATCGGCGCCTCTGCACCGCAAGGCGGCGCCGCCTGCTCCGGAACCATGCTGCTGGCCCGCTCGCGCAGTTGCTGAACCTCGGTCTCCAGCCGGTTCAGCCGCTCATCCCGGTTTTCGATTTCTTCGATGTTGCCCAGCGCCTTCTCACCGACCCGCTGCAGCTTGTCCGAAAGGGCACCCAGCTTGGCGTCCAGCTCGCTGATCGTGCTTTTGATGCCGAGCAGCTGCGCCTCCCGGTGCTCGGCGGCGGTGTCGAGCCGGCTTCCCGAGGCAAAAAGACTGGTAAAGATCACCAGCCAGCCGGCGAGACTCAGCGTCAGCAGCAGCCCGGCGAGGATCGCCGGGAGCGAGCCGGGGAGCCGCCCCGGCGGATGGGCGCCGGCGGACGCCTTGCTATCGCGCAAGAAGTCGAAATCGGGGCGGTAGCAGTCGTGCAGGCCGGCAGACCGGTTGCCCTCGCCGCTGCCCGGCAGCGGCAGGGAGGATCGCACGGACCGGGATTGCCGCCAGAGGGGACCAGCATCGGACATAGGCGTTATTTCCTATAACGCCACAAAAATGCCGTTTTTATTCTTGTTTGTCAAGCCCTCACGCTACCGCCTGCCGTCGCAGGGAGGCGGCGCAACGGTGATCAGCTTCAGCTTCAGCCCTGCTGGCGGCGGGCGAGCTGGCGCTTCTGCAGCACCGAGGCAGTGATGACCCCGACGGTGACGAGGGCGATCAGCACCGTGGAGATGGCGTTGATCTCCGGCGTTACGCCGAGGCGGACCTGGCTGTAGATGCGCATCGGCAACGTCGTCGCCCCCGGGCCGGTGGTGAAGCTGGCGATCACCAGGTCGTCGAGGGAGAGGGTGAAGGCCAGCAGCCAGCCCGACGCCAGCGCCGGCGCGATCACCGGCAGGGTGATGACGAAGAACGTCTTCACCGGCGTCGCGCCGAGGTCCATCGCCGCTTCTTCCAGCATGGTATCGAAGGTGAGCAGCCGCGACTGCACCACCACCGCCACATAGGCGGTGGCGAAGGTGGTGTGGGCGATGACCACCGTCCAGAAGCCGCGCTCCCAGTTCAGGCTGACGAACAGCAGCAGCAGCGACAGCCCGGTGATCACGTCCGGCATCACCAGCGGCGCGACGGTCATGCCAGAGAACAGCATGCGGCCGCGGAAGCGGGCGTAGCGGACGAGGCTGATCGCCGCGAGCGTGCCGAGAACGAGGGCGAGGGTGGCGGAGACGAGGCCGATGCGCAGCGTCACCCAGGCGGCATCGAGCAGCAGCTCGTTGCGCAGCAGCTCGCCGTACCAGCGGGTCGAGAAGCCGGCCCACACCGTCACCAGCCGCGAATCGTTGAACGAGAACAGGACCAGCAGCAGGATCGGCAGGTAGAGGAAGGCGAAACCAAAGGTCAGCGCCACCGCGGTCACCGGGGTGAATCCCTGCTTCACCGCTTCGCCTCCGTCCCGCGCGCCGCCCCTTGCGTCCGCTGGAACCAGACGATCGGCAGCACCAGGACCAGCAGCAGGATGGTGGCAACGGCGCTGGCCAGCGGCCAGTCGCGGTTGTTGAAGAACTCGACCCAAAGCGTCCGGCCGATCATCAGCGTTTCCGAGCCGCCGAGCAGATCGGGAATGACGAACTCGCCCACCGCCGGGATGAACACCAGCATCGCGCCGGCGAGAATGCCGGGGAAGGCGATCGGCACGGTGATCCGCCAGAACGCCGCCGCCGGCCGGCAGCCGAGATCGATCGCCGCCTCCACCAGGCTCGCGTCCATCTTCTCGAAGCTGGCGTAGATCGGCAGCACCATGAACGGCAGGTACGAGTAGACGATGCCGATGTAGACGGCGATGTTGGTGTTGAGGATCACCAGCGGCTCGCCGATCACTCCGAGCCAGAGCAGCAGGGCGTTGAGGAAACCCTCGTTCTTGAGGATGCCGATCCAGGCGTAGACGCGGATCAGGAACGACGTCCAGAACGGCAGGATCACCAGCATCAGCAGCGTCAGGCGGTAGCGCGCCGGGGCGCGGGCGATGCCGTAGGCCATCGGCAATCCCACGGCGAGGGTAAACAGCGTCGCGAGGCCGGCGATCCGGATCGAGTTCAGGTAGGCGCGGAAGTAGGTGTCGTCCTGCGCCAGCAGCAGGTAGTTGGAGAGGTTGAACTGGAGCCGCAGGTAGAGGTTTCCGGCCTCGTCGGCCAACTCCAGCAACGGCGCAAACGGCGGCTGCGCCAGAACCGGCTCGGAGAAGCTGATCTTCAGGACGATCAGGAACGGCACCAGGAAGAACAGCAGCAGCCAGAGGAACGGCACCATCACCGCGAGACGGCGGCCGTGCTGCTCCAGCCAGCGGGCGGTGCGCCCCGCCACGGCCCATGGCGACAGCGGCGGCAACGGCCGGCCGAACACTTCCGCGCCGGAAGGGGGCTGTGGGGGCGGCCGGGTCGGCCTTTCGTCGCTCATGGCGATCTCACGACAGCAGCACGACGCTGGCCGACGACGGCCAGAACAGCCAGACCCGGTCCTCCCAGGTGATCGGCCGCTCCACCAGCCGCGAGCGGTTGGCCGCGGTCACCTTGACCTTGGCGCCCGAGGGCAGCCGCACATGGTAGACGGAGAGGCTGCCGAGATAGCCGATGTCGTAGACCTCGCCGCTGATGCTGTTGACCCTGGTGTTCGCCGGCTCCTGCTTGGAGATTTCGATCTTCTCCGGGCGGACGATGGCGTAGACTTCCTGCCCTTCCACCGCATCGATGCCACGGTCGGCGAGGATATCGCAGCCGCTTTCCTCGGAGTGGACGACGACGTGGTCCTTGCCGGCTTCGATCACCCTGCCCTCGAAGACATTGGCCTCGCCGAGGAATTCGGCGACGTAGAGCGAGTTCGGATACTCGTAGATCTCGCCGGGGGTGCCGACCTGAACGGTACGGCCGCGGTCCATGATGGCGATGCGGGTGGAGACGGTCATCGCCTCGTCCTGGTCGTGGGTGACGATGACGAAGGTCAGCCCGAGGCTTTCCTGGATGTTGACCAGTTCGAACTGGGTCTGCTCGCGCAGCTTGCGGTCGAGCGCCCCCAGCGGCTCGTCCAGCAGCAGCACCTTCGGCTTCTTGACCACCGCCCGCGCCAGCGCCACCCGCTGCTTCTGGCCGCCGGAAAGCTGGTGCGGCTTGCGCCGGGCGAAATCGGTCATCTGCACCAGGGCGAGCATTTCCTCGACCCGCCGCGCGATCTCGCCGCGCGGCAGCCGCTCCTGCCTCAGGCCGAAGGCGACGTTCTGCTCCACCGTCATGTGCGGGAACAGCGCGTAGCTCTGGAACATCATGTTGACCGGCCGGCGGTAGGGCGGCACCTCGGCCATATCGACGCCGTCGATGATGATGGTCCCGGAGGTGGGCTCCTCGAAGCCGGCGAGCATGCGCAGCAGTGTCGTCTTGCCGCATCCCGACGGCCCCAGCAGCGCGAAGAACTCGCCGCGGTAGATGTCGAGCCAGACGTCGTCGACGGCGAGGAAGTTGTCGAACCTCTTGACGACGTCGCGGATCTTGATGAAGGGCACCGCCTTCGGATCGCGCCACGGCTCGGCCGGCAGGCGCACCTCCGGCGGCCGGGCCCCGTTCAGCGGCGGCATCGCCGGCCGCCACTGCTACCGCATCCACGCATGGGCGACTCCCACCGCTGCCGGGATCGAAGCCCGCTGCTACTTGCCCGTCTTCACCTTCTGCCAGGCACGGGTGATGACCCGCTGCACCTTCTGGTCGTAAGGGGTGACGAGGTACAGCTTCTCCATCACCTCGGGCGGCGGGTAGATCGTCGGATCGTCGAGGATCGCCTTCTCGACATAGGGCTTCGAGGCGAGGTTGGGGTTGGCGTAGGTGACGAAGTTGGTCGACTTGGCGATGACCTGCGGCTCCAGCAGGTAGTTGATGAAGGTGGTCGCATCGCCAGGGTTGGGGGCGCCCTTCGGCATCGCCATCATATCGAACCACATCTGCGCCCCCTCGCGCGGGATGCGGTACTCGATGGTGAAGTTCTTGCCGGCCTCGCGGGCCCGCTCGGCGGCAATCTTGGCGTCGCCCGACCACATCAGCGCCAGGCAGATATCGCCGTTGGCAAGGGCGTTGATGTTCTCCGACGAGTGGAACTTGCGGACGAAAGGCCGGATCGCCATCAGCACCGGCTCGGCCTTGGCGATCACCGCCGGATCCTTGCTGTCCGGGTCCTCGCCGAGGAACTTCAGCGCCGCGGGGATCACCTCGTCGCCAGCATCGAGGATATAGACGCCGCAGTCGGCGAAGTGCTTGAGGATCTCGGGATCGAAGATCATCCGCCACGAATCGACCGGCGCGTCCGGCATGCGCTTGTTGATCGCCTCGGCGTTGAAGGCGATGCCGGTGGTGCCCCACAGGTAGGGAATGCCGTAGGTGTTGCCGGGGTCGTACTTCTCCAGCCGCTGCATCAGCGTCGGGTCGAGGTTCTTCCAGTTGGTCAGCTTGTCGCGGTCGAGCGGCTGGAAGATGCCGGCCTTGATCTGCCGGGCCAGAAAATTGCCGCTGGGAAACACCAGATCGTAGCCGATGTTGCCGGCGAGCAGCTTGGTCTCGAGGATGTCGTTGGAGTCGTAGACATCGTAGATGACCTTGATGCCGGTCCGGGCGGTGAACTCGGTCAGGACGCTTTCGTCGATGTAGTCCGACCAGTTGTAGACCTTGATCGTCCGGTCCGCCGCCACACCGTCCGCCGCCACCGCCAGCAGCAGACAGAAGGCCAGCATCCACGCCGAGAGCACGCGCAGCATCGTCTCTTTTATCCCCAGCCAGAGGTGCCACCAGCTCCGGCCCGGGCCACGACAGGGGCCGGGCACGCCGCTCGTCGGCGGCGGACACTATCCTACTTCCGGCGCCAGCCCAACAGCCGATGCGCCTGTCAGGGCTGGCGGCGGCCTGCGGCAGACTCAAAGGAACTTGCCGCTGGATCGCGTGGTTGACGGGTTTCGCCGCATCGGCGTATGCGTCTTGCGTCCTGTCTGTCCATGCGCCAGTCGCGCCTCGCCACGGAGCCACAACATGGGCAACTTTCTGAAGGAATTCCGCGAGTTTGCCGTCAAGGGCAATGTCGTCGATCTGGCCGTCGGCCTGATCATCGGCGCCGCCTTCGGCCGAATCGTCTCGTCCCTGGTCGACGACGTGATCATGCCGCCGATCGGGCTTCTGCTCGGCCAGGTGGACTTCAGCGATCTGTTCATCAATCTTTCCGGCGGCGATTTCGCCTCGCTGACGGCGGCGCGGGCGGCCGGCGCGCCGGTCATCGCCTACGGCAGCTTCATCAATACCATCATCAATTTCACCATCGTCGCCTTCGCCGTCTTTCTGCTGGTCAAGCAGGTCAACCGGCTGCGCAAGCTGACCGGAACGGAAGACAAGCCGGCGGGGCCGCCACCGGACGTGGTGCTGCTCACCGAGATCCGCGACATCCTCGCCACCAAGCCGGCGGTACCACCCGCTTCTCCGCCTGCGCCGTCGGCGGGGCCGGCGGGCAGGCCCTCCCGATGACGCAGGCCGACGCCATCGTCACGCCCCCGGCCGATGGCGTCGAGGTGGTGGACGTCGAGCCGGGCTACGCCGGCTACTTCCGGCTCGACCGCTACCGGCTGCGGCACCGGCTCTACGCCGGCGGCTGGGGGCCGCCGATGGAGCGGGAGGTGTTCGAGCGGGGCCACGCGGTGGCGGCGGTCCTCTACGATCCCGACAAGGACGTACTGGTGCTGATCGAGCAGTTCCGGGTGGGAGCCTACCTGGCGCTGCGCGAGCCGCACCTGCACGGCGCGTTCTCGCCCTGGCTGATCGAGATTGTCGCCGGCATCATCGACGGCGAGGAAACCCCTGACGCGGTGATCCGGCGCGAGGCGGTCGAGGAGGCCGGCTGTACGATCCGCGAGTTGCGGCCGATCGGCCCGATCCTGACCACGCCGGGTGGATCGACCGAGACCGTCGGCCTCTACTACGGCCTTGTCGCGGCGCCGCCGGCCGGCGGCCTGCACGGCCTCGACGAAGAGCACGAAGACATCCGCGTCATCGTCGCCTCGCCGGACGAGGTGTGGCAGTGGATGGATCACGGCCGCATCGTCAACGGCCCAGCCCTCACCGGCCTGCAATGGTTCCGCATCCACGAGAAGGAACTGCGCCGGCCGTCGTCAGCGCCAGCGGACTGACCGCCGCTTGTGTCGCAGGGGCCCGGGCCAAGCGATGCAACGGGAACCCGCTCCCCGTAAAGCCCAAAGCCGCTGCGGGCGCGCCGGAAGCTGTTACCGAAGCGCGGTGCGCTGGCGGGCTGCAGGAGCGTCGGGGGACGGGCGGCCCCCGGCCGGCGCCGGCCGCGGTGCCGGTCCGCAATCCGCCCGTTCCCTGGCCGCGGCATCGGCCGCCGGGGCAGCCGGCGATTCCGGCCGTGGCGTCCCTTCCCCGCCGGTGGCGGGGAAGGGAGCAGTCCGGACGGGCAGCTTGTACGGGATGGCTAGCCCTGCATGCGCAGCGAGCCATCGATGCGGATGACTTCGCCGTTGAGGTAGGGATTGTCGATGATGGACAGGGCGAGCTTGGCGTACTCGGCCGGATCGCCCAGCCGCGACGGGAACGGCACCGCCGCACCCAGCGAACGCTGCGTCTCTTCGGGCAGGCCCGCCATCATCGGCGTCTTGAAGATGCCGGGCGCGATGCAGACGACGCGCAGGCCGGACGGCGCGAATTCGCGGGCCGACGGCAGGGTCAGGCCGACGACGCCGGCCTTCGACGAGGCGTAGGCAGCCTGGCCGACCTGGCCTTCGAAGGCGGCGATCGATGCGGTGTTGATGATGACGCCGCGCTCGCCGGTCGGCGCCAGCGGCTCCTGGGTGAGGATGTCGGCAGCCGCCAGCCGCATGACGTTGAAGATGCCGATCAGGTTGACGCCGATCACCTTGGCGTAGAGATCGAGGCTGTGCGGACCCTTGCGGCCGACGATCTTCGCCGGCGGGGCGATGCCGGCGCACTGGACGACGATGCGGGCGACGCCGTGCGCCTCGCGCGCCTTGGCGACGGCGGCTTCCGTCGACTCGCCATTGGTGACGTCGCACACGCAGGCGACGCCGCCGATGTCCTTGGCCACCCGTTCCGCTGCGTCGGCGACGACGTCGAACAGCGCCACCTTGGCGCCGGCCGCCGCCAGTGCCCTCGCGGTGGTCTCACCGAGGCCGGAGCCGCCGCCGGTGACGATTGCCGCTTGACCCTTCACATCCATTTTCTGGTTCCCCTTGTGCTCAGACCGGGAGCGCCGCTGCGGGTCGCACCCGGCGGCCGGGCGGTGTCGCCGCCCTGGCGTTGCTGATTTGATTTGTCTGCTTCCGGTGCGGCGACGTCTCGCAGGGCCGCGCCGGGGGCCGGAAAGACAGGGCGCCGCGGCCTCTCGGAGACCGCGGCGCCGCTTTTTTGACCCTTAGACCAGTTCGATGGCCATCGCGGTGGCTTCGCCGCCGCCAATGCACAGACCGGCGACACCCTTCTTCAGGCCATGCTTCTTCAGCGCATGCATCAGCGTGACGATGATACGGGCGCCCGACGCGCCGATCGGATGGCCGAGGGCACAGGCGCCGCCGTTGATGTTCACCTTGTCGTGCGGGATGCCGATGTCGTGCATCGCTGCCATGGTGACGACGGCGAAGGCCTCGTTGACCTCCCACAGATCGACGTCGGTGTTCTTCCAGCCGGCCTTGTCGAGGGCTTTGCGCAGCGCACCCACCGGAGCGGTGGTGAACAGGTTCGGCGCCTGGGCGTTCGTCGCATGCGAATGGATGACCGCCAGCGGGGTGATGCCCTTCTTCTCGGCATTGGAGCGGCGCATCAGCACCAGCGCGGCGGCGCCGTCGGAGATGGAGCTGGAGGTCGCCGCGGTGACCGTCCCGTCCTTGCGGAACGCCGGCTTCAGCGTCGGGATCTTGGCGATGTTGACCTGAAACGGCGCCTGATCCTTGGCGATGACCTTCTCACCCTTGCGGTCCTTGAGGGTAACCGGCGCGATCTCTTCGTCGAAGATCCCTTCGTTCGAGGCCCGCTGCGCCCGGGTCACCGACTCGGCGGCAAAGGCGTCCTGCGCCTCGCGGGTGAACTGGTACATCTGGGCGCACTCTTCGGCGAAGGTGCCCATCGAGCGACCCTCTTCGTAGGCGTCCTCGAGACCGTCATAGAACATGTGGTCCATCAGCCGGTCGCCGTGGCCGAGGCGATAGCCGGTGCGGCCTTTCAGCACCAGGTATGGCGCATTTGTCATGCTCTCCATGCCGCCGGTGATGACAACGTCGTGCGAGCCGGCCAGGATGTTGTCGTGACCGATCATCGTCGTCTTCATCGCCGAGCCGCACATCTTGGTCAGCGTCGTCGCGCCGGCCTCCCACGGCACACCGGCGAAATGGGCCGCCTGGCGCGCCGGTGCCTGCTTCAGGCCGGCCATCAGGCAGCAGCCCATCAGCACCTCGCCGATGTCCGCCGGATCCACCTTGGAGCGTTCCAGCGCCGCCTTGATGGCTACGCCGCCGAGCCGGGTGGCGGGAACGCCGGCGAAATCGCCGAGCATGCCGCCCATGGGTGTGCGCGCCGCGCCGACGATCACTACGGGATCAGTTTGCGCCATCTCACCTCTCCTTAACCCTCTGTTCGACCAGTGTTGTTGCGCGTCCCGACGGCGCTGGCGCGCTGCCGATCAGCCGCCCGTTGCCGTCAGTCCTCCCGCGCAGGGAATGCGAGCTTTGTCCCTGGAGCACGCCGCGAACGTCGTTCCCGCAGTCTTTCCGTGCCTCCCAGGCTCGGACCGCCGCGCATACTAGTCTTCCCAGCGTTTCCTGCAAGAAATTACGAGCCGCTGCCGATTGCGTGGGCGGCAGCGCGGACTGCCGTCCGGGTAGGCCACCGCGCAGGCGCTGCGCCCGTCCGACCCGCCGGGTCCGCGGCAAGGCTGGCGCGGCGGAGCAGAGGGAAACCGCCCCCGCCGCGGGTGCCCGGTGACGACGGTCAGGCGGCTGGCAGCAGCGCTCCCGCCTCTTCCAGCCCGAGCTCGAAATAACGCTTCTGCGCCGTCGCGTCCTTCAGTGAAATCGTCATGCTTTCCAGGTTCTTCGGCCGCAGCACGTGGACCTTCTTGCGGACCCAGCTGCGCCCCTCGATCTCGATGCTGTCCTTGCCCATCGCCTCCAGCATGCGGTTGACCAGCTCCGCCCCGGCGAAGATGCGCTTGTTCGGCAGCGTCAGCTGCAGGTCGCTGACCAGCAGGTGGGTGTCGATGCCGGTGAGCGGCAGGGTGAAGACGCTGGAGCGGTAAATCTTCTCCAGTTCCGCGTGGTAGTCGTAGTCGGTGAAGTCGACGGCAATGATCTCGTCGACCTCCGGGTTCTGGAAGATGCTGGCCATCGGCGTGTTGTCGAGATAGCCGCCCTCGATGAAGTAGTCGCCGTCGATGGTGATCGCCTTGAAGTAGGGGATGGTGGTGATGCCGGCGAGAAAGACGTCCATGAACCGGGAAATCGCGCCCTCGTCCATCGTCCGCAGGATCTCGTTGACGGAAAACAGCTGCTTCGTGCGTTTGGTCAGGTTGGTGGTGGCGATGTCCCAGCGGATCCTGCCGAGCGCGTCCGCCAGCACCGCCCGCCGCTTCGGATCGTCGAGCAGCAGCGCCTTGCGGCAGCTGTCCTTGTCGACGGTGAACAGGTGCGAGCCGGTCGGCAGCAGTTGCGGCCGCAGGCCGAGGAAGTTGGAAAAGACGTGGAAAATATCCTTGACGCCGAGACGCATGGTCCGGGTCAGCACCGGCGGCAGCTCTTCGGTGCCCTTGTCCCACAGCAGGTAGTCGAGGGTGATGTTGTTGCCGGAGCTGGTGGAGGCGATGTGCACCACCGGCAGCCCCCGCCGCTGCAGCGCCACCAGCGCTCCGGCACTGTAGAAGCTGCGGTAGCCGCCGCCGGAGGCGACAAAGCCGTATCGGGTCATGACGGTCTTCCTTTGCTTCGTGAGGATGGGCGCCGATGCTAGTGCGCGCCGCCGCCCATCGCCAGCCGAAGCATCGCGGCGTGGTGGCGAGCCAGCCGCAGCGGTGCCCGTGAGCGCGCGGCGATGCGTCTTGCGGTCATCACCTCCGTCCTCATTGCCATCGGCATCGCCGGCATCGTCGTCTACGACCGGCTGCCGCCGCAACACTCCCCGTTCGCGTCGATCGACCTGCAGCGTCCCATCGGCCTCGCCACCGGGCGCCAGCTCGAACGCCTCGATGATCGTCCCGACGCCTGCCGTGCGGCGCTGGAGCGCGCCGGCCTGCGGATATCGCCGATCGCCGACCGTCACGACGGCGACTTCTGCGGGCTGACCGACGCGGTTGCCGTCCAGCGCTCGTCGATCCCCTGGTCCGATCCGCCGCTGCAGCTGAGCTGCCCGATGGCGGCAGCGCTCGCCGTCTGGGAGCAGCAGGTGGTGGCGCCGGCGGCACAACGGCATCTCGGCGCCCGCGTCAGCCGCATCGAGCACTTCGGCACCTACTCCTGCCGCCGGGTCGGCGGCGGCGCGACCGGGCGTCCCAGCCAGCACGCCACCGGCAATGCCATCGACGTCGGCGGCTTCCGGCTAGCCGATGGCCGGCGGGTGACGGTGCGGGGCGATTGGGGTCGCGGCACCGCCGCCGACGCCTTCCTCCACGAGGTCCACGGCGGCTCGTGCCGGCTGTTCAGCGCGGTTCTCGGCCCGGAATATAATGCCGCCCATGCCGATCATCTCCACCTCGACATGGGTCCCTCCGCGATCTGCCGCTGAGCGAGCCCGGAACCCGCGCCTCTGCCTCGCCGTTGCCGCCGCGGCGAACGGGCGTGGGAGGACGCAGCGAGATGACTTTTCCTGTGGCTGAGGTAGTCGGGACGGTGGCCGGCCTGTGCTCCACCAGCAGCTTCGTCCCGCAGGTGGTGAAGGCCTGGCGGCACGACGACGTGGCGGCGATCTCCAAGCGCATGTACATCATCACCGTCAGCGCCTTCAGCCTGTGGACGGCGTACGGCCTGATGATCGGCAGCATCCCGATCGTGGCGTTCAATATCGTCAGCCTGCTGCTCTCGGCGACCATCCTGGTGCTGAAGATCCGCGGCGGCGGGAGGACAGATGGACACTGACGGCGAAGCCGGGCCGCCCGCGACCGAGGGAGCCGCGGCGCTCCCCGGCCCCGAGCACCCGCCGGGGGCGGCGAACGGCTATTATGCCAGCCATGCCCGGTTGTTGACGCGCAGCTTCAGCCGGCTGACCGGCCGGGAACTGATCCCGACGCTGACGGGCGCAAGCGAGACCGCGATCCCGCCGGATGATCCCGGCCGCCGCCTGTTCGCGGCGCCGTTCGCCGTGCTGTCGCACGGCCTCGGCAGCGATCCCTGCTTCACCTACGGCAACGGCACCGCGCTCACCCTGTTCGAGGTCACGTGGGCGGAACTGCTGGCGATGCCGTCGCGCCTGTCGGCGGAACCCCTCGAGCAGGCGGAACGGACGCGATTGCTGACGCGGGTGCGCGATCACGGCTTCATCGACGACTACACCGGCGTCCGCATCTCGCGCCGCGGCCGCCGCTTCCTGATCCGCCGCGCCGTGGTCTGGACCCTGCTCGACGACGCCGGCGCCGGCTGCGGCCAGGCGGCCGCCTTTGCCGATTGGCAATTTCTGCCCTGAGGCGCAGGGCACCGGCCGGCTGGCGGACGCGGCAGCGCCACGGCGGACGCGGCCGTTAATCGCGCATCGCCTTGAGGCAGTCGCGTTCTTCTGCTAGCAGGGGAACGCGCCAGAAGAGAACAAGGAACGCTGTTGCGCGCGGTGCGATTTGATCCGCATGGCCGCTGGTTTGCTGGCCGCTGTGACAGCCATCGTCTACACTGGCGATGGCCGTTGTAAGGAAGGATTTTCGATGCGTCTTGATCTGTTCCACGCTGCGCTGGTCGCGCTTCTGATCGGTGCCGGCAGCGCCGTCCTTCCCGCACCGGCGTCGGCGCTGGAACCCCGCGAGGTGATGACGCTGCTGGAGGGCGCCAAGAACAACGATCCCAATGCCATCCCCACTCTGCGGCAATGGGCGGACGCCGGCGATCCGATGGCGCAGACGGCAATGGCGACCGTCTACCTCGCCGGCCTCGGCGGTGTCGCCAAGGACGATGCCGAAGCCGTCCGCTGGACCCGCGCGGCTGCCGACCAGGGCTTCCCGCCCGCCGAGTACGATATGGCGCTGCTCTACTTCACCGGCCGCGGCGTGCCCAAGGACGATGCGGAATCGGCGCGCTGGCTGCAGAAGGCGGCGGACAAGGGGGTTGCACCGGCGCAGAACAACCTCGCGCTGCTGTACGCGTCGGGCACGGGCGTGCCGAAGGACATGAAAAAGGCCGCTCAGCTGTTCCGCAAGGCCGCCGACCAGGGCTTCGCCGAGGCCGAGAACAACCTGGGTGTGCTGTACGCGAGCGGCGAGGGGGTGAAGAAGGATCCCAAGCAGGCGATGAAGTGGTTCGAGAAAGCCGCGGCGCAGGGTCACCCGACGGCGCAGCGCAATATCGAGCGGCTGCAGCAGGCGCAGAAGTAAGGCCCCGGCGCCGGCGATTCGCCGGTCCGGCCGGCGCGAGGCGGGCGGCGGCGTGACGGAGGGTGGGATGCTGGCGGTGACGCCGGTCGCCGGCGACGATGGCGCTGCGGTGTACACGAAATGTCCCGCAGTTCGATGGGATGGGTGGCGTTCTTCCCATACTGGATGAATGGCGGATCGTAATCAGTAGCAGTTTCCCGTATAAGGAGTCTTTCCACACCGGCTCCGGGAACGCCCATGGTTCCGGCCCTCAGACGTTACGCCACGACCCTCGGCGTCAGTTTCACCCTCTCCGGCCTGTTGCTGTCCGGGTGCGCATCCTCGCCCCACACCGCCTTCGACAACGACCCGGCCACCCGCCAGGCGGTCCAGCGGGCCAAGGGAGGTGACGGCACCGCCCTGCAGTCGCTGCAGGATGCCGCGCTTGCCGGCAAGGGCTCCGCGGCCTACGCGGTCGGCCTCGGCTTGGCCGAAGGCTGGAGCGGACCGCCGGACATGGTCCAGGCGCTGGCGTGGTGGCAGCGGGCGGCCGACCAGGGCGATGCCGATGCGATGAACGCCCTCGGTGTCGCCTACGCCGAGGGGATGGGGGTCGCCCCCGACAGCGACCGCGCCCGCCTGCTGTGGCAGCAGGCGGCGGCGCAGGGACACCCGACGGCGCAGTACAACCTCGGCAGCCTGCTCGTCTCCCAGGCCGAAACGCGCGGAGACATGGCGGCGGCGGCGGGCTGGCTGCGCCAGGCGGCAGACCAGGGTGACAGCGACGCCCAGTATTTCCTCGCCAATCTCTATGACAGCGGCGAAGGGCTGCCGCGGCAGCCGGATGAGGCGATGCGGTTGTGGCGGGAAGCGGCGGCCAATGGCCACGCCGACGCCGCCTACAGCCTCGGCGAGGCGTATCTGAGCGGCACGACGGGATCGGTCGATGTCAGCGAGGCCCAGCGCTGGATGAAGCGGGCCGCCGCCGCCGGCCACCCCCAGGCGGCGGCGACGGTGGCGCTGCTGGCACGCGGCGACATCCCCGACCCCGTCGTCATCGCCCGCCGCGGGCGCGGCCTGCCGTCGCGGGTGACTGAGGTCGCCGATGCTGACGACGACGGCGACGCCGCTGCGTCGTACCGCGCGGCGCTGGTGCAGCGGTCGCAGGCGCTGCGGCCGGCCGAGCCGCCCGCGCCGCCGCGCTACAAGGGGCCGTCGATCCGGACACCGGCGGCGGCAGTGGCCGCGGGCAAGCCGGGGACCAGGGCCGGCCGGACGCTGGCAGAAAAGGGCAAGGCCGACCGCCGCAGCGAGGCGCGGCTGGCGTCGGCAAAGGCAGGAAAGCCGGTTGCTGCAGCGACCCGCGGCAAGTCGTCCGCGTCGGTCCGGGTTGCCACGAAGCCGGGCAAGGAGCGCGTGGTCCTCGCCGCCGCCCGCCCGCCGGCCGTTTCGGCGCGGACGAACGCTGCAAAGCCGGTGTCCAAGCCGGCGCCCGCCGCCAAGGCGCCGCCGTCGCGGCAGGTGGCCGCGAATACGCCGCGCGCCCGGCCGACGCGCTGAGCCGCGGCGGCCGCACCCGCCGGCACCGTCGCCACATCGCACACCGGTTGCCGGCAGATGCGGGTGACCGTCTTGCCGTCCTCGCAGGTCGCGCTCGCCAGCCGCCCGCGACCGTCAGCAGGCGTCGGTGTCTAGCACCCGGCAGCGGAGCGGCCGGTTCGGCACCACTGCACCTCCACCGTCGCGTGGACGATGTTGGCCTCGGCCGGAATGCGGGCGCGGTAGACGTCCGGTTCGGCCGGTTCGTGGGCAACGACGGTCATCGCCGCCGCCCACCCGGTCGGTCCCATCGACCAGACATGCAGGTCGGCGATACGGTCGTCCCCCTGCTCGACGGCCGTGCGGATGCGCTCCTGCAGCAAGGCGGGTGCCTGCACGTCGAGCAGCACACCGCCGCTGTGCCGCAGCAGCCCCCACGCCCAGCGGCCGACCATCACCGCGCCGATCAGGCCGACGGCGGCGTCCGGCCATGTCCAGCCGAACTGGCTGCCGAGCAGCAGCGCGGCAATCGCCAGCAGCGAGGTGGTCGCGTCGGCCAGCACGTGCAGGTAGGCGCCGCGCAGGTTGTGATCTTCGCCGTGGCCATCCGCGACACGATGCTCGTGGTGGTAGGGCGAATGGAGATCGGCGGCACCCGCGTCGCGGCCGGCGCTGCCATGGTGGTGCTCTTCGCGGTGATGATGGTCGGGCGCATCGCGCAGCAGCACGAGGCTCGCCAGGTTCACCGCCAGCCCGAGCAGGGCCACCAGGATCGCTTCGGCGAAGGCGATCGGTTGCGGCTGCAGCAGCCGGACACCGCTCTCCCAGGCCATCGCCAGCGCGAACAGCCCGAGCAGCAGGGCGCTGGAGTAGCCGGCCAGCACGTTGACCTTGCCGGTGCCGAAGGTAAAGCGGCGGTCGGCGGCATGGCGGCGGGCATAGACGTAGGCAGCGACGGCAAGGCCGAGCGCGACGGTGTGCGAGGCCATGTGCAGGCCGTCGGCGAGCAACGCCATCGAGCCGAAGGCGATGCCGGCGCCGATCTCGACCAGCATGGTGATCGCCGTCAACCCGGCGACGGCAAGGGTGCGGCGCTCGCCTGACTGCCGCGCCTGCTGGCCGAAGGCGTGATCATGCTGCCAGGGTATCAGGGACCGGGTGTGCACGGCGCCGACCTCCGCCGGGCGTCGGCCGCCCTGTTGCCACGCCGGCAGGAAGCCGCCGCGACCGCAACCCTACAGGGCCGGAGCGCTTTCGGTCGACTCCTCAAGCGGCTGCGCTGTAGTCGGGAAATGGAGGCAGAAGAGGTCCTGCAGCGAGCGCGGCTCTGGAAATGCCCGGCCGGGCGGCACCCCCTGGCGGAATATCTGGAGTGCTACCGCCGCCGCCTGACGGCGGCGGCGGCCCTGCATCGATCGCGCGAGAGACCGAGATCCGGCCGAACCTTTGGCGATCATCGATGCTGGCCCCCCTGCCTGCACACCCCAACAGGAACCAACTATGACGAGAAATTGCCCAATCGTCAAGATTATGTCATGGTTTGTTACGGAACCGTTGCGGAATTGTAACGATCTTGCGCAAGGGCAAAATGGCGCCACCTTCGGCCGCGCTGCCCGGGTGACCTCCCGCCCGCCTGCGGGCGGGTGAGGGGCCGTTGGCGCGGCCGCCCCCGCGAGCTTACCGCCTACTCGGCGGCACGGTAGATCTCGCCGCCGCCGTCGCGGAACTTCTCGCTCATCTCCGCCATGCCGCTCGCCGCCAGATCGCGGACCTCCTGGGTCAGCTTCATCGAGCAGAACTTCGGACCGCACATCGAGCAGAAATGGGCCAGCTTGGCGCCCTCCGCCGGCAAGGTCTCGTCGTGGTAGGCGATCGCCGTCTCGGCATCGAGCGCCAGATGGAACTGGTCGCGCCAGCGGAAGTCGAAGCGGGCGCGCGACAGGGCGTCGTCGTGGGCGCGGGCACTTGGCAGCCCTTTGGCGAGATCGGCGGCGTGAGCGGCGATCTTGTAGGCGATGACCCCGGCCTTGACGTCGTCGCGATCGGGCAGCCCCAGGTGCTCCTTCGGCGTGACGTAGCACAGCATCGCCGTGCCGAACCAGCCGATCATCGCCGCACCGATGGCGCTGGTGATGTGGTCGTAACCGGGGGCGACGTCGGTGACCAGCGGGCCGAGGGTATAGAACGGCGCCTCGCCGCAGACGGCGAGCTGCTTGTCCATATTCTCCTTGATCTTGTGCATCGGCACGTGGCCGGGGCCTTCGATCATCACCTGCACATCATGACGCCAGGCGATCTGCGTCAGCTCGCCGAGTGTCTCCAGCTCGGCGAACTGCGCGGCGTCGTTGGCATCGGCGATGGAGCCCGGGCGCAGGCCGTCGCCCAGCGAGAAGCTCACGTCGTAGGTGCGCATGATCTCGCAGATCTCTTCGAACCGGGTATAGAGGAAGTTCTCCTTGTGATGCGCGAGGCACCACTTGGCGAGGATCGAGCCGCCACGCGAGACGATGCCGGTGACCCGCCGGGCCGTCAGCGGGATGTAGGCGAGACGCACGCCGGCGTGAATGGTGAAGTAGTCGACGCCCTGCTCCGCCTGCTCGATCAGCGTGTCGCGGAAGACCTCCCAGGTCAGCTCCTCGGCCCGGCCGTCGACCTTCTCCAGCGCCTGGTAGATCGGCACGGTGCCGATCGGCACCGGCGCGTTGCGGATGATCCACTCGCGGGTGGCGTGGATGTCGGCACCGGTGGACAGATCCATGACGGTATCGGCGCCCCAGCGGATCGCCCAGACCATCTTCTCGACCTCCTCGGCAATGGAGGAGGCGACCACCGAGTTGCCGATGTTGGCATTGATCTTCACCAGGAAGTTGCGGCCGATGATCATCGGCTCGCTCTCCGGATGGTTGACGTTGGCGGGGATGATGGCGCGGCCGCGCGCCACCTCGTCGCGCACGAACTCCGGCGTGACATAATCGGGAATGGCGGCACCGAAGCTCTCGCCGTCACGGGCCGCTTCGCGCGCTTGCTGGCGGCCAATGTTCTCGCGGATGGCGATGTATTCCATCTCCGGCGTGACGATGCCGGCGCGGGCGTAGGCGAGCTGCGTCGGCGCGCATCCCGGCCTGGCGCGCAGCGGCCGCCGGCCGGTGCGGATGCCCTCGATCAGCGGCAGCGCGTGCACCGCCATGCCGTCGCACGCCTCGACATCGCCGCGCGCCGCGATCCAGCCGGCCCGCAGCGCCGGCAGGCCGTGGTGGATATCGATGATGGCATCGGCATCGGTGTAGGGGCCGGAGGGATCGTAGACGCGCAGCGCCGGCTCATCCGGACTGGACAGCGCGATCTCCCGCATCGCCACCTGGACACCAGCCAGCCGTTCACCCTCGACGTGGATCTTGCGCGAAGCCGGCAGCGGCCCGGTGGTGACGGAAGCGGTGGAAAGCGAGGCGTCCTTCGGCATTCAGCGATCTCCCTTGTCGGCAGGCGGCCGGGGTTACGTGCGCCGGGCGGGGGAGTCGGGTGCCGTTTTGCCACGGTTCCAGTCCCTGCGCCGGCATGACCCGGATCAGGTTCGAAGGGTTCCCGCGTTGCGCGGCGTTGCAGCCACGCCCTGCGGTGTCTCAGCCCCGTACCGGGACACCCCTTGGACCATGCTCACACTTGCGCATGTTGCGAACGGCTGTCAAGCGTGGCCGCGTGCCCGCCAACCGGCGGCGCTTCGCTGTCCCTTCCGCTGCGGAGACGGTCACGCAACCCACAAAGGAAGGAAGGCAGGCACGGCCGGAACGCGGCGGCGCGGATTGCATGATGCAGAAATAAGAAGCGCCTCGCTGAAGGCGAGGCGCCACAGGTCATCGAACGTGTCCGCTGGCTTACGTACGCGTTATTTGTAGTAGCCGACGCCGCACACCTGATCCCCGACCTTGGTGACATAGGTCATCTTCTGGACGGGATCCGTTCCGCCGGGCTTCGGCCACATGTAGGACACTTCCTCCAATTTACCGGGCTGTGCGACCTTGTATATTTCGGCACCGAACGCTTTCCCGGCCTTGTCCTTCAGGTCCTTCAGGCTTTGCCCAACCAGAGAGGCATTAGCACCGTGCGCGGTGAACTTGCCGTCTGGGCCCGCGCAAAACGGGTAGAGGTCCTTTTCTTTATAAGCCCCTGCGGTGATATCCTGCAGGGTCTTTGCTTCGTTGGCCTTCATAGCGGCAGCGACCTTTTCGAGCATCGCTTTCGCTTCTGCAGGCGTTCCCAAATCCTCTGCGAATGCCGGCAACGCTGCAATGCACAGAACCATCACCGGCAA
Source organism: Rhodospirillales bacterium (assembly GCA_039808105.1). Taxonomy (GTDB): domain Bacteria; phylum Pseudomonadota; class Alphaproteobacteria; order Rhodospirillales; family Defluviicoccaceae; genus Defluviicoccus. Next base: position 25,520 of record JBDHSN010000017.1, read on the forward strand.
GGCGATCATACGCACAAATCGCATCTGACGTTCTTCCTCCCAGAGCGTTGACCGCAGGCGGGCACCTTCTACGCTCGCCCCGGTTGTACCCATCATTGATTCGACGGGCGTTGGCAGGGAACATCGCCGCAGAAAAAGGCGAAAGTTTGACGTCGTTATCGCTACCCCTGCGAGAGATTCTCAATCGGGTCAGCCGGCAGCAGCGCCCGCAGCGCCTCGACGGTGTCCGCCTCCGCCGCCGGCTTGTCCCAGCGGATGCGCCGGATACGCGGAAATCGCATGGCGATGCCGGAGCGATGGCGCTGCGACGGCTGCACCGCGTCGAAGGCGACCTCCACGACCAGCGCCGCTTCCACCGCGCGCACCGGTCCGAAGCGCTCGACCGTATGGCCGCGCACCCACCGGTCCAGCTCCAGCAGCTCGGCGTCGGTGAAGCCGGAGTAGGCCTTGCCCACCGGCACCAGTTCCGCCCCGTCCCCGCCGCCGCGCCAGCAGCCGAAGGTGTAATCGGAATAGTACGAGGAGCGCTTGCCGCTTCCCCGCTGCGCATACATCAGCACGCAGTCCGCGGTGAGCGGATCACGCTTCCATTTGAACCACAGGCCTTTCGGCCGGCCGGCGACGTAGACGCTGTCACGGCGCTTCAGCATCAGCCCCTCGCGACCGGCATCGCGGGCATCGGCGCGCAGCGCCGCCAGGTCCGCCCAGTCCTCGAACGGCAGCAGCGGCGAGACATCCATCAGCGCCGGCGCGGTGCGGGCGAACCACGCCTCCAGCCGGGCGCGGCGCGCCTGGAACGGCAGCGACCGCAGGTCCTCGTCCTCCTCCAGCAGGATGTCGTAGAGGCGCACGTGCGCCGGATGCCGCGCGAGCAGCGCCCGCGACGGCGCCTTGCGGCCGAGCCGCTGCTGCAAGTCGTTGAACGGAGCCACGGCGGCGTCCCGGACGACCAGCAGCTCGCCGTCGAGAACGGCGGAAAAGCTGAGCGCCCCGGCAATTTCCGGAAAGGCGACGCCGATCTCGTCGCTGCCGCGCGAAAAGACGGCTCCCGCCGGAGCACCGGCTGCGCCCTGCCCCACCAGCTGCACGCGGATGCCATCCCACTTCCATTCGGCGGCGAAATCGGCGGCGGCCAGCCCTGCGAGTTCGCCTTCATCCAGCGGCTGCGCCAGCATCATCGGCCGGAAGACCGGCGCATCGCCGGGAGCCGGTGGCGGGGTCCGGCCTTCCAGCCAGGCGAACAGCGGCAGGTAGGGGGGCGCCAGCCCGTGCCAGACCTCCTCGATGTCGGCGAGCGGCACGCCGCCCCAGCGGGCGACCGCGGTCTTCGCCAGCCGGGCAGAGACGCCGACGCGCAGCGCCCCCGTCGCCAGCTTCAGCAGGGCGAAGCGGCCGGAGGCATCGAGCACGTCGAGCCACCCGGCGAGCAGCGCCGGCGCCTCGTCGCGCGAGGCGGCCGCCAGCGCCGCGACCACCGCGGCGAGGCTGGGAGCCAGCGGCGAGGTTGCTTCGACCGACGCCGGCCAGATCAGCGCCGCGGTCTCGGCGAGGTCGCCGACGTAATCGTGGGAGAGGGCGAACAGCAGCGGATCGACACGGCTTTCTACCAGCGCGCGTATCATCGCGCCGCGCACATGCGGCAGCACCAGCTCGCCGGTGAGCGCGGCGAGGCCGAGGCCGCGATCGGGATCGGCGGTGCCGGCCAGCCAGCTCTCGATGATTCGCAACTTCGCGTTGCGCTGCGGGGCGTACACCAGGGCGTCCAGCAGGGCGGCAAAGGCCTGCATGGGTGCGCCGCTAGTCAAGCGCGTCGTCCTCGTAGCCGGCCAGCGACAGCGCCGCCGCGGCGAAGCCGTGGCAGCGGGCGTAGTGCACCAGCGCCTCCTCGCGGCCGTGCGTCACCAGCACGGCAGGCGCGCCGACGTCGCTGAGGGTGGCGGTCAGTTCGTCCCAGTCGGCGTGATCGGAGATCACCAGCGGCAGCTCGATCCCCCGCTGCCGCGCCCGCTGGCGGATGCGCATCCACCCCGAGGCGAGGCCGGGCAGCGGCTCGGGGAAGGCGCGCGTCCAGCGGTCGGCAATCGCCGACGGCGGACACAGGACGATCTCGCCGGCCAGCTCCTTGCGCACCGCCCCCGCCGCCGGACGCAGCTCGCCGAGCTCGACGCCGCGGCCGGCGTAGAGCTCGCACAGGGCGGGCAAGGCGCCGTGCAGCCAGATCGGTCGCTCCCAGCCGGCGCGGCGCAGCAAGGCGATCAGCCGCTGGCATTTGCCCAACGCATAGACGCCGATCAGGTGCGCCCGCTCCGGAAACAACCGCAGCGAGGTCATCAGCTTCGCGATCTCGTCGGCATCGGACGGATGGCGGAACACCGGCAGGCCGAAGGTCGCCTCGCTGATGAACACATCGCACGGTACCGGCTCGAACGGCGGGCAGGTGGGATCGGGCCGGCGCTTGTAGTCGCCGGAGACAACGACGCGCACCCCGGCGTGCTCCAGCACCACCTGGGCGCTGCCGAGGACGTGGCCGGCGGGGACCAGGGTTACCGCGATACCGTCGAGGCGGCGCTGCTGGTGGTAGCCCGCCGTCTCGATGGTGGTGGCGGCCTCCGCGCCCCAGCGGCAGCGCAGGATCGCCGCCGTCTCAGGCGTCGCGAAGATGGCGGCGTGGCCGGCGCGGGCGTGGTCGGCATGAGCATGGGTGAGGACGGCGCGCGCCACCGGTTGCACCGGATCGATGAAGAACCCGCCCGGCTCGCACCACAGGCCCGCCGCCGTTACCCGCAGCCAGTCCGGCAGCAGTTCCGCCGCGCCGCTCCTGCCCGCTTCCGTCGTCGCCTCCCAGCATCATCCAGGGCCTTCGCAACGTGGCATCCCCGCCGCCACTCAAATGCTATCCTCAACCGTTGCATTGGCCTGAGCTGAAAGAGCACCGTTTGTTCTTTATGGTTTATCGTATGCCGGCTTGGTAGCCGCCGGCACGGACGCTGCTTCGCTCTCGCGGGCACCCTCGTCCTTTGTGGATTGCGCGTTCCGCGGTGCACGAACGGGAGCAATGATATCAATAAGGTCAGCGGGTGCCTCGATCTTGAAGTTTGGAGAGCGGTAATGTGTGAAAATGAGCGGTGCAACTTCGCCTTGCGAGTGTGGCACTTGGCTCTCCTCTTTTTCCCTATGTCCTAACGTGTGAGCCGCCTCCCGGTTCATTGCTCACCGCCGCATCCATGTAGCGCAACAGATGGAAATTCGCAATCAACACAAGGGGACGAACAGCGCTTAGGAGTCTGATCTGTTCTTGTTCGGATCGTGGGAAATAGTTCCGCGTTTTTGCATCTACGTTGATTACACATAAAAGATTGTCCTCTGTGGCCGTAAGACGCTCTGATTCGACGGGAAACGATAGGAAACATTTCACATTTCGCTGGGCTCTCGACGTTTCGATGTATGTGCGATCTGGGAATATCACCCACTTCTTTTTGGAACCTCGGATCGGCCCCGCAAGTTCCCATGCTTTTCCACAATAACCTTGACCTTTTGCAAATCCGAATCTATTTTGATATGTTCTTGGGATCGCTTGTGTGTCATTTGACCAAAACTCTATATATAGTTTGCGTTTATTGTCTCCCTCAATACTAGCTGGTATCATTAATGTTACTCGGATATCACATTTTTTATATCCGTCAGCAAATGATTCCCGGATATCTCTTAGTGCATTTGTAATATATTGCGCGTCATTATTTTGCTCTATTTGGATTGCATTTCTTTTGCGCCGAAGTTGATTTTGATAATACCTCTGCACTTTATTACTGACTTGTTCATAGATTTGGCTCAGGCTGGGTTGTCGTCTCTTTTGATAAAAAACCCACACCCGGCCGGCAGTGGCGGTAACCAGAGAAAGAACCAGGATAACAACGATAATGACCGTAAGCTTCGCCGTGGAATTGTAGCCATCCGGAAACATTTCGACGCCCAGTGCCGCCATCGCAGCCTTCACTCGCTGAAAAATGTCCCCGAATCGCGGTTCGCGATCAATGAACCAGATCACAAGCCCACCAGCACCTAGCCGCAAAGCAGCCGTCCCCGCCATGCCACAGAACGCTCGCACGCCCGCCCCCCTCCCAGTCGGTTTAAGAGGCGTAGGAATACGTCTGCCCAGGAGCTTGTCAATCGGTTCACAACCGGGGCAGCGCGCCAGTTCAACCCACGCGACAAGCCTCAGGCGTGCAGGCCACGGGCGAGGATCAGGTAGTCGGGCTCGTCGTCGGGGGTGATGACGCCGTGGCGGATGAGGAAGTCGATCGCCACCGGGCCGCAGTT
>JBDHSN010000018.1:0-28800 GCA_039808105.1 Rhodospirillales bacterium
CCCGTTGCCGGTCTCGGCACCCGCTTCCTTCCGGCAACCAAGGCGCTGCCCAAGGAAATGCTCCCGGTCGTCGACAAGCCGCTGATCCAGTACGCCGTCGAAGAGGCGCAGGAGGCTGGCATCGAGGAGTTCATCTTCGTCACCGGACGCGCCAAGAGTGCCATCGAGGACCACTTCGACCACAGCGTCGAGCTGGAGATGGTGCTGCGCGAGCGCAAGCGCAGCGAGTCGCTGCACTCGGTGCTCGACTGGATGCCGGCGCCGGGCCACATCTCCTATACGCGACAACAGGAGCCGATGGGCCTCGGCCATGCGGTCTGGTGTGCCCGCAACTTCATCAGCGACGAGCCCTTCGCCGTTCTCCTCGCCGACGATCTGATCCTGTCGAACCCCGGCTGCCTCAGGCAGATGGTCGATGCCCACAAGAAGTCCGGCGGCAATCTTGTCGCCGTCGAGGAGGTGCCGCCGTCGATGACCGACCAGTACGGCATCATCGACGCCGCGACGGAGAACGGCCAGCTCATCGCCGCGAGAGGCGTGGTCGAGAAGCCGAAGCCGGCGGACGCACCATCGACGCTCGGCATCATCGGCCGCTACATCCTCGAGCCGATCGTGCTGACCATCCTCGAGCACCAGGAGAAGGGCACCGGCAACGAGATCCAGCTCACCGACGCGCTGGCCAAGACCATCGGCCTCATCCCCTTCCATGGCTTCCGCTACGAGGGGCGCCGCTTCGACTGCGGCAACAAGGTCGGCTACCTTGAGGCCAATCTCGCCTACGCGCTGCAGCGCCCGGACATGAGCGATCGCGTTCGCGAGATGCTGACCAAGTTCAACTGACGCGCGGCGCAGCCGTCGGCACGAACAGCATCAAGGCGGGGATATCATGCGCATCGCAATGATCGGCGCAGGCTACGTCGGACTCGTGTCCGGGGCGTGCTTCGCCGAGTTCGGCGTCGAGGTGGTGTGCGTCGACAAGGACGAGGGCAAGATCGCGCGCCTGGAACAGGGCGAGATCCCGATCTACGAGCCCGGCCTCGACGCCCTCGTCGCTTCCAACGTCGCCGCCAACCGGCTGAAGTTCTCACGCGACCTCGCCGGCGCGGTCGCCGGCGCCAACGCCGTGTTCATCGCCGTCGGCACCCCCAGCCGGCGCGGTGACGGTCACGCCGATCTGTCGTTCGTCTACGCCGCCGCCGAGGAGGTCGCCGCCGCGATCACCGGCTATTGCGTCGTCGTCACCAAGTCGACGGTGCCGGTGGGCACCGGCGACGAGCTGGAGCGGATCCTTGCCGCCCGGCTGCCGGCGGACAGCTTCGATGTCGTCGCCAATCCCGAGTTCCTGCGCGAGGGCTCGGCGATCAACGACTTCATGCGGCCTGACCGGGTGATCATCGGCACCGGCAGCGACCGTGCGCGCGATGTGATGCGCCAGCTCTACCGCGTCCTTTACCTGATCGAGACGCCGATCATCTTCACCTCGCGCCGCACCGCCGAGCTGATCAAGTACGCCTCGAACGCCTTCCTGGCGATGAAGATCACCTTCATCAACGAGATCGCCGATCTCAGCGAGCAGCTCGGCGGCGACGTCCACGACATCGCCCGCGGCATCGGGCTGGACGGGCGCATCGGCCGCAAGTTCCTGCACGCCGGCCCCGGCTACGGCGGCTCCTGCTTCCCCAAGGACACCCTGGCGCTGGCCCACACCGCGCAGATGGCCGGCTCGCCGCTGCGGCTGGTGGAAACGCTGATCGCCGTCAACGACGCCCGCAAGCAGCGGATGGCCGACCGCATCATCGCCATCTGCGGCGGCTCGGTGGAGGGACGGACGGTGGCGGTGCTCGGCCTGACCTTCAAGCCGAACACCGACGACATGCGCGAAGCACCGAGCCTCGCCATCATCCCGGCGCTGCTGCGCCGCGGTGCCAGCGTTCGGGTCTTCGATCCCGAGGGGATGGCGGAGGCGCGCAAGCTGCTGGCGAGCGAGGGCCTCACCTGGTGCAGCGGCACCTACGAGACCGCCGAGGGCGCCGACGTACTCGTCGTGCTCACCGAATGGAACGAGTTCCGGGTGCTCAATCTCGCCCGGCTGAAGGAGCTGATGCGCACCCCGGTGATCTGCGATCTGCGCAACATCTATAACCCGGCGGAAATGGCCGCAGCCGGCTTCCACTACACCTCGATCGGCCGTCCGCCGGTTCGCCCGGCGACCGCCGCCGAACCCGGCTCTGCCTGACGGAGAGGCTGCATGCTCGATCCCAGCATCCTGCGCGAATACGACATCCGCGGCGTCGTCGGCCGCACCCTCACCGAGGACGGCGTGCGCGCCATCGGCCGTGCCTTCGGCACACTGGTGGTGCGCGGCGGCGGCACCTCGGTGACCGTCGGCTACGATGGCCGGCTGAGCTCGCCGGTGCTGGAGGCGGCGCTGGTCGAGGGACTGAAGTCGACCGGCGTGCGGGTGCAGCGCATCGGCCTCGGACCGACGCCGATGCTGTACTTCGCCACCAAGCACCTGGCGGCGGGCGGCGGGATGATGATCACCGGCTCGCACAACCCGCCGGATTACAACGGCATCAAGATGGTGCTGGGCAGCAAGGCGTTCTATGGCGATGCCATCCAGGCGCTGGGCCGGATGGTGGCGGAGCAGGACTTCGTCACCGGTGATGGCAGCGTCGAGGCCTGCGACGTCGTCGATGCCTACCTCGACCGCCTCGTCCGCGACCTTCCCGCCGGCCGGCCGCTGACCATCGCCTGGGATCCCGGCAACGGCGCCGCCGGGGCGGTGCTGCGCCGGCTGTGCGAGCGGCTGCCCGGCCGCCACATCATCATCAACGAGAAGGTGGACGGCACCTTTCCCGCGCATCACCCCGATCCCACCGTCGAGGAGAACCTGGACGACCTCAAGGCGTGCGTCGCCGAGAACGGCTGCGACTTCGGCATCGGCTTTGACGGCGACGGCGACCGCATCGGCGTCATCGACGGCGATGGCCGTGTCGTCTGGGGCGACCAGCTGCTGATTATCCTCGCCGGCCCCATTCTCGAGGAACTGCCGGGGGCGACGATCATCGCCGACGTCAAGTCGAGCCGGGTGTTCTTCGAGGAGATCGAACGGCGCGGCGGCAAGGCGCTGATGAGCCGCACCGGCCATTCGCTGATCAAGACGCTGCTGGCGGAGACCGGCGCGCCGCTGGCCGGTGAGATGAGCGGCCACATCTTCTTCGCCCATCGCTACTACGGCTTCGACGACGCGCTTTATGCGGCGATGCGCTTCCTCGCCGTCGCGATGACCTCGCAACTCAGCATCGCCGAGATGCTGAACGCCCTGCCGAAGATGGTGAACACGCCGGAGCTGCGCATCGACTGCGCCGACGACCGCAAGTTCGCCGTCATCGAGGAGGTCCGCGCCCGCCTGCGTGGCGTCGCCGGCATCACCGTGCAGGAGATCGACGGGGTGCGGGTCAATACCGGCGACGGCTGGTGGCTGCTGCGCGCCTCCAACACCCAGCCGGTGCTCGTCGGCCGCTGCGAAGCACCGGACGCCGCGTGCCTCGGCCGGCTGACCGCCGAGCTGGCGCGGCAGCTGACCCTGAGCGGCGTCGATCCGCGCGCGGTGGGCCACGGTTAGCCGGTACCGGCCCCGGCGGCGGGGACATTGCGGCGCAACGGCAGCCATGCCCATCTAACCGGGTGCGGGGGCGCGGAAGGACGAAGCATGAACGAGATGCCGTGTGAGCCGCTGGTGCAGCGTCTGCAGGCGGAACTGCCGGTCGCCGCCACATCCTTTGAGCTGGCCGGCCGGCGCTGCGGCCTCGTCATCATCGACGTGCAGAATGGCTTTGCCACCGTCGGCGCCGGGCCGCTGGCACCGGTCGAGCAGAACGACCAGATCGACCGGATGATCGCCGAGACCGACCGGCTGGCGCGGCGGTTCGAGGACCGCGGCCTGCCGATCGCGGTCTTCCTCGACTGCCACGCCACCGACCGGCCGGAGCCGCCCTACCCGCTGCACTGCCTTGCCGGCACCGCCGAGGCGGAGCTGGTGCCGGCGCTCGCCTGGCTCGAACGCAGCCCCGCCGCGACTCTCCTGAAGGCAGACTGCATCAACGACTTCGTCGGCTCGATCGATCCCGCCACCGGCCGCAACGCCATCGTCGAGTGGATCAAGGCGCACGCCCTCGATGCCATGGTCGTCGTCGGCATCTGCACCGACATCTGCGTCGGCGAGTTCGTGGCGACGATGCTTTCGGCCCGCAACCACGGGCTGACGGAGCCGCTGCGCGACATCGTCGTCTACGAGCCGGGCTGTGCCACCTACGATCTGCCGCGCCACCGCGCCGAGGCCCTCGGCCTGCCGGCGACCGCGGCGCACCCGCAGGCGGCAGCCCATCATCTCGGGCTGTGGCTGATGGCCTCGCGCGGCGCCGTCGTCGCCGCGGCGATCGGATGAGCGCCCGCTGCTTCTTCTTCTACGGCACGCTGATGGATCCCCAGATCCTGCGCGCCGTGCTGCGCCGGAACGTCGATTCGCGGCGGCTGCGCCCCGCCATCCTGCCCGGCTTCCGCCGCGTCTTCCATCGCACCGCCAGCTATCCGGTGCTGGTTGCGGATGCGGCGGCGGAGGTCGGCGGCGTCCTCGCCGCGGGGATGACGCTGCGGGACGCCCAGCTGCTGTCGGCCTACGAGGGTCCGGACTACCGGCTCGCCCACCTGCCGGTGCGCACCCTGCCGGCGTCCGCTCCGGTCACCGCCGGCGTCTTCCTGCCGCTGCAGGACGCTGCCGCCTCGACGATCGGCTGGAGCTATGCGGCGTGGCGCCGCAAGCACCGCGACCGCTTCCTCCGTCAGGTGCGCCGCGGCCAGCACGCGCCCGTCGCGACCCGTCGGTCCAGGCCCGCCGTCACGGCGCCGCCGGATGATCCGGGGTGCAGCGGCGGGTGATCTTGCGTAAATGCGAGAGGCGCCACCCTTGCGAGTGGCGCCTCTGGATCGCTCCGGACTGAGCGGAACGCTCAGCGCACCGGATCGAGCTGCTTGCCCTTGCGCTTCTTGACGGCCGCCGGGGGCTCGTTGGGATCGGGGTAGTCGAACGCCGGCTTGCCGTTCTCGATCTTCACCTGAACGATGCCGCCGCGCTCCAGCCTGCCGAACAGCAACTCCTCGGCAAGCGGCTTCTTGATGTGCTCCTGGATGATACGGGCCAGCGGCCGCGCCCCAAACAGGTGGTCGTAGCCCTTGTCCGCCAGCCACAGCCGCGCCTCGTCGGTGAGCTCGATGGTGACCTGGCGGTCGGCGAGCTGCGCCTCCAGCTGCATCACGAACTTGTCCACCACCCGCTGCACCACCTCCGGCGTGAGGCTGGCGAACGGGATGATGGCGTCGAGCCGGTTGCGGAACTCCGGCGTGAACATCCGTTCGATCGCCTCCTGGTCGTCGCCGACCCGCTCCTCGCGCTCGAAGCCGATCGCCGGCTTCGCCAGATCCGCCGCCCCGGCGTTGGTGGTCATGATCAGGATGACGTTGCGGAAATCGACGCTCTTGCCGTTGTGGTCGGTCAGCTTGCCGTGGTCCATCACCTGCAACAGGATGTTGAACAGGTCGGGATGCGCCTTCTCGATCTCGTCCAGCAGCAGCACCGCGTGCGGCTGCTTGTCGATGGCGTCGGTCAGCAGACCGCCCTGGTCGAAGCCGACGTAGCCCGGCGGCGCGCCGATCAGCCGGCTGACGCTGTGCCGCTCCATGTACTCGGACATATCGAAGCGGACGAGATCAATGCCGAGCACGTGGCTGAGCTGACGGGCGACCTCGGTCTTGCCGACGCCGGTGGGCCCCGAGAACAGATAGGAGCCGATCGGCTTTTCGGCATCGCGCAGGCCGGCGCGGGCCAGCTTGATGGCGCTGGAGAGCGCGGTGATCGCCCCGTCCTGGCCGAACACCACCGTCTTCAGGTCACGTTCCAGCGTGGCCAGTGCCTTGCGGTCATCGGACGAGACGCTCTTCGGCGGAATGCGGGCGATCTTCGCCACCACCTCCTCGACGTCGCGCACGGTGACCGTCGTCCGCCGCCGGTTCTGCGGCAGCAGCATCCGCGCCGCGCCCACCTCGTCGATGACGTCGATGGCCTTGTCCGGCAGCTTGCGGTCGTTGATGTAGCGGGCGGACAGCTCGACCGCCGCCCGCAGCGCATCGTTGGTGTACTTCACCTTGTGGTGGTTCTCGAAGCACGACTTCAGGCCCTGCAGGATCTTGACGGTATCCTCCTGCGTCGGCTCGTAGACGTCGATCTTCTGGAACCGGCGGACCAGCGCCCGGTCCTTCTCGAAGTGGTTGCGGTACTCCTTGTAGGTCGTCGAGCCCATGCAGCGCAGGTTGCCCGAGGCCAGCGACGGCTTGAGGATGTTGGACGCGTCCATGGAGCCGCCGCTGGTGGCGCCGGCACCGACAACGGTGTGGATCTCGTCGATGAACAGGATCGCGCCCGGCGTCGCCTCCAGCTCGGAGATGACGTTCTTCAGCCGCTCCTCGAAGTCGCCGCGATAGCGGGTGCCGGCGAGCAGCGTCCCCATGTCGAGGGCGAAGATCGTCGACGCCTTCAGCACCTCCGGCACATCGCCGCGGATGATCCGCCAGGCGAGGCCTTCGGCCAGCGCCGTCTTGCCGACTCCCGGATCGCCTACGAACAGCGGGTTGTTCTTGTTCCGCCGGCAGAGGATCTGGACGGTCCGCTCGATTTCCATTTCGCGTCCGATCAACGGATCGATCCGGCCATCGGACGCCTTCCGGTTCAGGTCCACGCAGTAGCTTTCCAAAGCTTCATGCCCTTTGCGAACAACCTTCTCGCCGCCGCTTTCGTCGTCGGTGCCTTGCACCGCCCGCCGACGCTGCTCGCCCGGTACCTTGGAGATGCCGTGGGCGATGAAGTTCACGGCATCGAGGCGAGTCATCTCCTGCACTTGCAAGAAGTAGACCGCGTGCGACTCGCGCTCCGAAAAAAGCGCGACCAGGACATTTGCGCCGGTGACTTCGTCGCGCCCCGACGACTGGACATGAATGACAGAACGCTGCACCACCCGCTGGAAGCCGGCAGTGGGCTTGGGATCGGTCGCCACCGCTGCCCGCAGGCTGTGCAGTTCGTTGTCGACGAAATTGGTAAGTTCCTGCTGCAGTTGGCCGAGATCGACGCCGCAGGCCTTGAGAACCGGCGAGGCATCCTGATCATCGATCAGCGCGAGCAGCAGGTGTTCGAGGGTCGCATACTCGTGGCGGCGTTCCGTCGCCAGTGCCAGAGCGCGATGCAGGGTCTGTTCGAGGTTTCGCGACAGCATCTTGCGGTCCCTAGTCCGTTCCGTCTTTCTCGATCGTGCACTGCAGCGGGTGCTGATGCTGACGCGCGAGATCCATCACCTGATTAACCTTGGTCTCGGCGATCTCGTAGGTGAACACGCCGCACACGCCGACGCCGCGGTGGTGGACATGCAGCATGATCCGCACCGCATCTTCATGGGTCTTGGCGAAAAACCGCTCGAGGACGTGCACGACGAACTCCATCGGCGTGTAATCGTCGTTGAGCATCAGCACTTTGTACATCGCCGGCTTCTTCGTCTTGGCGCGGGCCTTGGTGGCGACGCCGGTCGAAGGGGGGCCGTCGGGGGTGCGCCTGTCGGATCGGCTCATTGATGCTCGCGGTCTCTCGCTTGACCCATGCGTTTTACATGCAATAAGTACGCCGCTGATCTGAGGGCGATACTGAACCAATATATGCATTTTCAGGAAGCGGAAAAGCCCCGAGGCGGGAGCGTGAGATCGGCGATGAGGTCCCCGATCAGGTCAACACCAGCGGGCTCGAAGCCGCAAAAGGACTTAGCGGACGCGGGCCCACCGTAAATTTTCCAGAACCTGCCCGATGCGGTTGCGCAGCGGATAAAGGGCTTCCTCGCCAATGTCGCGAGCGATGCGCGCCAGCAGGCCGCCCCGCCGCGCCGTCTCCTGCACGAAGCGCAGCGCATGGTCGCGCTCGACCGCGAGCAAGGCGCCGGTCGTCCGGCAGCTGCGGCGGGCGCGGTACTGGGCGCTGGCATCTTCCAGCGAAGTCAGCACCACGGCATACGCCGCGGCGTTCCACACCCGGACGCCGCTGAACATAATCTCGATGGACTTGAAGACGGCCGCGGCATCCTCCAGCAGCGACCTGCGCGGGATGGCCAGCAGGGTGCCGAGTGCCGCCAACGTCACGCCGGCCGGCGCACCGGCGGACGGCACCTCGTCCCCGCCGGTCGATTCCCCGCCTGTGGTCGCACCGCTGGCTGATGCCTCGAACATCTTCGCTTCTCCCGATCCGGCCGGCCGATCCGCCGCCCGATCCCTGCAAGCACCCCTGCGCCATCACCCTGCGACCCCCAAAAGGGACCCAACGCAGCGCGATTCGGGTTGAAATATAATAAGTATAGTGTACAGGCACAATTGTGCATAGCCGGCGGCTGCAATGCACCGGACGAAGGTCGGGCACTTTGCCGACCCTGCGCAGCCTCTGCCTAAAATTTCGGCATAACCTCCCCGAGGGGAGAGGGCGGCCAGCGGCGTCAGTCGACGAAGGGGTCGTGGACCATGATGGTGTCGTCGCGCTCGGGGCTGGTGGACAGCAGGTGGACGGGGGCCTCGATCATCTCCTCGATGCGGCGGACGTATTTCACCGCCGCCGCCGGCAGATCGGCCCACGATCGGGCGCCGCGGGTGCTGTCGGACCAGCCGGGCAGCGTCTCGTACACCGGCTCGACGCGGACCTGACGGACGCTGGAGGCCGGCAGGTGATCGAGCGCGACGCCGTCCAGCCGGTAGCCGGTGCAGACGCGGATTTCGGGAAAGCCGTCGAGGACGTCGAGCTTGGTCAGGGCGATGCCGTCGATGCCGTTCACCTTCACCGCCTGGCGGACGAGGACCGCATCGAACCAGCCGCAGCGCCGCGCCCGGCCGGTGACGGTGCCGAACTCGCGGCCGCGCTCGCCGAGCAGCCGGCCGGTCTCGCAGGTCAGCTCGGTGGGGAACGGCCCGGAGCCGACGCGCGTCGTATACGCCTTGGTGATGCCGAGGACGTAGTTGAGGGCGCCGGGGCCGAGGCCGGAGCCGGCCGCCGCCTGCCCGGCCAGCGTGTTCGACGAGGTCACGAACGGATAGGTGCCGTGGTCGATGTCGAGCAGGGTGCCCTGCGCCCCCTCGAACAGGATGCGCCGGCCGGCACGGCGGGCGGCATCCAGCGTCTTCCACACCGTATCAGCGTAGGGCAGCACGTCGGGTGCGATCGCCAGCAGCGCGCCCAGCACCGCGTTGCGATCGACCGCCGGCAGCCCGAGGCCGCGCAGCAGCGCGTCATGATGCAGCAGCATCGCGTCGAGCTTGGCTTCGACGACGGCGGCGTCGGCCAGATCGCCGAGGCGGATGGCGCGGCGCGCCACCTTGTCCTCGTACGCCGGGCCGATGCCGCGGCCGGTGGTACCGATGCGGGCGTTGCCCAGCGCGGTCTCGCGGGCGGCATCAAGGTTGCGGTGCAGCGGCAGGATCAGCGGGACGTTCTCGGCGATGCGGACGTTGTCGGGGCCGACGTGCACGCCCTGCCCGCGCAGCGCCGCGACCTCCTCCAGCAGGTGCCACGGATCGAGAACGACGCCGTTGCCGATCACCGACAGCTTGCCCGGACGGACGACGCCCGACGGCAGCAGGCTCAGCTTATAGGTAACGCCATCGATGACGAGGGTATGCCCGGCATTGTGACCGCCCTGAAAGCGGACGACGACCCCTGCCCGCTCGGACAGCCAGTCGACGATCTTGCCCTTGCCTTCGTCACCCCACTGGGCACCGACGACGACGACGTTGGCCATGGCGCTCAGCCTTCTTCAGCGGGACGGGGGGTGGCCGGCAGCGGCCGCGGCCTGCCGTCGACCAGCAGGTGGGTACACCCCAGGCGCACCGCTTCGGCCAGCAGGTCGAGGGCGGGCTCGAGTGCATCGACGGTGTTCCAGCCGTGGCGGCGCAGTTCCTGCGCCTGCGCTGGCGCGGTGTCGGCCGGCAGCAGCAGGCGCGGCTCCGGCCGCGGCCGCGGCAGGGCGCGCAGCACCGCGTCGACAAACAGTGTGATCCCGGTCGCCGCCTCGCCGGCCTGCGTCTGGTAGCGACCGCCGCGGCCGATCTCGTCGGCCGCCGCGGCGGCGAACAGCGCGTAGGTGACGCCGGTGTGATATTCGAAGCCGCGGCTTTCCACCGCGTCGATGGTCAGCGTCAGGCCGGGCGCCTCGCGATGCAGGCGCTCGTACACCAGCTCCAGGCGTGCCCGCTCGGCTGCTGCCGCGGCCGGCAGGTCAAGAGCACCGAGTTCCGCCAGCGCCACCTCGGCGGGTCCGCTGCCGCCGGCGAGGCGCGCCAGCATATGGGCGCGGCCATCGCCCAGCACCGGCGCCATCGCCGCGATCGCCGATGCGTCCTTGCGGTCAAGGGCGAGGCGCAGCCGGCGCGCCGCCGCGGCATCGACCGGGGCGGCTGCCAGCATCGCCGGCACCAGCGTCGGCAGGCCGAGATCGACGCTCAGCTCACGCATGCCGAGGTCGGCGAGCGCCGAGGTCGCCATGACGATGACCTCGACGTCGGCCGCAACGGCATCCGAGCCGACGATCTCGGCGCCGGCCTGGCCGAACTGCCGCTCCGGATGCAGTTGCGAGCCGCGCACCCGCACCACCTGCCCGGCGTAGCTGAGCCGCAGCGGCCGCGGCCGGTGGGCGAGCCGGCTGCTGGCGATCCGCGCCACCTGCATCGTCATGTCCGGACGCAGCGCCAGCAGCCGCTGGGCGAGCGGGTCCATCAGACGGAACGTCTCCGCCGCCAGCGCCTCCGCCGAGCCGGCCAGCATGGTCTCTTCGAACTCGATCAGCGGCGGCTTGACGCGTTCGTAGCCGAAGCCGGCGAAATGCCGCATCAAGCGCTCCACCGTCCGCGCCTCGAAGGCGGCGGCGGGGGGCAGCACGTCGGCCAGACCGGCCGGCAATAATGCCGCGGCGAGTGTGCTCATCGGAGATCTATAAGGTCCGCAGTCCCGGGTCCCGGCCAGACGCTGCGGCGGTCCTTAGTGGAATCGTCCGGCGCCCGGTCACCGGGCGAGGTTGTAGACGAAAGTCGCAGGCAATGGCGAGGTTAAATCGCTTCCGCTGCGCAACGAACGCACCGGCTGGAGGCAATCGCTAGTCCTGCTGCAGGTCGAAGACCTCCTCGCGGACGGTCTCGCCGATGCTCGCCGCCAGCTTCGGCACCATGGCCGCGGCAAGTTCCGCGGGCTCCCCCTGACTGAGCGGCGCGATCGCCCAGCCCTGCCACAGGCGCACACCGGTCGCGCGGGCATCGATGGTCAGGCCCAGCCGGTATTGCGGCGGCGTTACCACCGTCGTGCCGGGAACCGGCAGGCGGGCCTGGCGGGAAATGTCCAGCTCGCCCTGCGGAAACAGCCGGCCGCGGTCGTCCATCATCGGCACCCGGTCGGTCCCGGACGGTGCGTTCCAGGCGCCGACGTTCTCGCCGGTATCGATCGTCAGCAAGAGCGGCGCGTCAGCGCCCCCCAGTGGCGCACCCCGTCGCTTCAACGCCCCCTCCAGTTCGCGCATGATCGCAAGGTTCTCGTCGGAATTATCGAGAACCCGTACCTCGATCGGCTGCGCGGCCGGCAAGGGCTGGAAGGAGACGGCGTTCAGGGTCGCCTGGCCGGTGGCGTCAGCCGCCGCCAGTCCGGGAACGAGAGCGGCCGCAAGTACCACCGATGCCGGCAGAAGACGGATCATGGGCGTGCTCCTCGCTCGGTCACCGATGCCGGGCCCACCAAGCCCGCCAACATCATCGGTTGTCGCATTGAGGGCGTCAATCGCCGGAATTGCGCCGGCAGCCGGGGACCAGGGCCGTGCGGTGGAGCGGGGTCTCCGGGGGCGTCGTCGCCACACAGCGGGAACGGGCCGCCAGGCGGCGCTGCTGCCAGCGCGCGCCTGCCCCGAGCGCCCCCTGCTGATCTGTCGAAGACGATCAGAAGGTAATCCCGATTTCGCCACCGAAGACGACGGCGGTATCGGCACTGCTGACACCGGCCGGATCGAACACGAGCTGAATATCCGGACGCACGTAGAAGAACTTGGTGAGCTGGGCGGTGTAGTTCATTTCCAGGATCTTCTCGGAGCCGCCGGGATTGATGTCCTTCGACAGCTTGCCATAGAAGAAGCCGAGCGCCGTCGCATCGTCGTCGCGGGTCGGGACCAGCCCCTTGTAGACGAGACCGCCGCCGAAGAACACCGGCAGCTCGTTGACCGATTCGCGCGGCAGGAACGACGCCACCACCCACGGGGTGAGCCCCTGGTCGGCCGTGTCCGGCTCGCGATAGACCATCTGCTGCCCCGACACGTAGAAGCCGGCGCTGCCATTCTTGTTGCCTTCGCCATCGACCCTCTCGTGATGGCCGCTCTGACCGAAGATGCCCAGTTTCACCATGCCGGCGAGACCCTCCGGCACCTCCTGCTCCTTGCCCTCCTCGGGCTCCTTCAACTGGTTCCAGCCGTAGCTCACTTCGCCGATGCCGAAGACATGATCCTCGAGATCGAGGGTAAAGCGGGTGCCGTTGCGATGATCGTCGATCGTCTTCTCGTCGGCGTTGTAGACACCGACGGCGAAGCGCAGACCGTCGGTCAACTCGTAAGCGCCGACCGCGCCCCACTGCACGAACGGCGCGGTGGTGAAACCGGCGTTGCCGCCAGGCACGTTGGCGGGCGTTCCGTTGATGCCGCCGTTAACGTAGTTGGCGTAGATATCGGAGGCGAGGAAGTCTTCCTCGGTGGTCAGCCGGCCGATCTTGAACTTCAGCTGGTCGTCGAGAAGCTTCTGCTGAAAGTAGAGCTGCGACAGCCGCGCTTCCTGGCCGGTGAAAATCTGCTGAACCGCAAAAAGGTTGCCGACCTGACGCTCGGACAGGTTCTGACCGGACGACCAGGCACCGCTGACGTAGAAGCTGAGGCCGGTGGCGCCGACCAGCTTCTCAAGGTCGAAGTTGAGGCCGAAGTCCATGCGCCCGGCGTAATCCCAGCCATCGCCACTGCCGGCGTTGCCGTTGCGGACCGCCATGATGTCGGTGGTATAGCCGCCTTCGAAGGTGACGCCGGCGTCCTGCATCTTCGTGCGCATGCCACCCCAGTCGCCCGTGGCGTATTCGCCATCGAGCCACTCGCTCACTGACTGCTGGGCCAGCGCCGGTCCCGCCATGCCAGCCAGCAGCAGGGCACCGATACCTGCCGAAAGTCTCATACTCATTCTCTCTCACTCTCTCTTCCGGCAGCGGC
Source organism: Rhodospirillales bacterium (assembly GCA_039808105.1). Classification (GTDB taxonomy): domain Bacteria; phylum Pseudomonadota; class Alphaproteobacteria; order Rhodospirillales; family Defluviicoccaceae; genus Defluviicoccus. The sequence goes on from JBDHSN010000018.1 coordinate 13,350, forward strand.
CGCGCCGATGCGTCCCGAGGCGACTGGCGATTCCAACCCTTCTTCGCCGTTCCGTAACGACGAATGTGTCGCACTCTCAGCCCTGCCAGCGAAGCAACGTTATAACGTTGCGATGCAACACCCCAAACCGAATCGACACAGTGTGGATTGCGGACGAAGGCACTGTGGATTCTCAGCCGGGATGGCGGGACCAGCCGTGCACGCCATCAACGGCCGTCCACCCGCTTCGGCAGGGCCCGTTGACCGTCACATTGCCATCACGATGGCGCGAACGCCTATGCAATTGATGCCCACCCTGCCTGCGCGGCCCGGCGGGCGCTCGTTCTTCACAGCCACCGATGCATCGTTGCATCACCCGCAGCGTTGCACCGATGCATAACCGGCGCAGCGATCGACACCGGGCAGCGCACCGCCGCCGCTCCGACCATCGTGGTGCCGCTCCCGCCACGACAGGCGCCGCCGATGCGCCGGATTGATCGGATCGCAGCGCTCAATAGAACCCCGAAATGGCGCAGCGATCACGACCACGACGTCGCGAGCGCATCTTAATTGCGCAAAAGAGCCCCAAAAGGTCGTGTCGCCGCCTCACAAACGACACTATAATCGCTGCACAAATTTCGGGGTTTTACAGTGGGTCTCGGCCCGGCCGATGGTGTTTGCGGGCTCAGGATCGAGAACGAAGGAACAAGATGACGTTGTCCGAAACGATTGCCCTGGTCGATGACGACCGCAACATCCTTGCCTCGGTCTCCATGGCATTGGAGTCAGAGGGCTTTCGCGTCCTGACCTTCGCCGACGGCACGGAAGCTCTCAGCGGGCTGGCGCGGCAGCCCGTCGATCTTGCCATTCTCGATATCAAGATGCCGCGAATGGATGGCCTCGAGCTCCTCGGTCGGCTGCGGCAGAACACCGATATGCCGGTGATCTTCCTGACGTCCAAGGATGACGAGCTCGACGAGATGCTCGGCCTGCGCATGGGCGCCGACGACTACATCACCAAACCGTTCTCCCAGCGGCTGCTGATCGAGCGCATCCGCGCCGTCCTCCGGCGTCGTACTCCTCCCGTCGCAACCGAGGGCGAACCCGACGTGATGCGCCGGGGCGATCTCGTCCTCGACGAAACCCGGCACCTGTGTACTTGGCGGAACAGCGAAGTTAATCTCACCGTTACCGAGTTCCTGCTGGTGCAGGCCCTGGCCCGGCGGCCCGGCCACGTCAAGAGTCGTGATCAGCTCATCGATGCGGCCTATGGCGAGCACATCTATGTCGACGATCGCACCATCGACAGCCACATCAAACGCCTCCGCAAGAAGTTCAAAGACGTCGACGCCGACTTTGCCCACATCGAGACCCTCTACGGCGTCGGCTACCGCTATCGCGCCACCTGAGCGGGTGTCCAAGGGGGAACGGCCCGCCAGAGCACGTAAACGGCGGCGGCGCTTCGGTTTTTCGCCGATCACCTTGCGCATCCTCGCCGTCAACCTGCTGGCGCTGGGTTTCCTGTTCGCCGGCATGCTCTATCTCGACGAATACCGACGCGGCCTGATCGCGGCTGAACTGGCAACGATGCGCAGTGAAGCCAATCTCTTCGCCGCCGCCGTCGGCGAGAGCGCCACCTTCGCCGATCCCAACAAGGGCGAGGGCGTCATCACCCTGATGGCGCAGCAGATGGTCCGCCGCATGGTCGAAACCTCCCGCCTGCGCGCCCGCCTGTTCGACGAGAACGGCCTGCTGGTCGCCGACAGCCTGCTGCTCGGCGGCCCCGGTGGCACCGTCCAGATCGAGGAGCTGCCGGCGCCGCGCACCGAGAGCCAGCGCCTCACCGCCCTGCTGGGCGCCTACGACCGCGTTCTCGCCCGGCTGTGGAGCCGCGAGGACCTGCCCGCCTACACCGAGAACCCGGTGCAGAAGGCCCGCGACTACCCCGAAGCCATGCTCGCGCTCGCCGGCGAGACGGCAACGACGGTCCGCTCCGATCCCGGTGGCGGCATGGTGCTGAGCGTCGCGGTGCCGGTGCAGCGCTACAAGCAGGTGCTCGCGGCGCTGATGCTGACGCGCGGCTCGGCCGACATCGACGCCGCCGTCCTGCAGGTGCGGCTCGACGTGCTGAAGTGGTTTCTCGCCGCCCTGCTGGTGACCGTGCTGCTGTCAATCTACCTTGCCGGCAGCATTGCCCGCCCGATCCGCCTGCTTGCCGACGCGGCGCAGCGGGTCCGCCGCGATCGCCACCGCCGCCATACCATTCCCGATTTCGGCAAGCGCGGCGACGAGATCGGCCAGCTTGCGGCGGCGCTGCGGGAGATGACCCAGGCGCTGTGGCTGCGCATCGACGCCAACGAGCGCTTCGCCGCCGACGTCGCCCACGAGCTGAAGAACCCGCTGAGCTCGTTGCGCAGCGCCGTCGAGACCGCCGCCCGGGTCAAGGACGGGGAACGGCGCCAGAAGCTGATGAACATCATCCTCGACGACGTCGGTCGCCTCGACCGCCTGATCAGCGATATTTCCGACGCCTCGCGCCTCGATGCCGAACTGTCGCGCGAAAACTCGGCCTCGGTCGACATGAAGCAGCTGCTGATGCTGCTCGTCGAGGTGACCGAGGCCACGGCGCAGCAGCGGCAGATCCGGCTGGTCCTCGACATCGCCGAGCGCCGGCCGCTGACGGTCAACGGCGTCGAGAGCCGGCTGATGCAGGTGTTTCGCAACCTGCTCGCCAACGCCCTCTCGTTCAGTCCGCCCAGCAGCGTCATCACCCTGCGGGCGCGGCGCGAAAACACCTCGGTCATCGCCGAGGTCCTCGATCAGGGCCCCGGCATTCCCGAGGGGCGCGAGCAGGAGATCTTCAAGCGGTTCTATTCCGAGCGGCCGCACGACGAGAAGTTCGGGCAGCACTCCGGGCTGGGACTGAGCATCTCCAAGCAGATCGTCGAGACCCACGGCGGCACCATCCTCGCGCGCAACCGGCGCGGCCCCAGCGGCAAGGTCTCGGGTGCCTGCTTCGTCGTCCGCCTGCCGCTTGAATAGGCCGGGCCGGATGCACCCGCACCCCGTCCAGCAAGCCCGGGCCCGCCGGCAGTGACGGCTGCCGCCCGCGGCCGGCGTCCCCGCTCCGCCGGCGTCGCCCGATGATTCGCCTGCGCGGCACGTGCGTCGCGATGGAGGGCGCCGGCGTGCTGCTTCGCGGACCTTCGGGGGCCGGCAAGTCCGACCTGGCGCTGCGGCTGATGGCCGCCGGCGGCCGGCTGATCGCCGATGACTACACCTGCGTCGCCCGCGATGGCGATACTCTCGTTGCAACCGCCCCTGCCGCCCTGTGCGGCTTGCTGGAAGTCCGCGGGATCGGCATCATTCGCATCGAGGCCGAGCCACAGGTACCGCTCGTCGCCGTCATCGATCTGGTCCCTCGCGCTACGGTGGAGCGCCTGCCGCCCGTCGCCGAGGAAGAGGTGCTGGGGGTCCCGTTGCCCTACTTCCAGTTGGACGCTTTCGACTGTTCCGCGGTCGCCCGGGTCCATGTCATCGCCGGCATTGCCCGCAATGTCATCATGCGACTGCCATGACCCAGGAGGGTGTGGTACTGGCCGAATCGGATATCGACGCAGCGGCCGAAACCCCGCCAGCGCATCAGATCCTGCTGATCACCGGCATGTCCGGCGCCGGCAAGACGACAGCCCTGAAGGCTCTGGAGGATCTCGGGTTCGAATGCATCGACCACCTGCCGCTACGGCTGTTGCCGCGGCTGCTGCCGAAGATCGATGATCCGGCCCTGCCGTCGCAGAAACTGGCGATCGGGGTCGATGTCCGCACCCGCGATTTCGCCGTCGAAACCTGCCTGAAGATGGTCGAACAGCTGCGCGACAACCGGGCGGTCGCCGTCCAGCTCATCTTCCTTTACTGCGACGAGGAAGAGTTGCGCCGCCGCTATACCGCCACCCGCCACCGCCATCCGCTCTCCGGCCAGATGCCGCTGATGGAGGGAATCGCCCGCGAGCGCCAGATTCTCTCGCCGCTGCGCAGCCGCGCGGACCTCACCATCGATACCAGCGCCGTCAACCCCGGACACCTGAAACGGATGCTGCTGGGCCAGCTTGGCCTCTCCGAGCAGACCGGACTGCTCATCCAGGTCACCTCGTTCTCGTTCCGCTCCGGCCTGCCGCGCGACGCCGACCTCGTTTTTGACGTGCGTTTTCTCGCCAATCCGTACTATCAAGCGGAACTGAGAGGGCTGACGGGCCGGGACAGCGCGATCAAGCAGTTCATCCGCGAAGACGGCGCGTACGCCTCCTTCTTCGAGTCGCTGACGCGCCTGCTCCAACCGCTGCTACCCCGCTACGTCGCTGAGGGAAAAAGCTACCTGACCATTGCTGTGGGCTGCACCGGCGGCCGACATCGTTCTGTATTCGTCACGGAAGAGCTTGCATCATGGCTGAGCGGCCAGGGACAACGCGTGCAGGTGCTCCATCGGGATCTGGAGCGGTCGGGAGGGCGGGTCGCCCGTTCCGAAGCAAAGGTGCCGTGACGCAATGATTGGTCTTGTCATCGTCACCCACGGCCGCCTCGGCGAGGAGTTGATCAACGCCCTGGAGCACGTCGTCGGGCCGCAGGTGAACATCAGCGCCGTCTGCATCGGACCCGACGACGACATGGAGCAGCGCCGCGGCCAGATTCTGGAGAACGTCGCCGGCGTCGAGGAAGGCAACGGCGTTGTCCTGCTCACCGACATGTTCGGCGGAACACCGTCGAACCTCGCCATCTCGATCATGGATCGGGCCAATGTGGAAGTGATCGCCGGCGTCAACCTGCCCATGCTGATCAAGCTGGCCAGCGTACGCCAGACAGAATCACTCGAGGAAGCGGCGCAAAGCGCCCAGGAAGCCGGCCGCAAATACATCAACATCGCCTCGCGCCTGCTCACCCAGGAGGAGACGTGAGTTCGGAATGGTCGATTACAGCCGTGACGGAGATATCCTGAGGTGTACCGCGGTGATCGCCAACCGGCGCGGCCTGCACGCCCGTGCTGCCGCCAAGTTCGTGAAGCTGGCTTCCGGCTTCGACGCCGAGATCACCGTCTCGAAGCGCGGGACGACGGTCTCCGGGCGCTCCATTCTCGGGCTGATGATGCTCGGCGCCGGACCCGGTACTGAAATCGAGATCGCGGCCACCGGCCGCGAGGCGGAAGAAGCCATCAACGTCCTCGGCAGCATCATCGAGGCGAGGTTCGACGAGGAAGACTGAGCAGGCACTATGACGGGCGCCCCGGCCGGCGAAGTCCTCGGCGACGCGTCCGATGACGAGCAATGAAAACTTCGCCTGGGAAGGAAATGACCGACAAGGTCGTGAGCGAGCGCGTCGTGGAAGGTCTCGGCGTCTCGCCCGGTATCGGCATCGGCGTGGCATATGTCTGCGAAAGCGGCGGTGCGCGGATTCCGGAATACCGTATACGCCCGGCGGATGTCGAGGCGGAGCAGCGGCGTTTGCGCGAGGCGGTGCTGCGCGCCCGCCGGCAGCTCGGCCGGCTCCGCGCCAAGACGCGCGAGCGCGTCGCCGCCCGCGACTGGGCGGCCGACGAGGTCATCTACCTGCTCGACGCCTACATGATGATGCTGAAGGACTCGCGGCTGCTGCGCGGGGCCTATGCCCGCATCGCCGCCGAGCGCGTCAACGCCGAGGCGGCGGTGCAGTCGGAAGTGACCGCCATCTGCGACGGCTTCCGCACCATGCAGGACGCCTACCTCTCGGCGCGGGTCGAGGATATCCGTGAGGTCGGCAACCGCCTGATCGCCCAGCTCACCCGCGAGCCCGGCAAGCCGCTGTTCTCGATCCCGCACGGCAGCGTCATCATCGCCGAGGAACTGACGCCGGCGGAAACCGCCCAGCTCGACCCCGAGCACGTCGTCGGCATCGCCGCGCAGATGGGCGGGGCGCAGGGGCATACCGCGATCCTGGCCCGGGCGCTCGGGGTGCCAACGGTTCTCGGCGCCGCCGGCCTGCTCGAGTCGGTGCGTTCCGGCGATCCGATCCTCGTCGACGGCGACCACGGCCAGATCGTCGTGCATCCGACACCGATGGCGGTGCAGGAGTATCGGCGCCGCCATGGCGAACGCCAGGACGAGGAGCGGGCGCTGCGCCAGCTCGCCGGCCAGCCGGCGGTGACCCGCGACGGTGTGCCGATCAGCCTGCAGGCCAACGTCGAGCTGCCCATGGAGATGGAGCACGTCGTCGAGGCCGGCGCCGCCGGCATCGGCCTGCTGCGGACCGAATTCATGTTCATGAACCGGCCGATGCCCCCGACCGAGGAGGAGCAGTACGGGGCACTGCGGACGCTGATCGAGCGCGCCGGCGGCCATTGCATCACCGTGCGCACCCTCGACCTCGGCGGCGACAAGGGTGCCGTGCCGTTCGTCGGCCAGTTCGGTGGCAGCGCCACCTCGCCGCTCGGCATCCGCGGCATCCGCCTCTCGCTGGCCCGCGCCGAGCTGCTCGAGACGCAGTTCCGTGCCATCCTGCGCGCCGGCGCGCACGGGCCGGTGCGCATCCTGCTGCCGATGGTCACCGCCGTCGCCGAGGTGCGGGCGTCCCGCGACGTGCTCGCCCGCGCCGCCCGCCGGCTCTACCGGCGCGGGGTCGAGCTGCCGACGACGCTGCCGCCGCTGGGCACGATGATCGAGGTGCCCGGCGCCGCGTTGACCGCCGACGCCCTGGCGCTGGTCAGCGATTTCTTCGCCATCGGCTCCAACGACCTCACCATGTACACGCTCGCCATCGACCGCAGCGACGAGCGCGTCGCCCACCTCTACAACCCGCTGCACCCGGGGGTGCTGCGGATGATCCAGTTCGCCGCCGCGGCGGCGCTGCGGGCGCGCATCCCGGTCTGCGTCTGCGGCGAGATCGCCGGCGACCCGCGCTTCACGCCGCTGCTGCTGGGACTTGGCTTCCGCGAGCTGTCGATGACCGCCAGCAGCATCGCCCGGGTGAAGCGCCGCATCCTCGGCCTCGACCTGCTGGCCGCGCAGCGGCGGACCCAGCTGATCATGGACGAGACCGACCCGCTGCGCATCCAGGTATTGCTCGACGACTTCAACGCCGCGGTGGCTTAAGCCCCGGCAGCCGCTCAGCGCGGCGGCGCCTGCTTCTCCGCCTTGAGCAGCGCCTCGGCTTCCGGGTTGTTGCAGACGTCGGTCTTCAGCACCGCTTCGAGCTTGGCGATCCGCTGGCGCAATTCCTCGTTGCGCGCGTTCTGGGCGTCGAGCTGCTTCTGCAACTCCTCGCGGGTCGGCGTTGCCGACGCCGGCGGCGCCGTCTGCGCCGCGCCCATGCCGGTAAAGGCCAGCAACGCCACCGCCGTCAGGATGACGCTGCCGGCGAGGCTAGGTATGCGCATGGCCGCCAACCTCTTCGCTCTCCGCTTCCCTGTCCTGTTCTACCGTGTCCGGGCGGCGCTGGCGAGGGGCTGGCGGTGGATCATCATCGGCAGCGACGGCAGGCTCGGCCCGCGTCACGCGGTCGGTGCAGCCGAAGCGGTCCAGCGCCTGCTCCACCAGCGCCAGCCGGTCGAGGCTCGCCCGCCACGGCGCCGATACCGGCAGCGGCGGATGCGACGGCAGGGCGGCAGCGGACCCCACGACCGGATCGCCGCCGGCCAGTTCGGCACACCGTGCGGCCGCCCGCCGCACCTGCCGTTCCAGCGCTTCCGGAGGCGGCCCGTCGCGCTTGCGGACGGCATCGGCCAGCGCCTCGCCGAACAGCAGCGCCGATGCGTAGATGCGGATCGAATGCCGGTCGTAGCACTTGGCGATCTCGCTCACCTCGCGCGCCGCCAGCAGGCCGCGCAACGACCAGCGGGCGGCGCTGCGCGCGGCATCGATGCCGGCGCTGAGCGCGACGAGGTTGTCGTGCGCTTTCGAGAGGCGCCGAACCGCCCCCTCGGCCCGCTTGTGATCGAGGCGGCGCACCGCTTCGGCGCAATCGTCGAGGCCCCGCGCCAGGGCGCTGAGCAGATCGCGGGCGGCATCGTCGATGATCCGCACCGGATTGGGGGTGAGCAGGATCTGGCTGAAGAACAGGCCGAGCGCCGCCCCCACCGCCACGTCCAGCATGCGCACCGAGCCGGCGGTCGCCGGGCCAAGGGCCAGCACCAGGATGGCGGAGACGCCCGCCTGGATGGGCACGACCGGCGGCAGGCCGAGGAGGCCGGCGACGACGATGGCGACGAAGGAGACAAAGGCGAGACGCAGCAGCGGCAGGGTGTCGGGGATCAGCAGCCCGAACTCACCGACGATGATGCCGATGGCGACGCCGACCAGCAGCCCCAGCGCCTGCCGGAAGTGGCTGGGCAGACCGGGAGACAGGCAGACGATGGCGCTGATGGCGGCGAACAGCGGCTTCGGGTGGCCGAAAAGGTGCTGCGCCAACAGCCAGGCGAGGCCGGCGGCCACGGCCGAGGCCATCGCATCCCGCCAGTTCTCGCCCCAGCGGGCGGCAGCAGTACGGAGGAGCCGCGGGACCGACAACAGCACCTCCGCCGCTAGAGCCTGCCGCCGATCTCGTCGAAATGCCGCAGCAGGTCGGCCGGATCCTCGTAGACGCGGATCGCCCCGGCGTGGCGGAGCTCATCGACACCATAGCCGCCGCTCTGCAGGCCGACGCCCAGCGCCCGGCAGCGGGTTGCCGCCAGCATGTCCCAGATGCTGTCGCCGACGACGATGGTCGTCTCGATCGGCACGCCGAGACGCTCGGCAGCCGCCAGGAATAGATCAGGGTCGGGCTTGGCGTAGCGGACCTGGTCGCGGGTGATGATCGTCGTCCGGCCCAGGTCGACGCCCAGCGAGGCGATCTTGCCGGCGGACATCTCCAGGCGACCGCTGGTGGCGATCGCCCAGCGGATGCCGGCGCCGGACAGATAGGCCAGCAGCTCGCGGGCGCCCGGCAGCGGCCGCACCCGCGTTCCATAACGCTGGTAGGCTTCGGCGTGAGCGACCCGCAGGCGCTCGACCCGCTCGACGCTGATCTCAAGGCCGGTCTCGCGCAGCAGTTGGTTGGTGAACAGGCCGCCGCTCATGCCGATCTTGCGGTGGATCCGCCAGACGGAAAGCTCGATGCCTTCGGCGTCGAGCGCATCCTTCCACGCCAGCACATGCTGGTAGACGCTATCCACCAGCGTGCCGTCGAGATCGAACAGAAAAGCCGTCTCCACACGCATCGCCCATCCCCGATCTGCCGGCTTGTTTGTGAATGCCTGCCTATCGCCGCAGATTGGTCCTGGCAAGCTCGATGACCTCGTCGCCGCGCCCGCTGATGATCGCCTTCAGCATGAACAGCCCGAAGCCCTTGGCCTGTTCAAGCTGGATCTTCGGCGGGATCACCAGCTCCTGCTTTGCCACCACCACGTCGAGCAGCGCCGGGCCGCCGAGGGCAAACGCCGCGCGCACCGCCGGCTCCAGCTGCGCCGGCTCCTCGACACGGAAGCCGCGGATGCCCGCCGCCTCGGCCAGCGCCGCGAAGCTGGGATTGTCGAGATCCGTGCCCGTATCGAGGTAGCCGGCCGCCTTCATCTCCATGGCGACGAAGCCGAGCGAGCCATTGTTGAAGACGACGATCTTCACCGGCAGGGCGAGCTGCTTCAGCGACAGCAGATCGCCCATCAGCATGGAAAAGCCGCCGTCGCCGGACAGCGAGACAACCTGCCGCCCCGGGCAGGCGGCCTGCGCCCCGAGCGCCTGCGGCATCGCATTGGCCATCGAGCCGTGGGTGAACGAGCCGATCAGTCGCCGCCGGCCGTTCATCCGCAGATAGCGGGCGGCCCACACCGTCGGCGTGCCGACGTCGGCAGTGAAGACGGCATCGTCGGCGGCGATCTCGCTGATCACCCGGGCGAGATGCTGGGAATGGATCTGCGCATCGCCCGCCTTGGCTACGGCAAGATCATCGAGGCCGGCGCGCGCCTTGGCGTAATGGCCCTTCGCCCGGTCGAGAAAGCCGCGGTCGTCCCTGCGGCGCAGCCGCGGCAGCAACGCTGCGATCGTCGAGCCAACATCACCGACGATGGCGAGATCGACCGGCGTCCGCCGGCCGATCACCTCCGGCCGGATGTCCACCTGAATGATCTTCGCCTTCTCCGGATAGAAGTTGCGATAGGGGAAGTCCGTCCCCAGCATCAGCAGCAGATCGCAGTTGAGCATGGCATAGTAGCCGGAGGAAAAGCCGATCAGCCCCGTCATGCCGACATCGAACGGATTGTCCCACTCCACGTGCTCCTTGCCCCGCAGCGCATGCACCACCGGCGCGGCCAGCGCGTCGGCGAGCGCCACCACCTGATCATGGACGCCGGCACAGCCGCTGCCGCACAGCAGCGTCACCGCCTCGGCGCCGTCGAGCAGCGCCACCATCCGCTCCATATCCTCGGCGGCGGGAACGACGGCCGGCGGCGGACCGAACGCACACCCCACCCGCGCGCCCTCCGGCGCCGGCTTCAGCGCCACGTCGCCCGGCAGCACGATCACCGCAACGCCGCGCTTGCCCACCGCGGTACGCATCGCCGTCTCCAGCACCCGCGGCAACTGCTCCGGGATGGACACCAGCTCGCAGTAGTAGCTGCACTCGCGGAACAGTTCCTGCGGGTGGGTCTCCTGGAAGTAGCCGAGGCCGATCTCGGACGAGGGAATATGCGCGGCGATCGCCAGCACCGGGACGTGGCTGCGATGGCACTCGAACAGCCCGTTGATCAGGTGCAGGTTGCCCGGCCCGCAGCTTCCGGCGCAGACGGCGAGGCTGCCGGTGACCGCCGCCTCGCCGCCGGCGGCGAAGGCCGCCACTTCCTCATGGCGGACATGCATCCAGTCGATGCGGTCGAGACGCCGCAGGCTGTCGTTGAGGCCGTTGAGGCTGTCGCCGGTGACGCCCCAGATGCGCTTGACGCCGGCCTCCGCCAGCGTGGCCGCGATCAGATCCGCGATCGTTTCCTTTGCCATGAGCCTGTCGCCCTCCGGTTTGCGCACGGTCCCGCCGCTGGTTGCGCTGAAAACGCGCATTGCACCCGCACGGTTCGGCCGCCTTCCTTGCCAGCGACAATAAGGTTCGGCCACCGTCTCGGCACCAATCACGAATTACCGGCATTCGCGGCGGCAAGGACCGCCGCCGTCAACGAAAGGACAGGGTCATGAAGGTGGGCTTCGTCGGGTTGGGCAACATGGGCATCGGCATGGCAGCAAACCTGTTCGCCGCCGGACACGACGTCACCGTCTACAACCGCAGCCCGGAACGGGCGCAGCCGCTCGTCGCCAAAGGCGCGACGGCAGCCGCCTCGATCGCCGAGGCGTGCCACAGCGGGGTGGTGTTCACCATGCTCGCCAACGACGACGCGGTCTCGGCGGTGGCGCTGGGCCCCGCCGGCATCCGCGACAGCCTCGCCGCGGGCGCCATCCACATCGGCTGCAGCACCATCAGCGTCGCGCTGTCGCAGCAGTTGGCGCAAGCGCACGCCGCCGCCGGGCAGCGCTACGTGGCGGCTCCGGTCTTCGGCCGGCCGGAAGCGGCCGCCGCGGCCAAGCTCGCGGTGGTCGCCGCCGGCACACCCGATGCGGTGGATGCGGTCAGGCCGCTGCTGCAAGCCATCGGCCACAAGCTGCTGGTCCCCTCGCAGAACCCGGCCGACGCCAACCTGATCAAGCTCAGCGGTAACTTCCTCATCGCCGTCATCATCGAGGCGCTGGGCGAAGCGATGGCGCTGGTCGGCAAGGCCGGCGTCGACCGCCGGCAATACCTCGAAATCCTCACCTCCACCCTGTTCGATGCCCCCGTCTTCCACACCTACGGCGGGCTGGTCGCCGACCGGCGATTCGAGCCGGCCGGCTTTGCCGCACCGCTCGGTCTCAAGGACGTCCGCCTGGTGCTGGCGGCGGGAGAGGCGTCGCGGGTGCCGCTGCCGCTCGCCAGCCTGCTGCGCGACCGCTTCCTCGCCCTGCTGGCGCAAGGCGGCGACAATCTCGACTGGTCCGCCATCGGCATGCTCGCCGCCAAGGATGCAGGCGCCTCCTGAAGCGCCGGGCCCCCGGGCGGCGATGCCGATGGGCCGTATCATCGCGCCACCCCCTGGCATCGAGCACGGCAAGCCGGTCGGCAACGTGCTCTGCGGCTGCTGCGGCTGGACCGATCGTACGCTGATCGACGCCGGTACGTTCTATCCCGCCGACGCCCGGACGGCGGCGACCCGGCTCGACTACTACGCCCGCCACTTCCCGGTCGTCGAGGTGGACGCCACCTATTACGCGCTGCCGGCCGAGCGCAACGCCGAACTGTGGGTGGCGCGCACCCCACCCGGCTTCATCTTCAACATCAAATCGTTCGGCCTGTTCACCCGGCACGCCGTCGATGCCGGCCGGCTGCCGCAGGCGGTCCGGGCGCTGCTGCCGGCCTCCCTCGCCGGCAGCAAGCGGCTCTACCTGCACGATCTGCCGCGGGAAGCGGCGACGCTGGCCTGGGAGATGCAGGCGAGCGCCCTCGTCCCGCTCGCCGCCGCCGGCAAGCTCGGCTGCGTGCTGTTCCAGTTTCCGCCGTGGTTCACCGCCCGCCGCGACAACATCGACTACCTGGAACGGCTGGCCAGCCGGGCGCCGTGGCCGATCGCCATCGAGTTCCGCGGCGGCGGTTGGATGACCGACAACTATCGGGCGAGGACGCTATCGCTGCTGGAGAAGCTCGGCGCCGCCTATGTCGTGCCGGACGAGCCGCAAGGCTTCCGCTCCTCGACGCCGCCGACGGTCGCCGCGACCGCTCCCCTCGCCGTCGTCCGCTTCCACGGACGCAACGCCGAGACCTATGAGAAGCCCAACATCACCGCTGCCGAGCGCTTCCGCTATCTCTATTCGGAAGACGAGCTGCAGGGGTGGGTGGAGCCCATTCGCACTCTCGCCGCAGGCGTCCACACCGTGCACGCGCTGATGAACAACTGCTACGCGGACTACGCCGTCCGCAACGCGCTGCAACTGGCGGAACTGCTGGTCACGGCCGGCACGGCGGCCGCGGATGAATCGGAAGGCGGACGAGAGCGACGGCAATGATCATCCTGCCGGCAGGACGGAAAAAACTGCCGCCGCGCCGCTGCCATCCGCCGCAACCCCGCTGCCGGTCCAGGTCCGCCCCACCGCAGCGCGTCGAACTACCTCCGGGGTTCCTGTCGGCAGTCGTTTCCTGCTAGGCTCGCGCCGGTAAGGTTCAGGCTCAGGCTGAAGCGGCCGGTTCCCGTCCGGCCGGACTCTGACCGAAGGCCAGGAGACACTTGGTGGGACCCGCTGAACAGATGTCCGATCCCCCCGTCGTCGGTATTGCCGCGTCGGCTGGCGGCATCCCAGCGCTGCGGAAGCTGTTCGAGACGATCCCCGGCGACACCGGCGCCGCCTTTGTCGTCATCGTCGATGCCCCATCCGAGCGCGGCCAACTCGCCGACGTCCTGCGCCCGCACGTCGGCATGCCGGTTCTCTTTGTCGAGGACCAGCAGCAGTTGCATCGCAATCATATCTACCTCGCCTCCCCCGACCATTTGCCGCCCGCCGGCACGGTCGCGCTGCTGCGAACGCCGCGCTATGACCCACCAGCCGGCGATGCCCCCATCCGCCAGCTCCGCGAGGCGCTGGCACTGGCCGAACACCAGCTTCGCATCGCCCGCGAAGAGAACGATCTGGCCAGGAACCAGCTCAGCCGCGCCCGAGCCGCAGCGCAGTCGGTCAAGGCGGAGCTGGAAGACAAGCTGCAGGCGATGGCACGCACGCAGAGCGACACCGCCACCTTTCTCGCCGCGATCGACATCGCCACGCTGGTCCTCGACCGCGCCCTGTGCGTCAGGCACTTCACGCCGCGGCTCAGGGACCTCTTCGACATAACCGCCGAAGACGTCGGCCGGCCGATCGACGACTTCACCCACCAGCTCGAATACGACGGCCTCGCCGCCCATTCCCGCGAAGTTTTGCGCAGCCTGGAGCCGGTTGAGCACGAGGTCAAGGCGCGGGACGGCGGCTGGTACCGGGTGTCCATCCGTCCCCACGCCAGCGGCGGAGCGGTGGTCGGCGTCGTCTGCACCTTCGTCGACGTCACCCAGCGCCGCCAGGCGGAAGAGGCCTTGCGCGAAAGCGAGGAGCGGCTGCAGCAGGAGATGCGGCTCGTCGAGGGCACCCGCTCGCCGATCTTCGTCTGGGACTTCGAGGGCGGCATCCTGCAGTGGAACCGCGGCAGCGAACAGCTCTACGGCTATCTGCGCGAGGAAGCACTCGGCCAGCGCAAGGACATCCTGCTCCACACCACCGTTCCCGGATCGTCGTTCGCCACGCTGCGGCGCATCCTGCGCGAGCAGGGCACGTGGAGCGGCGAGCTCGTCCACCGAACCAAGGACGGCCGCCAGCTCACCGTCGAAAGCCAGATCGAGCTGGTCGAGATGGGCGGCCGCCACCTCGTCCTGGAAAGCACCCGCGATATCACCGACTACAAGCTTTGGGAGAAGCGCCAGCAGCTGCTGCTCAGCGAACTGACCCATCGTGTCAAGAACGCGCTCACCGTCGTGCAGTCGCTGGCGCGGCAGACACTGCGCACCACCGGCTCGCGCGAGGACCTGATCGAGCGCTTCGAGGGCCGGCTCGCCGCCCTCGCCGCGGCTTACAAGCTGCTGGTAGAGACCGACTGGCAAGGCGCCGAACTCGGTGTCCTCGCCCGCAGCCAGCTCAACGCCTACGCCAGCCGGCAGCACGAACGGCTGCAGATCGCCGGGCAACCGGTGATGCTGCCGCCGGACTACGCGACGCCGTTCGGCCTCGTTCTCCACGAGCTGGCCACCAACGCCGCCAAGTACGGCGCGCTGTCGAGCGCGACCGGGCGCGTCGCGCTCAATTGGGAGGTGGACGAAGGCGACAATGGCCATCGCCATCTCACCGTCGTCTGGGAGGAACGCGACGGACCGCCGGTGAACGCGCCGCAGCGCCGGGGCTTCGGCACGGCGCTGATCGGCAGCGGCGTCCCCGGATCGAAAGTCCGCCACGAGTTCCGGCGGGAGGGGATCGTCTGCACCATCGAGATCGACCTTCCCGCCCCCGGCGAGGCAGACACGCCGGCTTAAGTACCGCTGCCGTTCCATCCGACGTCAAACGGAGATGCCGGATGCTCGCTCGCCCGCGGCGATCGAGACTCGAACCGCGCGCCGGGGAAACGCAACGCCCGTTCTCCCTCATCATCGCTGGCAGCCCGCAGACGAGCCGCGGCAGCGCGCCGGCGGCAGCGAAGGACTGACGGATTTTGGCGGAATTCTGCGCAGGAACCGCCGCGTCGCCGTCTTTCGGGAGCAGCCGCTACCGCCGGCTCAGGACCCGCAGGTGCAACAAAACAGCAGGCCCGGGGCGCGCAGCACCGCCGCAAATCTTGGCGATGATTGGCTCTGGCCCGAACAGGGAATTGCCTCATTAAGGCGAATCGGGTA
>JBDHSN010000019.1:0-27954 GCA_039808105.1 Rhodospirillales bacterium
CTGTGCTCGGAGTCGACCGGCACCAGCGTCGCCCCGCACTTCTTGATCTCGGCGATCATCAGGTCGCCGGCACAGACCAGGCATTCCTTGTTGGCCAGACCGATGACCGCGCCCCTGCGGACCGCAGCCATCGTCGGCTCCAGGCCGGCGGCGCCGACGATGGACGCCATCACCCAGTCCGCCGGGCGCATCGCCGCTTCGATCACCGCCTGCGGCCCCCCCGCCACCTCGATACCGCTGCCGAACAGGGCGTCCTTCAGCGGGCGGTAACAGGTGTGGTCGGCGACGGCCACCATCCGCGGCCGCAGCGCCAGCGCCTGCTCGACCAGCAGCTTGACGTTGCGGTTGGCGGTGAGCGCCTCGACGGCGAACGCGGCAGGCTGGCGGGCCAGCAGGTCGATGGTATTGCAGCCGACCGATCCGGTGGATCCGAGGATGGTGACGCTGCGCGACGCCGCCTCGGCGCGCGCTCGCGGTGCGATCATAGCCATCTTGTGAGTGCCCCTCCGTCCACAGCCGCAATGCACGCCACGACCAGGATGACCGCGAGCAGCGCATCGACCCGATCAAGTAATCCGCCGTGGCCGGGGATCAGCGTGCCCGTATCCTTTACGCCAAACCGGCGCTTGACCCATGACTCTACCAGATCGCCCGCCTGCGCCACGATGGCCAGAACGCCGCCGAGAAGGCTGGCCGGCCCTGGATCCGTGCCGTCGAGAATAGCGACGAAGCTGGCACTGGTCACCGCCGCCGCGACGACGCCGCCGATGAGCCCCGCCCACGTCTTGTTGGGGCTGATCCGCGGTGCCAGCTTCGGCCCGCCGATCAGGCGGCCGGCGGCATAAGCGCCAATATCCGATGCCCACACCACCAGCAGGATCCAGATCACCACCGATCCCCCCGCCACCGAATCGTCACGGAGCCAGATGAGCGAAATCGACGGCAGGCCGATATAGAGCACGCCCAGCGAGATCCACGGCGCGCCGCGCGTCTGCAGCAGAACGGCGGCGGTGCCGATGAAGAGAACCGCCAGCGCAGCGCCGATGCCGATGCCGGCGGCGATGGCGATCGCGGCGATGACGACGCCCGCCAGCAGCCAGACGTGAGTTTGGGGAGACCCTGCCCGCGTCATGCGGACCCATTCACGGACGAGAATGCCGGCGGCCAGCGCCACCATCACCTCGAACATCGGTGTCCCCAGCCAGGCGACGAGCAGAACCGGAATGCCGAGGGCGATACCGGCGAGCGTTCGGGTGACGACGGTTGGCATGGGCGCGGCCGTCAAGCCGAAACCGAGCCGTATCGCCGGTCCCGACGGGAAAATTCGGAGATCGCGAACTCGAAATCGCGGCGGGAGAAATCCGGCCACAGGGTGTCGAGGAAGACCAGTTCGGCGTACGCCAGTTGCCACAGCAGGAAGTTGCTGACCCGCTGCTCGCCGCTGGTGCGGATGACGAGGTCGGGATCGGGCATGTCCCAGGTATAGAGAAAGCGGGTGAACAGATCCTCGTCGATGCGGGCGGGGTCGAGCTTGCCGGCGGCCACCTCCGCGGCGATCCGGCGCGCCGCCTCGCAGATCTCGGCCCGCGAGCCATAGCTGAGGGCGATGGTCAGGGTCAGGCGGGTGTTGAGCGATGTTTCCCGCTCGACCTTCTCGATCAACCCGACGATGTCGGCGGCCAGCTTGCTGCGGTCGCCGATGACCCGCAGCCGGATGGCGTGCTCCTGGAGGAAACCGACCTCGCTGCGCAGGTAGTAGCGCAGGAGGCCCATCAGGTCGCTGATTTCGCCGTCCGGCCGACCCCAGTTCTCCGATGAGAAGCCGAACAGGGTGAGGTAGCGGACACCGAGGCGCACCGCGCACTCGGCCGCCGTCTTCACCGACTCGGCGCCGCGACGGTGGCCCTGAGTCCGCTTCAGCCCGCGTGCCGCCGCCCACCGGCCGTTGCCGTCCATGATGATGGCGACGTGCAGCGGCGAGGTTGCAGCGTCGCGCTGCCGCGGAAGAGCCTCCATGCGCCTCAGACCTGCAAGATCTCGCTCTCCTTCTTGGCGAGGAGGTCATCGAGGGTATGGACGTGCTTGTCGGTCAGGTCCTGGATCTGCTTGCCGACGTCGCGCACCTGGTCCTGCGAGATGCCGCCGTCCTTTTCTGCCTTTTTCAGTTCTTCCATGGCGTGGCGGCGGACGTTGCGCACCGCCACCCGCGCCTCCTCGGCGTAGCGCGAGGCGATCTTGGTGATCTCGACGCGGCGCTGCTCGTTCAGCGGCGGGATCGGCAGGCGGATGGTCTGGCCTTCGCTCGCCGGATTGAGCCCCAGGCCGGCTTCGAGGATGCCGCGCTCCACCGCCTTGATCATGCCGCGGTCCCAGACCTGCACGGTCAGCAGCCGCGCTTCCGGCGCGGCAATGGTCGCCAGCTGCGACAGCGGCATGCGCGAGCCGTAGGCCTCGACGGTCACCGGCTCCAGCAGGCTGACCGCCGCCCTGCCGGTGCGCAGGCCGGCCAGTTCCTTCTGCAGCACCTCGACCGCCGAGTGCATCTTGCGGGCGGCTTCTTTCTTGATCGAGTCGATGTCCGTGGTCGTCACTGGGCCGGTCCTCAGCGGATGATCGTGTACTTGCCGGTGCCGCAGACGGCACTGGCGAAGGCGCCCGGGCTGTGCATGGAGAAGACGATGATCGGGATGGCATTGTCGCGCGCCAGCGCCACCGCGGAGGTGTCCATCACCCGCAGGTCCTTCGACAGCACCTCCTGGAAGGAAAGCTGCTCATAGCGTTGCGCATCCGCCACCTTCTTCGGATCGGCGCTGTACACCCCATCGACCTGGGTTCCCTTCAGCAAGGCATCGCAACCCATTTCCACCGCGCGCAGCGCCGCTGCGGTATCGGTGGTGAAGAATGGATTGCCGGTGCCGGCCGCGAACACTACCACCCGTCCCTTCTCCATATGGCGGACGGCGCGGCGCCGGATGTACGGCTCGCACACCGTCGTCATCGGAATAGCCGACTGCACCCGCGTATGCAAACCGGATCGTTCCAGCACGCTCTGCAGGGCGAGCGCGTTCATCACTGTTGCCAGCATGCCCATGTAGTCGGCGGTCGCCCGTTCGATGCCGTCTGCCGCCTTGGAGACGCCGCGGAAGATGTTGCCGCCGCCCACCACCAGCGATACCTGCACGCCCATCGCATGGACTTGCGCAATGTCGGCCGCCATGCCGTTCAGCGTCGGCAGATCGATGCCGTACTGTTGATCGCCCATCAGCGCTTCGCCGGACAGCTTGAGCAGTACCCGGCGGTAAGAAGGAGTAGCTGGCATTGTCCCCTGCCCTTGTTGTCGTCTCTTGCCTGCTCCGCTCCCCCCGCCGGCGACGCCGCCGCCTCAAGCGGCGGCGGACGTGTCGTCCTGCGCCTTCTCGATGCCTTCACCCAGGGCGAAGCGGACGAAGCGGCGGACCGTCACCGGGCTGCCCAGCTCCTTGCCGGCCGCCTCCAGCAGCGCCCCGACCTTCGTCTGCGGATCCATGACGAACGCCTGCTCCAGCAGGCAGACTTCCTCGTAGAACTTGCCGAGCCGGCCCTCGACCATCTTCTGGATGACCGCGTCGGGCTTGCCGCTGGCGCGGGCCTGCTCGACCAGCACCGCGCGCTCGCGCTCCAGCGCCTCGGCCGGAACCTCGCTGCGCGAGATGGCGACCGGGTTAGCGGCGGCGATGTGCATCGCCAGCTTCTTGCCGACGGCGGCTACACCCTCGCCGCTCGCCGCGGTGTCGAGGGCGACGAGGACGCCGATGCGGCCGATGCCCGGTGCCGCCGCGCTGTGCACGTAGGAGGCCACGATGCCCTGGTCGGTGCTGACGCCATCGACCCGGCGCAAGGTGATGTTCTCGCCGATGGTGGCGGCAAGGTCGGTGACCTCTTCGCCAACGGTGCGCCCGCTCGCCGGCCAGGTGGCGGCCTTGAGGGCGTCGAGATCACCGCCAACCTGGCAGGCGAGATCGGCCATGCCGCTGACGAAGGCGCGGAACAGCGCGTTGCGGGCGACGAAATCCGTCTCCGAGTTGACCTCGACGACGGCGCCGCGCGTCCCTTCCACGGCGATGCCGACCAGCCCCTCGGAGGCGATCCGCCCCGAGCGCTTGGCTGCCGCCGACAGGCCCTTCTTGCGCAGCCAGTCGACCGCCGCCTCGATGTCGCCGCCGGTTTCGGTCAACGCTTTCTTGCAGTCCATCATTCCGGCGTTGGTCTTGTCGCGCAGCGACTTGACGAGGCTCGCAGTGATCTCGGCCATCTCAACTCTTTCCTTGATACGAAGGCGGCGGCAGGCAACGCCGCCGCCGCGGCAAACTGTTCTTTGGTGTCCGCGGGTTGCGGTGCTGCGGCGCTTATGCCTGCTGCTCGGCGCCGGCACTCTCGTCGGGGAGCGCCGCCTCGACCGCGGCTTCGAACGACGGTGCTGGCGCGGCTTCGAACGACGGTGCTGGCTCTTCCTGCGCCACCGGCTCCTCGACGCTCACATCGCCGGGTTCCTCGGACGCACCGATATCCACGCCGGCGGCGACCATCTCCTGCTGGATGCCATCGAGCACCGCATCGACCACCAGGTCGCAGTAGAGGCTGATGGCGCGCAGCGCATCATCGTTGCCGGGAATGGGGAAGGTGATGCCGTGCGGATCGCTGTTGGAATCGAGGATCGCCACCACCGGGATGTTCAGCTTGTTGGCCTCGGCGACCGCGATCGCTTCCTTGTTGGTGTCGATGACGAAGAGGATGTCGGGAAGCCCGCCCATCTCCTTGATGCCGCCCAGCGCCCGCTCCAGCTTGTCGCGCTCACGGGTCATCACCAGCGTCTCCTTCTTGGTCAGCCCCTGCATGCCCTCGGTGAGGCGACCGTCCAGGTCACGCAGGCGCTTGATCGAATTGGAGATGGTCCGCCAGTTGGTCATCATCCCGCCCAGCCAGCGGTGATTGACATAGTACTGGCCGCAGCGCCGGGCGGCATCGGCCACCCGCTCGCTCGCCTGCCGCTTGGTGCCGACGATCAGCACGCGGCCGCCGGCGGCGACGACATCGCGGACGGCGACGAGGCCGCGGTGTAGCAGCGGCACCGTGTATTCCAGGTTGATGACGTGAACGCCGTTGCGGGCGCCATAGAGAAACGGCGCCATCTTCGGATTCCACCGCCGGGTGCTGTGGCCGAAGTGAACGCCGGATTCCAGCAACTGGCGCATGGTGAACGTCGGCAGGGACATGGATCTGATCTCGCTGTTTTCCGGTTGAGCCGCCGCGGACGTGGCCCGGAATCCGGGCACCGGAGCAACCGTCGCGCCGGTCAGGGCGCACGGTCGCACTTCCGCGTGTGAAGTATTCGTCTAGATATCCGCTGGCCGCGGGGTTTGCAAGCCGCGTGCGGCGTTCCCTCTCCCTCCTCGGGAGAGGGAGGGGCCCGGCGCGACAGCGCCGGGAGGGTGAGGGCCTATCACCGCCGCCCACAACCCTCACCCGCGCGCTGCGCGCGCACCCTCTCCCGCAAGGGGAGAGGGTTAGAAGTGGATCGCCCGACCGTAGGCGTCGAGGACCGACTCGTGCATCATCTCGGACAGCGTCGGATGCGGGAAGACGGTGTGCATCAGCTCGGCTTCCGTCGATTCCATCGTCCGGGCGACGGTGTAGCCCTGGATCAGCTCGGTCACCTCGGCGCCGATCATGTGGGCACCGAGCAGCTCGCCGGTCTTGGCGTCGAACACCGTCTTGACCATCCCTTCCGGCTCGCCCAGCGCAATCGCCTTGCCGTTGCCGATGAACGGGAAGCGGCCGACCTTGAGCTGGTATCCCTTCTCCTTCGCCGCCGCCTCGCTCAGGCCGACGCTCGCCACCTGCGGCCGGCTGTAGGTGCAGCCGGGGATGTTGCCGGTGTCGAGCGGATGCACGTCGTTGACGCCGGCGATCTTCTCGACGCAGATGACGCCTTCGTGGCTGGCCTTGTGGGCGAGCCACGGCGGGCCGGCGACATCGCCGATGGCGTAGACGCCCGGCTCGCCGGTGCGGCACCACTCGTCGATGACGATGTGGGTGCGATCGACCTTCACCTTGGTGCCCTCGAGCCCGAGGTCCTCGGTGTTGCCGACGATGCCGACGGCGAGGATCACCCGGTCGACGGTGACCTCCCAGCTCTTGCCGCCACCCTCCAGCTTCGCCGTCACCTTGTCGCCGGCCTTGGTCAGGCCCTTCACCTGCGTCTCGGTGTGGATCTTCATCCCCTGCTTTTCGAACTGCTTGCGGGCGAGGGCGGAGATCTCCTCGTCCTCCACCGGCAGCACCCGCGGCAGGATCTCGCAGACCGTCACCTCGGCGCCGAGCGAGCGGTAGAAGCTGGCGAACTCGATGCCGATGGCGCCCGAGCCGATGACCAGCAGCGACTTCGGCAGGCTCTCCGGCACCATCGCCTCGAAGTAGGTCCAGATCAGCTTGCCGTCCGGCTCCAGCCCCGGCAGCGAGCGCGGCCGGGCGCCCGTCGCGAGGATGATGTGCTTGGCGGTGAGGTCGGCGACGGGCTTGCCGTCCTTCTTCACCGACAGCTTGCCGGGGCCGGCGAGGCGGCCGCGGCCGTCGAACACCGGCACCTTGTTCTTCTTCAGCAGGTGGCCGACGCCGCCGTTGAGCTGCTTCGCAACTTTCCGGGAGCGTTCAACCACTTTCTTAACATCGTAGCCGAACTCTTTGACAGTGAGTCCGAATTCCGATGCGTGCTTGATGTTTTCGTAGACCTCGGCGGAGCGCAGCAGCGCCTTCGTCGGGATGCAGCCCCAGTTCAGGCAGATGCCGCCCAGGTGCTTCTCCTCGACGATCGCCGCTTTCATGCCGAGCTGCGCCGCGCGGATCGCGGTGACGTAGCCGCCCGGCCCGGCGCCGACGACGACGACGTCGAACGATGTGTCAGCCATTGTCGTGCGCTCTCCCTACAGCATCATCCGCAGCGGATCTTCGATCAGCGTCTTGAACACCTGCAGGTATTCAGCGCCGGCGGCGCCATCCACCGCGCGGTGGTCGATGGACAGGGTGCAACTCATCATCGTCGCCACCGCCAGCGCGCCGTCCTTGACCACCGGCCGCTTCTCCGCCGCACCGACCGCCAGCAGGCACGCCTGCGGCGGGTTGATGATGGCGGCGAAGTCCTCGACGCCGTACATGCCGAGGTTGGAGATGGTGAAGCCGCCGCCCTGGAACTCTTCCGGCATCAGCTTGCCGTCGCGGGCCCGCTTGGCGAGATGGCGGACCTCGCCGGAGATGGCGGCCAGGCCCTTCTGGTCGGCGTTCCTGACGATCGGGGTGATCAGCCCGGTCGGCGTCGATACCGCCACCGAGATGTCGACCGTCTGGTAGTAGCGGATCGCCTCGTCGGTCCACGAGCAGTTGGCGTTGGGATAGGCGCGCAGGGCCAGCGCCACGGCGCGGACGACGAAGTCGTTGACCGAGATCTTCCAGCCGCCGTCACCCTCCGGCGAGCGGCCGTTCAGCTCGCTGCGCAGCTTGAGCAGCGCCTCGATATCGCAGTCGATGGTCAGGTAGAAGTGCGGGATGTCGCGCTTCGCCGCCCCCAGCCGCTTGGCGATGACCTTGCGCATGCTGCTGTTGGGGACTTCGACGTAGGCCGGGCCGACCTCCGCCACCGCGGCCGGTGCCGGCTTTGTCGGTGCCGGTGCTGCGGCTGCCGGTGCCGCCGCCGGCCTGGGCGCCGCCTTGGCCTTCTCGACGTCGGCCTTGACGATGCGGCCGTGCGGTCCGCTGCCGCTGATCTGGGCCAGATCGAGCCCGGCTTCCTTCGCCAGCCGCTTGGCCAGCGGACTGGCGAAGATGCGGCCGCCGGCAGGTGCAGCCGCTGCCGCCGGTGCAGGCGCGGCTGCCGGCGCTGGTGCGGCGGCAGGTGCTGCCTCCGGCGCCGGTGCGGGCGCTGCTTCCGCCGGCTTGGCGGCCGGCGCCGCCGCGGCGGCATCCAGCGCCGAGGCGTCCTCGCCCTCTTCCAGCAGCAGCGCGATCGGCGCATTGACCGCGACGCCTTCGGTGCCCTCCGGCACCAGGATGCGGCCGAGCGTCCCCTCGTCCACCGCCTCCACTTCCATCGTCGCCTTGTCGGTCTCGATCTCGCAGATGACGTCGCCCGAGGCGACCTTGTCGCCTTCCTTCTTGCTCCACTTGGCCAGCTTGCCCTCGGTCATCGTCGGCGAGAGGGCGGGCATCAGTACCTGGATCGGCATGAGCGTTCCCTCCCGCTAGCGGTAGCAGACGGACTTGGCCGCCTGTACCACGCTTTCCGGTTGCGGGATCGCCAGCTTTTCCAGGTTGGCGGCGTAGGGCATCGGCACGTCGGCACCGCAGACGCGCACCACCGGCGCGTCGAGCCAGTCGAACGCCTGGTCCATCATGATCGCGGCGATCTCCGAGCCCATGCCGGCGACCGGCCATCCCTCCTCGACGCTGACGATGCGGTTGGTCTTCTTCACCGAGGCCACGATGGCATCGACGTCGAGCGGACGCAGCGAGCGCAGGTTGATGACCTCGGCATCGATGCCCTCGGCCTCGAGCTGCTTGGCCGCCTCCAGCGCCACCCCGACCATCCGCGAGAAGGCGGTGATGGTCACGTCCTTGCCGGGCCGCTCGATCTTCGCCCGGCCGATGGGGATGACGAACTCCGGATCGGTCGGCACCTCGAAGTGCTGGCCGTACATGATCTCGTTCTCGAGCACGATGACCGGATTGGGATCGCGGATCGCCGCCTTGATCAGGCCCTTGGCGTCGGCGCCTGACCACGGCGCGACTACCTTGAGGCCGGGACAGTGCGCGTACCACGAGGCGTAGCACTGCGAGTGCTGTGCCGCGACCCGCGCCGCGGCGCCGTTGGGGCCGCGGAAGACGATCGGCGCGCCGAGCTTGCCGCCGGCCATGTACAGCGTCTTGGCGGCGGAGTTGAGGATCTGGTCGATCGCCTGCATGGCGAAGTTGAAGGTCATGAACTCGACGATCGGCTTCATGCCCAGCATCGCGGCACCGACGCCAAGGCCGGCAAAGCCCATTTCGGTGATCGGCGTATCGATCACCCGCTTGTCGCCGAATTCCTCCAGCAGGCCCTGGCTGACCTTGTACGCCCCCTGGTACTGGGCGACTTCCTCGCCCAGCAGGATCACCTCTTGGTCGCGGCGCATCTCCTCGGCCATGCCGTCGCGCAGGGCTTCGCGCACCGTCATCTTGGCGGTCGGCCCGGTGTATTCCTCGACCGGCGGCGGCGCGGCGACCACCGGCTCCTTCGGCGCCGGCGTCGAGGCCGGGGCGGCACCCACCGGCGGCGCTTCCGCCGCCTTCTCAGCCGGTGCAGCAGCGGCGGCGTCCAGCGCCGATGCGTCCTCGCCTTCCGCCAGCAGCAGCCCGATCGGCGAGTTGACGGCGACGTTCTCCGTCCCGTCCGGCACCAGGATGCGGCCGAGGATGCCCTCGTCCACCGCCTCCACCTCCATCGTCGCCTTGTCGGTCTCGATCTCGCAGAGCACGTCGCCGGAGGCGACCTTGTCGCCCTCCTTCTTTGCCCACTTGGCGAGCTTGCCCTCGGTCATGGTCGGCGATAGCGCCGGCATGAGAATCTGAATCGGCATCTTGTCCTCTCCCGGAAATCGGCGGCGTTGCGCCGTCGAGTCTGTTGCTTCAGGCTTCGATCAGCACATCGGTCCAAAGTTCCGAGGGATCGGGCTCCGGGCTGGTCTGCGCGAATTCCGCGGCTTCGTTCACGATTTCCTTGATTTCCTTGTCGATTGCCTTGAACGACGCCTCATCGCCGATGCCGTTCTTCTCCATGTAGGCGCGCAGGCCGTCTATCGGGTCGTGCTCCTTGCGATAGCTCGCCACCTCCTCCTTGCTGCGGTACTTCGCCGGATCCGACATGGAATGGCCGCGGTAGCGGTAGGTGTTCAGCTCCATGACGTAGGGGCCGTTGCCCTCCCGCACGTAGGCCGTCACCTCTTCGCCGGCCTTCTTCACCGCCAGCACGTCCATGCCATCCACCGGCATGCCGGGGATGCCGAAGGCTTCGCCGCGGCGATAGAGCTCGGTCGTCGCCGACGCACGCTGCAGCGACGTCCCCATGGCGTAGCGGTTGTTCTCGATCACGAAGATGATCGGCAGCTTCCACAGGCTGGCCATGTTGAAGGCTTCGTAGACCTGGCCCTGGTTGGCGGCGCCGTCGCCGAAGTAGCAGAAGTTCAGCCCGCCATCGCCGCGATACTTGTGCGCGAAGGCAAGGCCGGTCCCCAGCGGCACCGACGCGCCGACGATGCCGTGGCCGCCGAAGAAGCGCTTCTCGACCGAGAACATGTGCATCGAGCCGCCCTTGCCGCGGGAATAGCCGCCGATGCGCCCGGTGAGCTCGGCCATCACGCCCTTTGGGTCCATGCCCTTCGCCAGCATGTGGCCGTGGTCGCGATAGGTGGTGATGACCGAATCCTGATCCTTGGCGCACGCCTGCAACCCGGTCACCACGGCTTCCTGGCCGATGTAGAGGTGACAGAAGCCGGCAATCAGGCCCATGCCGTAGAGCTGACCCGCCTTTTCCTCGAAGCGGCGGATGAGCAGCATCTCGCGGTAGAGCTTCAGCAGCTCTTCGGCATCCGGCTTTCCTTCGGGGTGCGTTTGTGGTTCGCTGCCGCCTTTGGCGGCTGCTTCCGCTGGCATTGTTCGAAGTCCTCCTGTCGGATTTGTCCTCGCGGCGTGCGCGCCGGCCCGGTGATGCGCTCGATGGCGGGGAATATTTTATCGCCGCATGGTATTGCGGACGACTCTGAACTTCAAGGCTGATATCCGGAGAGCGGACGACGGATGACCGGGAACGACGCCGATACGCGGGCCGCCAACGATCCGGCGGCGCGACTGCTCAGTATCGTAGAGGGAATGGTCCGCGAGCTCAAGCCGGGGCGCAGCACCGCCCCGGTCCGGCTCGATTCCGCCCTCGATCGCGATCTCGGCCTCGACAGCCTTGCCCGGGTCGAGCTGACGGGCCGCATCGAGGCTGCCTTCGGCCAGCGGCTCAGCGATGAGGCGGCCACCGGGGCGGCAAGCGTGCGCGACCTGCTCGACGCGCTGACCGCTCCCGCGGCGGAGGGTCGTGCCGCCGCCACCCCCGTCCCCGCTGCGCTGCCGGAAAGCGCCCCGCCCGCCGGGGACGATGCGGACTACGCGCCGGCGCCCCCGTCCGTCCTCACCCTGGACGGCGTTCTCGCCTGGCACGCCGACCGGCATCCCGACCGCCGCCACCTGCGCCTCTACGCCGACGACAACGACGGCGAGGCGCTGACCTACGGCGCCCTCTCGGAGCGGGCCCAGGCGGTGGCGGGCGGACTGCAGGCGGCGGGGGTCGGCCAGGGCGATACGGTGGCGCTGATGCTGCCAACCGGCCTCGCCTACTTCGCCGCCTTCTTCGGCACCCTGCTCGCCGGTGCCATCTGCGTGCCGATCTACCCGCCGTCGCGCAATGTCCGCATCGAGGAGCACGTGCGGCGCCACCTCGGCATCCTTGCCAACGCCGGCGCCCGCGCGCTGATCGTGCCCGGCGAGGCGGTGCCGCTGGCGCGGCTGCTGCGGGCGCAGAGCGATACCCTGGGCGTCGTGGCGACGGTGGAGGAACTGGCCGGCCGGGGAAACCCGCTGCGGCCGGTGCGCGTCGCCGCCGAGGACCCGGCCCTGCTCCAGTACACCTCCGGCAGCACCGGCGCGCCCAAGGGCGTCATCCTCACCCACGCCAACCTGCTCGCCAACATCCGGGCGATGTCGGCGGCGCTGGCGGTGGGAACCGGCGACGTCTTCGTCAGCTGGCTGCCGCTGTACCACGACATGGGGCTGATCGGCGCCTGGCTCGGCACGCTGCACCAGGGGGTGCCGCTGGTGCTGATGTCGCCGCTGGCGTTTCTCGCCCGTCCCAGCCGCTGGCTGCGCGCCATCAGCCGGTTTCGCGGCACCATCTCGGGCGGCCCGAACTTCGGCTACGAACTGCTGCTCCGGCAGGTCCGCGATGAGGAGCTGGGCGGGTTCGACCTGTCGTCGTGGCGGGTGGCGTTCAACGGTGCCGAGCCGGTCAGCGCCGAGACGATCGAGCGCTTCTGCGAACGTTTCGCCCCGGCAGGCTTCCGCCGCGAGGCCGTCGCCCCGGTCTACGGGCTTGCCGAGAACTCGGTGGGCCTCGCCTTCCCGCCGCTCGGCCGTGGCCCGCTCATCGAGACCATCGACCGCGACGAGCTGGCGCGCTCCCGCCGGGCGATACCCGCCAGCGGCGACGGGACCCTCCGCGTCGTCGCTTGCGGTCACGCCCTGCCCGACCACGACATCCGCATCGTCGATGCCGCCGGCTTCGAGCTGCCGGAGCGGCACGAGGGGCGCCTGCAGTTCCGCGGGCCCTCGGCGACGCGCGGCTACTGGCGCAACGCGGAGGCGACGCGACGGCTGCGCGACGGCGACTGGCGCCAATCCGGCGACCTCGCCTACCTTGCCGGCGGCGAGGTCTACATCACCGCCCGGGAGAAGGACCTGATCATCCGCGGCGGCCGCAACATCCATCCCGCCGACGTCGAAGCTGCCGTCGGCAGCCTGAGCGGGCTGCTGCCGGGCCGCATCGCCGCCTTCGGCGATGCCGGACAAGGCGGCGGCGGCAGCGAGCGCCTCATCGTCATGGCCGAAACCCGCAAGCGCGAGCCGGCGGCGCTCGATGCGCTGCGCGCCGCGATCAACGGCCGCGTCGCCGAGATCGCCGGCAGCCCCCCCGATGACATTGCCCTGGTACCGGCGAACACCATTCCGCGCACCTCCAGCGGCAAGATCCGCCGGCAGGCGTGCCGGACGGTCTGGCAGCGGGGGTCGATGGAAAGGCCGCCGGCATTCGCCTGGCTTGCTTCCGTGAAGCTCGCGGCGGCCGTCGCCGGCCGCCGCCTGCGCCATGGTTTCAGGACGGCCGCCGGCATCCTCTATGCCGGCTGGGCGTGGAGCATGCTGGCGCTGCTGGCGCCGCTGCTATGGCTTGCCTTGCTGCTGCCGTACCGCTCCTGGCGCTGGCAGGCGATTCACCGCACGGCGCGGCTGCTGCTGCTGACCACCGCAACGCCGCTGCGGGTTCACGGTGTTGACAACCTCGCTCGCGGCAATGCCGTCCTCGTCGCCAATCACGCCAGCTATCTCGACGTGCTGGCGCTCGCCGCGGCGCTGCCGCGCCCGGTGGCGTTCATCGCCAAGGCCGAACTGGGGCAGAAGTGGTATTCGCGCTGGCCGTTACAGCGCATCGGCGTCCTCTTCGTCGAGCGCTTCGACCGGCGCCGCGGCCTGGAGGACTACCGCGCCGTGGCCAGGGCCGCTCGCGACGGCGGCTCGCCGCTGTTCTTCCCGGAGGGCACCTTCCGCCGGGCGCCCGGATTGATGCCGTTCCGCCTCGGCGCCTTCCTCTGCGCAGTCGAAGCAGAGGTGCCGGTCATCTCGCTGGTGCTGACCGGTACCCGCTCGATCCTCCCGTCGGATTCATGGTTCCCCCGCCATCACCGGGTGGACGTAACGGTCGGCTCGCCGCTTGCTCCGGACGGCGACGGCTGGCACGCGGCGTTGGCGCTGCGCGACCGGACGCGGGCGGTCATGCTGCCGCTGACGGGAGAACGCGACGCGGGCGACGCCGAACCCGCGATCTTTGCCAGCCGCTTCAGCGCGGCGGCGGATCCTGGATGACGATCTCGTCGGGCAGGCCGAAGTTCAGCAGACGCCGCGCCGACTCGTCCAGCATGTCGGGATCGAGGGTCTGCGAATAGAGCAGGTGGACGCGGCGCTCGAGGTTCTCGCGCTCGCCGCGGACCTGATCGAGTTCCGCCTGGGCGGTGCCGACGTCCCGCTGCAGGTTGCGCCAGGCGAGGTAGCCGCGCTCGCCGTTGACGCCATGCCAGACGAAATAGACCACCGCCGCGAGCGCCGCGGCGGGGAAGAGCACATGGCGAGTGCGGACACGCAACTCGCGGATCAGGCTCATGACGACGCGGCCCCCTTGCCCGGCACATCCGGCTGACACGCCCGGTGGTCGCGGGCGCAGCCAGACCATACGGCAAGTTGGACGCGTTCGAAACAAGCAGGTATCGATCCGTCATCTGCACCCCGGGCTTGGAGCGCAGATGACGGAAAACAGGCAGCCGCGGGGAGGACTTCCGCCCTTCCCCGCGGTAATCCGAGCCGGAAACCGGCCTACAGCTTGCGCAGCGCCGCCTTGCCGCCGTAGCGCGCCGCCGAACCCAACTGCTCTTCGATTCGAATCAGCTGGTTGTACTTGGCGATGCGGTCGGAGCGGCTCAGCGAGCCGGTCTTGATCTGGCCGGCGTTGGTGGCCACGGCGATGTCGGCGATGGTCGCGTCCTCGGTCTCGCCCGAGCGGTGCGAGATCACCGCGGTGTAGGCGGCCTTGTGCGCCATCTCGACGGCGGCCAGCGTCTCGGTCAGCGAGCCGATCTGGTTGACCTTGACCAGGATCGAGTTGGCGATGCCCTTGTCGATGCCGTCGGACAGGCGGGTGACGTTGGTGACGAACAGGTCGTCGCCGACCAGCTGGCACTTGTCGCCGATCTCGTCGGTCAGGATCTTCCAGCCGTCCCAGTCGTCCTCGGCCATGCCGTCCTCGATCGAGATGATCGGATAGCGGGCGACCAGATCGGCGAGGTACTTGGCATTGGCAGCGGAATCGAGCGACTTGTTCTCGCCGACCAGCTCGTACTTGCCGTTCTTGAAGTACTCGGTCGAGGCGCAGTCGAGCGCCAGGACGACGTCGTCGCCCGGCGCATAGCCGGCCGCCTCGATCGCCTTCATCACGAACTTCAGCGCTTCGTCGGCGCTCTTCAGGTTCGGGGCGAAGCCGCCCTCGTCGCCGACGTTGGTGTTGTGGCCGGCATCCTTCAGCGCCTTCTTCAGCGCGTGGAACACCTCGGCGCCCATCCGCACGGCTTCGGCCAGCGTTCCGGCGCCGACCGGCATGATCATGAATTCCTGGAAGTCGATGGGATTGTCGGCATGGGCGCCGCCGTTGACGATGTTCATCATCGGCACCGGCAGCAGCCGCGCTTGCGTGCCGCCGATGTAGCGGTAGAGCGGCAGCTCCGCCTCCTCCGCCGCCGCCTTCGCCACCGCGAGGCTGACGCCGAGGATGGCGTTGGCGCCGAGCCGCGCCTTGTTGGCGGTGCCGTCGAGGTCGATCATCGTCTGGTCGATGGCCACCTGGTCGGCCGCGTCCATGCCCGAAATGGCATCGAAGATCTCGCCGTTGACGTTGGCGACCGCCTTGGTGACGCCCTTGCCGCCGTAGCGCTTCTTGTCGCCGTCGCGCAGCTCGACCGCCTCGTGCGCCCCGGTGGAAGCTCCGGACGGCACCGCGGCGCGACCCGTCGCCCCCGTCTCCAGCGTCACGTCGACTTCCACCGTGGGATTACCACGGCTGTCGAGTATCTCGCGCGCCGTCACATCGATGATTTCGCTCATGGAAGCTCCTGTCCCCTCGGAGGCACTGAATGCCGGTTGCTGTGGTCCGCTCGATGGGCTCTCAGCGCCCGCGGACGCGGGGCACACACATACCCCCGGGGCGGAGAGGTGGCAAGCAGCCCCCGCGCCGGTCGTTCCGGCAGAGCGGGACCCGCTGCCTTTGGCGAAGGACGGGCAGCGCCGGCACGGCACGCGGGGGCCTGCGTCCAAGTCGCAACCGCCAACGCCGGCACGAAGCAGGCGGCCGGGCACCACCGGCGCGCCTGCCCGTCACGCTCCTTCGACTACTTCCCTGCCTAGCAGCTGCTCTTTGGACAGGTGGAGGCGTTCGCGGTGGCCTTGGCCGCCTGATACTTCTTCATCGCAGCGTCGAAGCAGTTCTGCCGCTGGTCGGTTTGCTGAATCCGTTCACAGGCTGCCGTGCTGTCGCTGTAGGCTTTGTCCGCGGCCGAATCCGAGCTGGAACAGGCGGCGGCGGCAGCAAGAACACCCACAACGGCGATGCCCTTGAGCACATGCCTGAACGCTATCGACATCCCGAGTTCCTCCCTCTGTCAACTACCGGCTCAAGAAGCGGTCCAAACGCCATTGGCATCGCCCGCTCCTTGCCAGCGTGCTGTTGTTGCGACTGTAGGACCTGCGACTTCAGTTGACAATAATTCGCAGGCTTCACGATCGCATGTACTGAAGAGCCGCCGCCACAGGCGCCAGGGAGGGGGCTGAGCCACCGGCGGCGGATCATTGATGCAGCCGGGCTCTCTGCTGGGCCCGCTATTGCTCCGCTTCGGTGAAGGATCGTCGCCGGGCCGACGATGACCCGGCGCGCCCGGATGCCGGTCTGCAATTGCGTGATTCACGGTCAGGCGAGCGGCGGCCGTCCGGCGATGGTCTTCGCCGGCGTCCTCCGGCTGCGGGAGTGAGCGCGGGCGCCGGGTGCCGGGTTCAGCGCCAGGCCGCCGCCGCTTTGAGCAGCGCCGGCGGGGGCGGCGGCAGCGGTTCGCGGCCCGGCTCTGGTGCGAGATACCAGGCGGCGGCGTTGTCGTCGACCAGCCGCCGGCCGCCGATCCAGTAACACAGCTTGTAGCGGACGACGGCACCGTGCGGGACGGCGACGGACGCCGCCCAGCTTCGGCCGTCGGGCGTCCTCGACGCCGGCTGCAGGCCCAGCTCATGGCGCCGGCCGGGGTCACCGAGGATCAGGAAGGGAATACTGACCGCCTCGATGCCGGCGGCGGCCTCCAGGCTGACTTCGAAGCGGTCGGCCGCCTCGCCGGGACGGCGGCTGACCGTCGCGCGCACGGCATCGATATCGCGGCTGGCGAAGCCGAAGCGGAAATTGGCGCCGAAATCGCTGTCGTAGCGCACCACCCCGCCGGCGGCAGCGAACGAGAACCAGGCCACCAGCTGCTCGGCGTCGGCCGGAACGTTGATTCCGGCTCCCAGCATCGCGCCCTGGCCGGTCGGATCGACATCGGGGCAGGCGACGACGCCGGCGGGCGACTGCAGCACGACCTCGGCCGCCGGCGCGTCGGCGTGGAACTGCAGGTGGGCGATGACCGGCCGCGCCGGATCGCCGAAGCGGTAGGGCTCGTCAGCCGGCACGATGCGGAAAGGGTCATAGCGGAGCAGGACCGGCTGGCCGCGCCGCAGATCGCCGCTGACCAACTCGTGAAAATCGCAGGTGAAGGTGATCCCGGCGGGCTTACCGCACCACAGGCGCTCGACCATCGCTGCGATCTCCTTCAGCTGGCCGCCGGCCGGACGTCGACGGTCACGTCGGCCCGGTCGAAGACCTTGACGGTAACAACGCGACGCTGCTCGTCCCACAGGTAGGCGTCGGCGGCAGCATCTTCGAGCGCAGCAGCGGAGGATGCCGGCTGAAGCAGGATTCCCCCCGCCGCGACGGTGACCGGCGCTGCGATCCCCAGGAAGCGGACGAGGAAGAACCGCTCGGCGGGGGTGAAGCCGTCGTCGAGCCGTTGCAGCCGCAGCCGCCTGCCGCCTGCCACCGCCGCGTGGCTGATCCGGGTGGTGCGACAGGCGCCCTCGCGCTCGGCCCGGGTGCTGATGCCGTCGTCCTGGTAGAGCAGGTATTCGGCATCCGGGCCGGGGTAGAGGCAGATTGAGAGCGGGTTCTCGGCCAGCTCGCCGACGTACTGCTCGCTCCGCGAGCACAGCGGGATGATGGCACCGGCACGAACGAACACCGGCACCCGATCGAGCGCCGCCGGCACGCCGGCGAGGAGCTGGCCGCCGGGGACCGGCGCGCCGAGGACGGCATCCTCGCCGTCGTCGAAGGCGAACCAGTCGCTGCCGGCCGGCAGGTAGACATCGCGGCTGGCCGCAGCGCCGGCCGGCGCGGGAGAGAGGATCGGCGCCACCAGCAGGTCGCGGCCGACGAAGAACTGGTCGTCCAGGTGGCCGTAGACCGCCGGATCGTCCGGATCGTTGAGAAACAGCGCCCGGGCGATCGGCATGCCGGTCTGCGTCCACTGGTACATGGCATCGTAGAAGAGCTGCAGCAGCCGGTAGCGCCGCTCGACGACGGCGCGGCAGATATCGGTCACCGCGCCGCCAAAGGCGTAGGCCTCCTGGTACTCCTTGTCGTAGCCGAGGTAGTGGTTGCGGAACCACGGCAAAAAGGCGCCCGCCTGCATCCAGCGGACGAACAGCTCGGGATCGGTGATGCCGCCGATCACCCGGCCGTCGCGGACCACCGAGGCCGAGGTCGAACCCTCGGGCACCGGCCCCGGCGCGAAGCCGCCGACATCGGAGCCGGAGAGCGGAATGCCGGAGAGGCCGATGTTGAGAACCTGCGGCAGCGTGATCCGCAGGAAGTCCCAGCTCGAGGCGTTGTCGCCGGTCCACAGCGCGGCGTAGCGCTGCAGGCCGGCGTAGCCGCCGCGGGCGAGGATGAACGGGCGCACGTCCGGACGCAGCGAGCGCATGCCCGCAAAGGTCGCCTGCGCCAGGCACTGGGCGTAGGCGTTATGGCAGACGCCGTGCGGCACGTACGCCCCGCGATCGGAGGTCATCAGGTCGAGCGGCAGGGTGCCGGCCGGCGTGTCGGCGGAGATGGCCGCGGCGGGGCACATCATGTCCTGCCAGATCATGTCGATGCCGACCTCGTTGAGCAGATGCGCGTAGAGGCCCGACCACAGCGCCCGCACCTCGGGGCGGCCGATGTCGGGATAGTTCATCGTCGCGCCGAGCGGGGTGACGCCGTCGCGGTTCGGCACCAGCGGCGGGTACGAGTAGGTGTTGTAGCCGCGGTCGGCGCCGTAGGAGACGCCGGCCGCGAACAGCTCGGCGGTGTCCTGTCCGCTGCCGGCGCGCACGTCGTAGAGCAGGGCGCCGGCTTGCAGCAGCCGCTCGCGCTCGGCGAACGGCACCATCTCGCCGCGCTCGTCGAGGGGATTGGTGGTCACCAGCGGCGTGACGACGGTGGAGCACTTGAAGCCGTCGGCGTGCAGCGCTGCCATCATGCCGGCGGCATCCGGGAACTTGATCGCGCTGTGGGTGAAGATGCGGTAGTTGTTCTGGAAGTCGATGTCGATGTGCAGGCCGTCGATGGGAATGCGCGCCTCGCGGTGCCCGCGCGCCACCCGCTCCAGCCGTTCCCGGTCGAAATAGCCGTAGCAGCCCTGATGGTAGCCGAAGGCGTAGCGCGGCGGCATGGCGCTGCGGCCGGTGAGATCGGTGAACGCGCGGACGATATCGGCGGGGGTATCGCCGACGAACAGGTAGTAGTCGAGTTCGCCGTAGAGGGCGCCGAAGCGATATTGGCCCTCGCCATCAAGGCCGAAGAACGACTGCGAGACGTTGTCGAGGAAGAGTCCATACGCATAGGCGGGGCCGGCGTAGGCGCCGGCCGGTGCGGGGTTGATCTCGATCAGCAGCGGGATGGAGGCGTAGAGCGGCTCGCCGCCGTTGAGCGGGCCGCCCTCCTCCCCCGGCGGCACCGGGGCACGGGCATAGATGAAGTTGTCGAAGTTGAAGTTGGTCAGCGCGCTGCCGTTCTTCAGCAGCCGCGCGCCGGTCTTCTCGCCGAAGCCGCAGTAGAGCGCCGGCGACGGCTGCACCTTGCAGCCGGCGATGCCGTGCGCGCCGGGCCGGTAGACGAGGCCGCGGCCGGGCACATCGGCGCAGATCAGCTGGCTGCCGCGGAACAGGCGCAGGCCATAGTCCTGCAGGTCCACATCGATGCGCAGCGCCCCCGCCTCGACACACAGCCGGCTCGGCGAATTCTCGATGATCCGCCGCGACGGCGGAGCGGCCGGCCGGCCCACCACCGCATGGGAGGCGCCGGTCGGAATGGCCGCATCGGGTCGCGGGTTGAACCGCACCCGCAGGCAGGAGGGCGAGACGATGGCGAGGCGGATGACGAGCGGTGCGTCCCGCAGCGCCAGCACGAACTCCGCCTCGCCCTCCTCGCGGACGGCGGCGATGGGGCCAACCGGTATCCAGGGGTCGCGATCCGGCGTAAACCCGTCGCTGGTCACATAGGCGATCGGCATCCCGCTCCCCCTGGTTGGTGCGCAACGTCTCCCGTGGCCGGCGTCCCGCCCGGCGGATCGGCAGGCCGCGCTGGCGCCCTGCCCGCCGGATCTTCTGCCGGCGGATCAGCCGAGGCTGCAGCCGCAGAGCGGGCAGGTCATGCCGGACAGGAGCTGCTGCTGTCGCTCTGGCGGCACATGCTCGGCATCGAGCTTGGCCCGGGCGTCGGCGGCGATCTGCCGGTGCAGCGTATCGCCACCGCGCGTGCACGCCGCCCGGGCGGCGGCGTACTGGGCGGAGAGCTGCGCCGATTCCTCGTCGATCGAGAAAGCCCGGGCCGCCGGCGCTGCCAGACCGAGCCCGGCGCCGGCGCACCCCAGCGCCGTCGTTGCCAGCAACGTCCTGCGGCTGATGACGCGATCCATCGTCAGGTACCTCGCAGTGGGATGCAGTGGGCCCAGGATACAGGGTCCTCCGCCCCCGACAAAGCCAGCAACGCGTGAGCGGCGGCGCGCATCCGGATGGCGTTCTTGCCGGGTTCGGTGGACCAGCCCGTCAGGCGGCGACGGCGATCCCCTCGACCTCCAGCAGCAGGTCGGTCCGGCAGATTTCGCCCTGCAGCAGCAGCACCGGCACCGCCCCGAACCGCTGCGCCGCCGCCGCGCGCACGCTGTCGGCCCGGCCCGGGTCGCGAAGGTAGAACCGCAGCAGCGCCGGGCGCAATTCGCCGCCGGCTCGCTTCCCCGCCGCCGCCAGCACCGACTCGAAGTTGTCGAGGGCTTCCGCCAACTGGCCGTGGAAGTCGCCGACGTGGCGGCTCTCGTCGCCGACGATGCTGGCGGTGCCGGAAACATAGAGGTGATGCCCGCCGTCCCCCCAGTCCGTGAGCACCGCGCGGGAGAACGACGGGCTCTTCGGGCCGTAGCGGCGCGGGTAGCGAAAGGCGCTGACCTGGCGGGGGTTCTCGACCTGCGCCGCCGGCCCGGTGGCGGCAAGGAAGCACAGCGCCAGCGCCGGCAGCCGGCCGCCGATGGCGGAAGCCGCGGGCAGGCTGCGCTCGAAGTCGGGAAGCATCGGCGCCAGGGCGCGGTGCCGGCCGCGGCAGAACGCCTGGTAGCGCTCCAGGCCGTGCTCGCTGCCGTTGATGTCGCCGAAGACATTCCACATCCGCCAGACGTGCGGATAGCCAAGGTCGCGCACGGCGGCAAAGACGGCGTGATAGACGTCGCCGGTCAGTTCCTCCAGCGAAGCCGCCGTCCCTTCCCCGCGGCAGATGTGGCCGAGGAGGATGCCGCCACTGCTGGCAAAGCGGATGCCGTCCCGCTCGCCGCGGGCAACCGGATGCAGGCTCCGCCAGACTTCCTGCAGCGGCTCGCCGCCGATCTGCCGGAGCGGCAGCCGGATCAGGCCTGGATGATCGCCGGCCGCCGGCGCCTCGCCGAAGCGGACGACCGCCAGCACGTCCCCGGCGGCGGCCGTCGCGACCGCCGCATCAGCGCCGCCGTCGCGCTCGTACGCGACGCGCAGCGGCACGTTGCTGCCGGAAGGCACCGAAGCGTCCGCCACCGGCCGCCTGTGCGGGATCAAGGCTGGTCCTGCGCCGTCGTGCCGCCGTCGAAGACGACCGCGACATTGTTGCGGCGCTGTCGGAGCGAGGCCCAGGTCCGCGGCAGCCGTGCCAGCGCGGTGCCGTAGTACACCGTCTTGAACACCCCCAGCGGCACCCCGATCGGCGTGTTCCGGAAGATATCGCCGGCGAGCAGCGAGATGACCGCCTCGCGGATGCGCAAGGTGTTGCGCGGCGCCTGGAACAGCTCGCGCATCGCCGGCGTGGTGAAGCGGTAGATGAACCAGGAGACGGTGCGCACGCCATCCCGCACCTGCCGCTCGAACGCGGGGAACACCTTCGTCGCGGTGGCCGGATCACGCAGCCAGGCATCGACCGCCTCGCTGCCCAGCACGGCACTGTTCATGCCGAGGTAGACGCCGGTGGAGAACACCGGATCGACGAAGGCAAAGGCATCGCCGACCAGGATGTAGCCCGGCCCCCACATCCGGCTGGACGTATAGGAGTAGTTGCCGGTGGCCCGCGCCGGCCCGTTCAGCGTCGCCGCGCGCATCCGCTCGGCTACCGCCGGGCAGAGCCGGATCGTCTGCCAGAGGAACTCCTCCGGGCTGGTGCGGCGGGTCTTCAGGTATTCCGGCCAGCAGACGGCGCCGACGCTCATCGCCCCGTCGCGCAGCGGGATCATCCAGAACCAGCCGTGCTCGAACCAGTAGATGCTGATGTTGCCCTCGTCGCTGCCGGGATTCCGCACCACCCCGTCGAAGTGGCCGAAGATGGCGGCGCTCTGGTGCTTCCCGTTCTTCTGTTTGGTGCCGTGGCGGCGGGCGAGGAAGGTATCGCGGCCGGACGCATCGACGACGAAGCGGGCTTGCCAGCTCCGCGCCCGGCCGTCGGCATCGACCGCATCCACCCGATGCACGCCGTCGGCACCAAAGGTCACGTTGCGGACCTTCACGCCCTCGTGGACGCTCACGCCGTGCTCACCGCAGTTGCGGAACAGGATCTCGTCGAACTGCGAGCGGCGCACCTGGAAGGCGTAAGGGTGAGCCTTGTCCATCGCTTCGGCGAAGGAGAACGCCTGCACCGGGCCGCCGGCGGCCGCCGTACCGAACTCGGCGGCGTACTTGACCATGCCGATCTCGCGGACCCGTTCCAGCACCCCCAGGCGGGCAAGAATCGGCAGGTTCATCGGCAGCAGCGATTCGCCGATATGGAACCGCGGGTGGAAGTCCTTCTCCAGCAGCACGACCCGCCACCCCTTCTGATGCAGCAGGGTGGCCGCGGTGGTGCCGGCAGGGCCGCCGCCGATGACGAGAACATCACAGCAATCGCGGGCGCCGGGTTGCACTTCAGCGCTTGACGCGACTGTGGTATCCATGACGTTGCATCTCCCGCTACTGGAGCGTCGGCTCCTGGAATAAACCAAGTGTGGGTACCACAGCACGATGAATTCCATCACCCCGCCGACAGAACATAATCGCAGTCTCTCGCCTCTCCAACTTGAGGTCGCCCATCTGCTGGTCACCGCGCTGGACCTCAAGGGAATCGCCGCAGAGGAGATCGATCCCGACGCGCCGCTGTTCGGCGAGGGACTCGGCCTTGATTCTCTCGACGCGCTCGAGCTGGCGCTGGCCGTCTCGAAAACCTACGGCTTCCAGCTCCGCTCCGATGACGCCAACAATCTCAACATCTTTGCATCGTTGCGCTCGCTGAGCCGGCATATCGAGACCCATCGCGTCCGGTAGCCGCCGCAACCGCGGCGGCGGTTTCCCGTCCCGCGTCATCCGACCCTGAGACCATGTCCCTGCGCAAGGCCACCCTCTCCGCTGCTGACCTCCGCCGCGCGCCGGCCGGCGGGCAATCCGCACCGCTCGGCCAGCGCTGGCAGCAGCTTCCCGAGCGGGGGTCGACGGCGGCGCTGGCGCTGATCACCTGGATCGCCACCGTCGTCGGCCGCCGGGCAGGCCGCCTGCTGCTCTATCCCATCGCGCTCTATTTCCTGCTGACGGCGCACGCCGCGCGACGCGGCTCCCGCCTGTTCCTGCGGCGGGTGCTGCCCCGGCCGCCGGGCTGGCGCGACGGCTTTCGCCACTTCCACTGCTTCTCGGCGACCATCCTCGACCGCCTGTTCCTGCTGGCAGGGCAGCTCGACCGCTTCGCCATCTCGGTGCACAACGGCGAGATCGTCCTGGACCAGATCGCCGCCGGCCGCGGCTGCATCCTGCTCGGCTCCCACCTCGGCAGCTTCGAGATGCTGCGGGCGCTGGGGGTGATTCATCGCCACTTCCCGCTCAAGGTGCTGATGGATGTCGATCACAACCCGCACATCACCCGTTTCCTGAACGCCCGCAACCGCGAGATCGCCGAGACGATCATTCCCCTGCGCGGACCTTCGACCTTGCTGGAGGTGAAGGAACGGCTCGACGAGGGCTATCTGATCGGCATGCTGGGCGACCGCGTGCTCGCCGACGGCAAGGCGGTGCGCTGCCGCTTTCTTGGCGGGCAGGCGCCCATCCCCACCGGCCCGCTGCTGCTGGCCGCGGCGACCGGCGCGCCGATCATCCTGGTGTTCGCGCTCTACCGCGGCGACAACCGCTACGACGTGCATTTCGAGCACCTCGCCGCCCCGGCGGACGGCAGAAAGCGCGCCTCCGCGGCGGACATCCAGGCGATGGCGCAGCGCTACGCCGACCGGCTGGAGCACTACACCCGGCTCGCCCCCGACAACTGGTTCAACTTCTACGACTTCTGGGGCGAGGACTTGAGATCGACGCGATGAGCCGGAGCCTCTTCGGTATTCCAGCGCCCGGCCGGGCGGGCCGGCGCCTCCGGCCCACGGTCGGCGCGGACGGTCTCGTCACCCTCGCGCTCTCTACCCTCGTCATCCTCGCCTCGGCGGGGATCACGCTGGCCTGGGTGCTGCGCGAGGTGCGCGAGGCCGCCCGAGCCGCGCCGCCCCTGCCCGCTTCCGCCGATACCGCCCTCGTCCTCGGCTTCCGCCTGCACGGGCAGGCCGTCTCGCCGGAGTTCGCCGGCCGGCTGCTGCGGGCGGACAGCCTCTATCAGCGCGGGCATATCCGGCGCATCCTGGTGCTGGGCGGCCGGACCGATCGTGCCGGCCCGCTCAGCGAGGCGGAACAGGGCCGGCATTTCCTGATCGGCCGCGGGCTGCCGGCCAAGGCCGTCCTCGTCGAGGAGGACTCGGTACATACCCTCGAGAACCTGCGCAACGCGCGGGCGAAGCTGGGCGGCAGCAGCGCCCCGGTCATCCTGATCACCAGCCGCTACCACTTGGCGCGCAGCCTCGCGATGGCCGAAGGGTTCGGCCTGAAGCCGGTTCCCTGCCCGGCCGAAGACCGGCTGACGCATACTCCCGGCACCCTGCTGCGGCTGGTCCGCGAAGCCTTCTTCCTGCACTGGTACCGCGTCGGCCGCACCTGGTCGCGGTGGACCGGCAACAGCAGGAGCCTCGCCCGCATCTCATGACCGCGCTGTACACCCTGGTGGGGCGCTCATGCCTTGGCCTTGCCGGCGCGGCTGGCGTAAAACACGCCCCCATGCTCCTCGGCACCCCGGAAATCCGCCGCCTTGTCCCGCACCAGGGCGAAATGTGCCTGATCGCGGCGGTGGAGACCTGGGACGAACGCGCGATCGTCTGCATCGCCGCCTCCCACCGCAGCCCGGCAAACCCACTGCGCCGCGACGGCAGGCTTGCCGGCCTGCACGCCTTCGAGTACGGCGCGCAGGCCGCCGCCGTGCACGGCGGCCTGCTGGCGGGACGGCGGGGCGAGCGGCCGGCGCTGGCCTACCTCGGCGCCATCAGGGACGGCGTCCTGCAGGTCGAGCGGCTCGACCGCATCGCCGATGACCTGCGGGTGACAGCCGAGCTGGTCATGGGTGATGCCGGCAGCGCCGTCTACCAATGCCGCATCGACGCCGGCTCCACGCTGCTGGCGCAGGCCCGGCTGATGCTCGTCTTCACCGCGCGGACGCCGGCATGAGCGGGCGCCGGGCGTGGCTGGTGCTCGCGCTGGTGCTGGCTCTGCCACCGGCAGCGCCAGCGGCCGAGCCGGGCTGGACGGTCGAGGCGCTGATGGCGCGGCTGGCGGCGGTCAGGCAGGTGGATTCCACCTTCATCGAGCGCAAGACGCTGTCGGTTCTGCAGAGCCCGCTGCTGTCGTCCGGCATCCTGCGCTACCGCGCCCCCGACTACCTGCTGAAGCAGGTGCTGCAGCCGTTCCCGGAGAGCTACGAGGTGGCGGGCGGGCGCCTGTTCGTCCAGATCCCCGGCCGGCCGCGCGAGGAGGTCGATCTCGATCGCTACCGGCCGCTGCGGGTGCTCGCCGACTCGCTGCGCGCCACCCTCGCCGGCGATCTCGCCGCGCTCAGCAGCTACTGCCGGATCACGCTTTCCGGACAGGCGGAAGGGTGGACCCTGCGCCTCGAGCCGCGCGACGAGGACGTCCGCCGCCATGTCGCTCAGGTGCTGATCGGCGGCAGCGGCGCCGGCATCCTCGCCGTCGAGACCCGGGACGCCGACGGCGATGTCTCCGAGATGACGATCACGCCGGCGGCGGAGTAGCGCGTGCGGCGGCGCGGCCTCGTCATCCTGATCTGGCTCGGTTTCGTGCTGGCGTGCGCCTGGGTGGCGCTGTTCCGCACCTCCCTGACCTCCGACGTCGCGCAGTTCCTGCCGCGCAACAGCGCCGCCGCCGAGCTGCTGGACGATCTTTACGCCAGCGCCGCCGGCCGCATCGTGCTCATCGGCCTGGAAGGCGGCAGCGCGGAAGCGCGGGCGCAGGCGAGCCAGCGGCTGGCCGCGGCGCTGCGCGGCACTGGCCTGTTCGTCCGCATCGTCAACGGCGCCGAGCAGCCGGGGGCGGATGAGCAGCAGGCGCTGTTCGCCCGGCGCTACCTGTTCAGCGACCGCCTGGACGCCGGCACCTTCACCGCCGAGGGCCTGCGCGCCGCCCTGCAGCAGCGGCTGCGCGAGTTGCAGTCGCCGGCATCGCCGCTCAGCAAGCAGCTGCTGGCACAGGATCCCACCGGCGAGCTGCTGCCGCTGCTGCGCCGCTGGCTTGGCGGCTACCGGCAGCCGGAAACGCGGCTGGGCGTCTGGTTCTCCCCCGGCGGCGAGCGGGCGCTGCTGCTGGCGGAAACCCGCGCCAGCGGGCTCGACACGCAGGCACAGGCGGCCGCCCTCGCGGCGATCGACGCGGCTTTCGCCGGCGTGGCTCCAGCCGGCGAGCTGAGCCTGCTGGCGACCGGCCCCGGCGTCATCGCCAGCCTGACGGCGGGGACCATACGCCACGAGGCGGAGTGGCTCAGCGCCGCCGCAACCATCCTCGTGCTGCTGCTGCTGACCCTCGCCTACCGCTCGCCACGGATCGTGCTGCTCAACCTTTTGGCGCCGCTGAGCGCGATCCTGGCGGCCATCGCCGCGGTGCAGCTGTCGTTCGGCAGCATCCACGCGATTACCCTCGGCTTCGGCTGCACGCTGCTCGGCCTGTCGGTCGACTATCCGATCCACCTGCTCAGCCGGATGAACCGCGGCGAGGTGGCTCTGGCGACGCTGCGCCGGATCTGGCCGATGCTGCTGCTGTGCGCCGCGACGACGATGATCGGCTATCTGCCGATGGTCAGCCGCAGCTTTCCAAGCCTCACCCAGCTGGCGCTGTTCTCGGTGGTCGGCCTCGCGACGACGCTGGCCTTCACCCGCTTGGTACTGCCGAACCTGCTGCCGGCGGCGTGGCGGCCGCCGGAAGTATCGGCGCTGTGGCGGGCGCCCTTTCTCGACAACCCCGGCGTCGCCGTCCGGGTGGCCGTCTGCCTTGCCGTGCTCATCCCGGCAGTCCTTTCGCTGCTGCTGGTGGCGCCGCCGCGCTGGCAGAGCGATGTCGCCGGGCTGAGCCCGGTGCCGCCCGCCATCCTCGCCCGCGACGCCGCCCTGCGCGCCGATCTGCAGGCACCGGAGCCGGGGCAGATGATCGTGATCCGCGCCGCCGACGCGCAAGCCGCGCTGGAGAGGAGCGAGCGCATCGCCGGCCGCCTGGACGAGGCGGGGCGGGCCGGCGCTCTTGCCGGCTTCGATGCGCCCTCGCGCTATCTCCCCAGCATCGCGACGCAGCGGGTGCGACAGGCGATGCTGCCGGACAGCGGCCGGCTGCAGGCGGCACTCGCCGAGGCGCAGCAGGGGCTGCCGTTCCGGCCGGAGCTGTTCGCCCCGTTCGTCGATGCCGTGGCCTGGAGCCGGACGGCGGACCCGGTCACCTGGGAAGACGTCATCCGCACCCCCCTCGGCCTGCGCCTCGGCGCCCTGCTGTTTCCGCGGCAGGACGGCTGGACGGCGATCGTGCCGCTGGCCG
>JBDHSN010000020.1:0-27818 GCA_039808105.1 Rhodospirillales bacterium
AGCTGATGGAGGACACCTCCGAGCTGGGCGAGGACGACGACGACATCGGCGAGGTGATGGAGCACGTCGACGACGAGAACGAGGATAAGCCGTAGCGGTTGTCCTCGGCCCGGTGGGCGAGGCGCCGGAGTTTTTCCCTTGCCCGCCGCACCGGTGGTTCATTAGATTGCCGCCTCGCCCGCGCTGCCACAGCCGGGCGGGCAGCCCGCCCTGGGTTGCCAAGAGATCGGGGCCGTAGCTCAGTTGGGAGAGCGCCGCAATGGCATTGCGGAGGTCAGGGGTTCGACTCCCCTCGGCTCCACCAAAGCTTCCAGAGACTTAGAGCTTGCCATGTCGGAAGCGCCCGCCGGTGACGGCGGTTTGCGCTGGTGGTGAAGCTTGCGGTGATCTTGCCAAACCGGGGCGGCGCGCGTACGGTTCGCCGCCGTGCGAGTCCTTCGCAGGCCACGGGGAGCAGCTTGGCGGGCTAACCGGGCGATAACGCTCACGCAAGAGGGAGAGGGATGCAGAAGATCAAGGTGGCGAAGCCCGTCGTCGATCTCGATGGCGACGAAATGACCCGGGTGATCTGGTCGAAGATCAAGGACAAGCTGATCCTGCCGTATCTCGACATCGACATCCGCTACTTCGACCTGGGAATGGAGCATCGCGACGCCACCGACGATCAGGTGACGATCGACGCCGCCAACGCCATCAAGGAGCACGGCGTCGGCGTCAAGTGCGCCACCATCACCCCGGACGAGGCGCGGGTGAAGGAGTTCGGGCTGAAGAAGATGTGGAAGTCGCCGAACGGCACCATCCGCAATATCCTCGGCGGCACCGTGTTCCGGCAGCCGATCATCTGCCGCAACGTTCCCCGGCTGGTGCCGGGCTGGACCAAGCCGATCGTCATCGGCCGTCACGCCTTCGGCGACCAGTACCGGGCAACCGACTTCGTCGTGCCGGGCAAGGGCAAGCTGACCATCCGCTTCAGTCCGGCGGACGGCGGGGCGCCGATCGAGCAGGAGGTCTTCGCCTTCCCCGGCGGCGGCGTCGCCATGGCCATGTACAACCTCGATGAGTCGATCCGCGGCTTCGCCCGGGCCTGCTTGAATTACGGCCTCGACCTCGGCTGGTCGGTGTACCTCTCCACCAAGAACACCATCCTCAAGGCCTACGACGGCCGCTTCAAGGATCTGTTCGCCGAGATCTACGAAGGTGAGTTCAAGGACCGCTTCACCGCCAAGGGGATCGTCTACGAGCACCGGCTGATCGACGACATGGTGGCATCGGCGCTGAAGTGGGAAGGCGGCTTCGTCTGGGCCTGCAAGAACTACGACGGCGACGTGCAGTCGGATTCGGTGGCTCAGGGCTTCGGCTCGCTCGGGCTGATGA
This sequence comes from Rhodospirillales bacterium, assembly GCA_039808105.1. Taxonomy (GTDB): domain Bacteria; phylum Pseudomonadota; class Alphaproteobacteria; order Rhodospirillales; family Defluviicoccaceae; genus Defluviicoccus. The sequence continues at coordinate 1,375 of JBDHSN010000020.1, forward strand.
CCTCGGTGCTGCTGACCCCGGACGGCAAGACGGTGGAGGCGGAAGCCGCCCACGGCACCGTCACCCGTCACTTCCGCGAGCACCAGAAGGGCCGGCCGACCTCGACCAACCCGATTGCCTCGATCTTCGCCTGGACGCGCGGTTTACACTACCGGGGCCAGTTCGACGGAACGCCCGAGGTGGCCGAATTCGCCCGCAAGCTCGAGGAAGTGTGCGTCGAGACCGTCGAGAGCGGCGCGATGACCAAGGATCTCGCCATCCTGATCGGCCCCGATCAGCCGTGGATGACGACGGAACAGTTCCTCGACAAGCTGGACGAGAATCTCCAGCGCAAGATGGCGGCCTGAGCGACACAGGCGGCCGCTGATGCCGTTGCCGCGGCGGTGCCGGTGCTTGACCGGCGCCGCCCGATTGTCTACACAGTTGCTTGGGAAAGCGAACGGGTTGCTCCCGTTGCTCTATCAATGGAGATTGACGACCTATGGCACGCCGCTGCCCGATCACCGGCAAGGGTGTGATGAGTGGCAATAATGTCAGTCACGCCAACAACAAGACCCGGCGACGTTTCCTGCCCAACCTGCAGGAAACGTCGGTGATGAGCGACGCCCTCGGCCGTCCGGTGCGCCTGCGCGTCTCGACCAACGGCCTCAGGACGATCGAGCACAAGGGCGGCATCGATGCGTTCCTGCGCAAGGCCAAGAGCGCCGCATTGACGCCGGAACTGCGCCGGCTGAAGCGGCGCATCGCCAGGGCTGCGAGCGCCTAGGCGTGCGGCCCTGGCCGGGCTGTCCCGGCCCGGCTGTGCGCCATCTGTTCCGGACTTTCGTCAATTGCTGCAGGGTGGATTCTGGGTGCAGAAGCCGGCTGTGCGTCGCGGCATGATGCGGTGGCGTGCCGGCGGGAATGGGTGGCAAGGACGCGGCACAATGTCCTGGTGCGCGCCTTGCCAGTCGCTGATGTCAGCGCCATCCACGGCTACCGTGGACCATAACGGGTAAGGGGCTCGCGATGCGCTTGCTGCTGATCACCGGGGCGCCGCGCTCGGGCACGACTGCGGTCGGCTACAACCTGGCGTTGCCGCGCTCGGCGGGTTTGCTCTACGAGCCGTTCAACTACCGCTCCGGCATCCGCGAGATCCAGCGGCCCTTCGAGATGCCGGGGGCCTGCGGCTTCACCGAGGCGCAGCTCGACGACATCGTCGAGCGCATCCGCAAGCTCGACCTGCAGATCAAGACCGGGCGAAGGCCGGAAGACACGGCGATGAAGTCCATCGCCAAGACCTTCGTCGGCAGCCGCTCCAACCTCTCCTACATCCTCTGCCGCCTGAATCCGCTGCTGCAGACCATCGTCTGGAAGGACCCGATGGCGGTGTTCGCGTCGCGCGATGTCGCGGTGCGCCACGGCGTCACCACCGTGGCCACGGTGCGGCCGCCCAATGCCGTCGCCGCCAGCTACAAGCGGCTGAACTGGCAGCCGGATGTTGATGGCCTGATGGCCGCCTTCCGTGAGAAGGGGTGGGCTGCCGATATCCCGCAGGCCGGCATCGAGCCGTCGGCGTGGACCCCGGCGGTACGGGGAGCGATGATCTGGGCGATGGTCTACAAACGCCTGCTGGCGTGGGCGAACGAGACCGACCGGCTGCACCTGATTAATGTCCAGGACATTGTCGACGACCCGGTGGGCAGCTACCGCGACCTCTACAGCCTGTGCGAGCTGCCGTGGAGCGAGCGCGTCGAGCGCGCCATCACCGCCAGCTACGCGGCAAAGGCGACGGCGAAGAAGGCGGCCGGTGGCGAGGCCCTGCCGCAGGTGGCGCACGTCAAGAACCGCGACATCAGCCGCATCAACGAATACGGCAAGCAGCTGCTGACCGCGGACGAGAAGGAGATCGTCGCCGCGCTCACCGAGGCGACGTGGCGCGACCTGCGGGCGGTATGTACCCGCCATCTCGCGCGCATCCGCCGCCCCCGCCCGATGGAAGGCCCGCTCGCCGCCGCATCGTAAAGGCCGACGGGCCGGATCGCCCGCCGGTGCGGCGCCGCCCGCACCGGCATTCCTCGCGGGTTGCCGGGAAAGACTGGTCCGGCGACGGGGCGGGCTGCTGTGTCGCAACCGCGCCAAGCCGCGCGGTGCGCGTGGCGCACAAACGGACCGGTGCGGTGGTGGCGGTGGTGGCGGTGCGGTTTGCGGGGAACCAGCGAACTGTTGTTGCGGCGGCCGGGTGTGATGCGCTAGGTTCGCCGTCTCTCGCGCCGGCCGCCGGCCGGGCGCTGCGCCCGTAGCTCAATGGATAGAGCATCTGACTACGGATCAGAAGGTTAGGGGTTCGAGTCCTCTCGGGCGCGCCAATTAAATCAAAGGGTTCGTCTGCTTCCGCAGATGCGGTGGCCCGCCGGGCTGGCGTTGGGGTGGCATTCGGAAGAGGGTTCGGGCATGACCCGCTCCTCGCCTGCGACCGCGAAGCTCAGGGGCCGGAGCACGTCCGTGGCGAGGACGGGGTCCGGCGCCGTCTCCTGTTCCCTGCCTCATCCCCGTGCGGCGGTCAGAGCCCGGTCGTCCTCCGCGGGGCGGCCGGCGGGCCGGTGTTGCCAGTACTGCGGGATCTGTCGGCGGTAGCGGCGGGCGACGAGATTGGCGATCAGTCCGGTCCAGCCGGTCTGGTGGGCGGCGCCCAGGCCTTGCCCAGTATCGGCGTGGAAATACTCGTAGAACAGCAGCAGGTCCTGCCATTGCGGATCGCTGGCGAAAAGCGGCTGGCCCTGCAGCGCCGGTATCCGCCCCCGCGCATCGCGGCGGTAGATATCGACGAGGCGCTCGGCGATGAGCACGGAGATTTCGCGCAGGCTGAGCTCGCGGCCGCCGAGGCAGGGGACGGCGATGCGGAAGTTGTCGCCGAGGAAGCGATGGAACTTCTCGATCGACTGGATCAGCGTGAAGTTCACCGGCATCCAGATCGGCCCGCGCCAGTTGGAGTTGCCACCGAATAGCGGCGAGTTCGATTCGCCCGGCACGTACTCGATCATCGCTGCGCCGATGCCGGGCAGCTCGCCGAGATCGCGGTGCGCGGCGTGGATGCGGCTGACGCTGCGGACGCCGTAGGGCGACAGGAACTCGTCCTCGCTCAGCAGGTGCTGCAGGATGCGCGGCAGCATGGTGTGGTCGACGAGAGCGAGCAGGTGCTCGCCGCGCTCGTTCTCCCAGTCGGGACACAGGCACACGGCATTGCCGCGGAACATGCCGCCCTTGTGCTGGCGCAGCCGTTCGCGGAAGCGCGGCACGTTGGCGAGCAGCCGCGCGTCGATCACTTCGGTGGCGAACAGCGGAATGAGGCCGACCATCGAGTAGACGTCGATGCGGTGATAGCCACCGTCGGGGGTGAAGATCAGGTCCTTGAAGAACCCCGCGTCGTCATCCCAGAGCGAGACGCCGCCGCTGCTGTGGCCGCCGATGGCATTGGCGATGGCCAGGAACTGCTCGTAGGTTTGCAGGGCGATGTTCTCGTAGTCGGGATCGGTGATCGCCAGCTCCAGGGCGATGACCGTCATGTTCAGCGCGAACATCGCCACCCAGCCGGTGGCGTCGGCCTGCTTGAGGCTGTAGCCGGGCGGCAGCGGCTGCGAGCGATCGACGACCGAGATGTTGTCGAGGCCGAGAAAGCCGCCTTCGAAGACGTTATGGCCGTCGGCGTCCTTGCGGTTGATCCACCAGGCGTAGTTCAGCAGCAGCTTGTGGAACACCCGCTGCAGGAAGCCGCGGTCGCCTTTTTCCCGCTGCACCCGCTCGGCGCGGAACACCTTGAGCGCTCCCAGCGCGTGCACCGGCGGGTTGACGTCGCCGAAGTTCCATTCGTACGCGGGGATCTGGCCGTTCGGATGCAGGTAGCGATCGCACAGCATCAGTTCGATCTGCTCCTTGGCAAAGTCGACGTCGACCAGCGCCAGCGCGCCGCAGTGGAACGCCAGGTCCCAGGCGGCAAACCACGGATATTCCCAGCTGTCGGGCATCGAGATCACATCGCCGGCCTTCAGATGCTTCCACTGCCGGTTGCGGCCGAGCCGGCGACTGTCGGGAGGCGCCACCCGGTCGCCCTTCAGCCAGCGTTCGACGTCGTAGTGAAAGAACTGCTTGCACCAGATCATCCCGGCGAGCGCCTGGCGCATGATGCGGTGATCCTCCGGGCTCGCCTCCGGCAGCAGTTCGTCGAAGAAGACGTTGGCTTCCCCCTGCCGGCTGGCGAACACCACCTCGGTGCGGGCGAACGGATCGGCCAGCGGCCGGGCCGACAGCACCAGATCGAGGCGCACGGACTGTCCCGGCGAAAGGCTGAACCGGTGCCAGGCGGCAACCTTCGTCCCCGCGTTCGCCGGATTGACCGCACCCATCTCGCCATCGACGACGTAGCGGTGGATGCCGTCCTTGACGAAGGGCGACGGGTTCGGGATCCGCCACAACCGCTCGCTGTTGCTGTCGTTCTCGGTGAACAGCAGGCGGGCGCGCTGCCGGCCGTAGAGATGATAGGTGCCGAGCTCCGCATGCCCGGCATGCACCGCCCAGGCGCTGGCCGCCGGGGCGTCCGCCGCGGCGAGCTGCGGCCGGGGCGAGCCTTCGCTCCACGACCACGTGTTGCGGAACCACAAGGTGGGCAGCAGATGCAGATCGGCGGCGTCCGGCCCGCGGTTGTGGGCGACGATGCGCAGGTGGATTTCCTCCGGCGCCGCCTTGCTGTAGATCATCTCGACATCGAAGTATCGTCCGCCGTCGAGGACGCCGGCATCGGCGAGATTGAACGGCGGCGCGTGGCGGTCGCGCTGCGCATTCTCCGTCACCAGCCGTTCGTACGGATAGGCCGCTTGCGGATACTTGTAGCGGTAGCGGAGCCAGCTGTGCGTCGGCGTGGCGTCGACGTAGAAGTAGTACTCCTTGACGTCCTCGCCGCGATTGCCCTGGGGGCCGGTTAGCCCGAAGGCGCGTTCCTTCAGGAACGGATCGCGACCGTTCCAGAGGGCGAGGCCGAGACAGAGGAACTGGTTTTCGTCGGAGATGCCGCCGAGCCCGTCCTCGCTCCACCGGTAGGCGCGGGAGCGGGCATGGTCATGCGGCAGGAAGTCCCAGGCATCGCCGCCGCCGCTGTAATCCTCGCGTACCGTCCCCCATGCCCGCTCGGAAAGGTAGGGGCCCCACAGCCGCCAGTTCTGCCGGCCGGCCCGCTGGTTCTCGAGCCGCTGGCGTTCCGCATTGAGGGGTCGGCCGTCGCTCATCGCTCGTCTCTCCTCGATTTCGGCAGCGGCCCCTGCCGCGTGCCGCTGTCCCACCGTCAGCATCATCGCTGGCCGCCGCCCCGCCCGGAAATATCGAGGAGCGATAGTGACGATAGCGGGCGCGTATCAGGCTCGTCGGCAGTGCCGATGCGGCCGCTATCGACTCCATAACCGCTCGGCATTTCCCGGGCACACCGGACCAACGGCACAATCGGGACAGGCGATCGGAAGGCGAAAGGCGGAGGGAGCCGTGGCAGCAGCATCGCCCGGCATCGGCGCAACCCTGCGCCGGCACTGGCCGGAATACGCAATGGAAGCCGTTGGCCTCGGCGCGTTCATGGTCTCGGCCGGGCTGGTGACGACCTTGGTGGAGCATCCGGGCTCCTTCGTCCGTCACGCGATCGCGGACACCGGCCTGCGGCGGCTCGCCATCGGCACGGCGATGGGTCTCACTGCCATCGCCCTGATCTACTCGCCGTGGGGCAAGCAGTCGGGCGCCCATTTCAATCCGGCGGTGACCCTGACGTTCCTGCGTCTCGGCCGGATCCGCCCGCTTGATGCGGCATTCTACATCCTCGCCCAGTTCGCCGGCGGCGCTGCCGGCGTGCTGGCGGTCTGGGCGCTGCTCGGCAATGCCTTCGCCCTGCCGCCGGTGGATTTCGTCAACACCCGGCCGGGAGCAGCGGGCGCAGCCGCGGCGTGGCTGACCGAAGCGGCAATGTCGTTCGGCATCATGCTGATGGTGCTGAGTGCGCTCACCCGCGAGCGGCTGATGCCGTTCATCGGCCTGTTCGCCGGCGTCATGGTCGCCGCCTACATCGCGGTGCTGGCGCCGCTCTCCGGCATGAGCCTCAATCCGGCGCGCAGTCTCGCCTCGGCGCTGCCGGCGCTGCTCTGGCAGCATCTGTGGATCTACTTCACGGCGCCGGTTCTCGGCATGCAGCTGGCAGTGGAAGCGCTGCGCCTCGCGCGCCGCACCCGTCGGGTGTTCTGCGCCAAGCTCAACCACGACGCCGCCTATCGCTGCATCCACTGCGGCTACACGCCGGCCGCGGCAGCTGCGCAAGTCCCCCTCGATACCCTGGCTGCGGCTTTGCCGAGCCGAGAGCGGAGGCCTGGATGATGAGTGAGCTCTATGATGCGATCGTCGTCGGCTCCGGCGCCGGCGGCGCTGCGGTCAGCTACAAGCTGGCGATGAACGGCCGGCGCGTGCTGCTGCTGGAAAAAGGCGACGAGCTGCCTCGCGACCGCTCGACCCTCGACGTCCGCCAGGTTTTCCGGGAAGGCCGCTTCAAGAACAGCGAGCCGTGGACCGACGGCCGCGGCAAGGTCTTCGTTCCCGGCGAGTTCTACAACGTCGGCGGCAAGACCAAATGGTACGGCGCCGCCCTGCTGCGCTTCTCGCCGCACGAGTTCGGCGCCGATAAAGGTCACCAGTGCCTCGGCTGGCCGATCCGCTACGACGACCTCGCCCCCTATTACGACGAGGCGGAGGGGCTGCTGGGCATCCGTCGCTTCGCCAACGAGCCGGGGCTGCAGGCGCTGCTGGACCGCATCGTCGCCGCCGATCCGGCGTGGCGGCCGGAGCCGCTGCCGCTGGGGCTGAAGCCGGAGATTCTCGGCGACGAGCAGGAGGCCAAGCATTTCGACGGCTTCGCCTCGGTCTGCGGCTACAAGTCGGACGCGGAAGTGAACCTGATCCGGCCGTTGCGCGAGCTGCCGGGCTTCACCCTGCTGACCGGCAAGACCGTCTCGGCGCTGCTGCACGACCGCGACGATCCGGCGGCGATCACCGGCGTCGCCTGTGCCGACGGCAGCCGCTACCGGGCGCGGGTGGTGGTGCTGGCAGCGGGCGCGATGGCCTCGCCGCGCATCCTGCACGACCATCTGGCGGCGACCGGGCTCGATCGCTCGCTGCCGTGCGCCGCCGCCGTGGGGGCAAACTTCAAGTTCCACATCAACAGCGCCATTCTCGGGTTCTCCCGCGTCCGCAACGACGACGTGCTGCGCAAGACGGCGATCCTGTTCAACGCGGCATTTCCGCATTCGACGGTGCAGTGCCTCGGCTGGATCGACGGCGAAATCCTCGGCACGCAGCTGCCGGCAGCGGTGCCGGCGTTCTTGTCGCGGGCCCTCGGCCAGCGCGCCATCGGCTTTTTCGCCACGACCGAGGATGGATCCGCTGCGGCGAACCGCATCGTCTCCGGCGGCGAGGGCGGCATGCCGATGATGGACTACGATCTCCGCCGCCTGCGGCCGGCGGCAAGCGAGCACCGCACCCTGGTCCGCGCCTTCACCGCCCGGCTGATCCGCGCCGGCCTGCTCGGCGTCGATCGCTACACCGGCATGGCCGGTACCGCCCACGCGCTGGGCAGCCTCGTCACCGGCGCCGATCCCGCCAGCTCGGTGGTCGATGCCGACGGCAAGGTGTACGGCCTGGAGGGGATCTACGTCGGCGACGGCAGCATCCTGCCGCGCTCCAGCCGGGTCAACCCGGCGCTGACCATCTACGCCTGGGGCTTGCGCATGGGCGATCATCTCACCGGCCGCATCGCCGCAGCCGCCAGCACCCCCGATACGGAAGCCGTCCCATCGATGCGGTAGGATGCCGGTGAGCGCAGCGAACCGCACCATTACCTCCGGTCATCCCCGCCTCCATCGCGCCGCACCCCGTGGAGGCGGACGACGGCCGGCCGCTGGTCGAGAACGACGCACACCGCCGGCGAGGCGGATCGCGGGCAATCCGCTGCGAGACGGCAAGCCTGAAGCGGGGGAGGGGGGAGCCGGTGCGGTTCGCTGCGCTCACCGGCACCCTACGGCCGGGCAGCGGCCCGCACCGGCGGCATCCTGTTACCCGGAGCGAAGGCGGGGTTCAGAACACCGCGGCGGGGGCGACGAAGGCGGCGGTGGAGCCCCGCGTGCGCGCCTGGGTGTTGACGAACAGGAACTCGGAGATGCCGCGCCCGGCCAGCGCCTCGGTCGCGAGGTTCTCGAAGCCGAACAGGCCGAGCTTGACGTACATCGTCTGCGGCACCACGAACGGCCGCTCCGGGTCTTCACCCGGCACCGGCCCGATGCTCCATGAGTCGGTGCCGATGGCGGCGATGCGCCTGGCGTAGAGCCAGTGGACCAGCTCGAGCCCGGGCCCCGGTTCACCGGAAAGGAAGCGGGCATTGTCCTTGCTCCACAAGCCGCCCCAGCCGGTGTGGATGAGGACGACGTCGCCGGCGCTGATCGTCACTTGCTGGCGGGCCAGCGCCGCCTCCACATCGGCGATGGTGATGGCGTAGCCGGGCTCCAGCATCGCGACGCCCTTGGCGCCGGCCACATCGACGAGAACGCCGCGGGTCACGATCGGCGGGATGGTCTCGGTGCCGAAGCGGTTCAGCCCCCAGCTTTCGACCACATCCCGCACCCGCCAGCCGTTGTAGAAGCGGTCGCCGATCTGAATGTGGCCGATCGAGTCGAGCTGGGTTCCCACCTGGAAGGTGCCGGCCTGGATCTCGGTGATCCAGTTGATCTCCTCCTTCCCCCAGCCCTTGCCGTGGGCATCGCTCCGCCGCAGGTTGGTGACCGGCGCCGACAGATCGACCGTCTGCCGCCAGTAGCGGCCGGGAAAGACCGGGATGTTCTCGTCGATGATGCGGCCGAGGCTCACCCGCTCGCCGCTGCGCACCAGGCGGACCGCCGCCATCGTGCGCTCCGGGGTGATCTCGTTCAGCGAGCCGATCTGGTCGTCGGGCCCATAGCGGCTGGGCCACCACGGCGTTTCGCCCTCCGGCAGGCCGCTGGCATCGCCGCGCGAGTCCGTCGCGGTGAAGCCCGGCGCCTCGTCGGCGGAGGCGGCGCCGGTGAGGGCGAGGGCAGCCAGCACGGCCGCCGCGAGGCCGCGCCGGCGGTTATCGCGACTGAGACTGATCGATCGGGTCATCGTCCGCTCCTTTCCCTGGAATGCCGCCTCCGGCACCTGCCGGCAGATCCTGAGTGCACCCGCCGCCGGCCGCGACCCGGCGTCAGCCGCCGGTCTCGAAGCCGGGGTAGAGGGTCATGCCGCCGTCAACGTAAAGGCTGGCGCCGGTGATGTAGTCGCTGTCGTCCGAGGCGAGCCAGACGGTGGCGCGGGCGATGTCGTCGACCTCGCCGATGCGCTTGTACGGCACCAGCTTCATCAGCTCGCTGTAGGCGGCGGGCGTGCTCCAGGCGGCAACGTTGATCGGGGTGCGCACGGCGCCGGGGCAGACGGCGTTGACGCGGATGCGGAAGGGCGCGACCTCCTGGGCGATCGATTTCATCATCAGCGCGACGCCGCCCTTGGAGGCGGCATAGTTCACGTGTCCGGCCCACGGAATGACGTCGTGCACCGAGCTGATGCAGATGATCTTGCCGGCGGCGCACGAGATCGCCGGCTGCACGCCGCGGCGTTTGAATTCGCGCACCGCCTCGCGGGCGCAGAGGAACTGCCCGGTGAGGTTGACGGCGATCACCTTGTTCCACTGCGCCAGCGTCATCTCCTCGAACGGCGCGTCCTGCTGCAGGCCGGCGTTGTTGACGAGAATGTCAATGCCGCCGAACTCGCGGTGCATCCGCGCGAACATCTCCCGCACGTCGTCCTCGTTGGCAACGTCGCAGCGATGGGCGTAGCTGCGGTTCGCTCCGCAGCGCCCGATCTCCTTGACCACCGCCTCGGCATCATCGGGGCCGCTGACGTAGTTGACCACCACGTCGGCGCCGGCGTGGCCCAGCGCGATGGCGATCCCCCGGCCGATCCCGGAGCTGGCGCCGGTCACCAGCGCCCGCTGACCCACCAGCTTGCGCTCGATCGGACAGGCCGGCATGACCACCGGCGGCAACGTCACATCATTCATCAGCGAGAGGTCAACGGCATCCATCGGGGCGCTCCTGTTGATCGCATCAGCTCGGGAGCGGTCGGGGATTTCTCCGCCGTCTCCCGCGCTGCCGAGGATCACGCGGTGGCGCGGGAAAGAAAAATAGCGAGTGGCTCTCGTCTTCATGACCGCCGCCTATCGGGCGCGAGGCCTTGCTCCCTCGACATAGCCCTCGGCTATGGATGCCATAGGGCGGCGGCATTTCACTCCGTGACGCAATCGCAGGATAGTCCAGGCTAGGTCCGATGGTGGTCCCGAGCGAAACACCAGAAAGACTGCGTCAGCCGGAATGGCTGACGTCGCCTTAACAGACCAAGGAGTTCTGCAAATGAAAGCCGCGACGATGATCCTCGCTTCCAGCCTGGTCGGCTCCTTCGCACTGGCTGGTATTGCCTCCGCTCAGAGCGGTCCTGCTGCCAAGCCGGAATACAAGTTCGAGAAGTGCTACGGCGTGGTCAAGGCCGGCAAGAACGACTGCCAGACCATGGGGTCGTCCTGCGCCGGAACGGCCAAGCGCGATGCACAGGCCGACTCCTGGGTCTACGTGCCGGCCGGGACCTGCGACAAGCTGGTCGGCGGTGCCACCGAGCCGAAGAAGTCCTGACACGCGTCAGCCCAGGCGGGAGCGACGATCATGGCGAACTTCGCAGCCTCTTGTGGACCCCGAACCATCGGTGCCGCTACCGGGATCGGCTTCAGGAGCCCGCACTTTGCCCAGATCGTCGCCACCCGGCCGGCCGTCGGCTTCCTCGAGGTGCACGCCGAGAATTATCTCGGCGGCGGGCCGGCGGTGAGACAGCTTGAGACCCTGCGCCGCGATTGGCCGATCAGCCTGCACGGCGTCGGCCTCTCCGTCGGCAGCGCCGGGGGACTGGACCAGCGTCACCTCGAACGCCTCGCGAGGCTGGCCGCCCGGATCGACCCGGCGCTGGTCTCGGAGCATCTGGCCTGGTCGGTCAGCGGAGGCACCTATCTCAACGACCTGCTGCCGCTGCCCTATACCGAGGAGAGCCTCGCCCTCGTCGCCGCTAACATCGACAGGATGCAGGAGCGGCTGCGCCGGCAGGTGCTGATCGAGAACCCGTCCGCCTACCTGCGCTTCGCCCATTCCACTATCCCGGAAGCCGAGTTTCTGGCGGCGTTGGCCGGGCATACCGGCTGCGCCCTGCTGTTCGACGTCAACAACGTCTACGTGAGCTGCCGGAATCTCGGCCTCGATCCGCAGGCCTGGCTGGACGCCCTGCCGGCGTGCGCGGTGCAGGAATTGCATCTCGCCGGGCACTGCATCAACGATGCCGACGGCGTTGCCATCCTCATCGACGATCACGGCAGCCCCGTCGCCACCGGCGTCTGGGAGCTGTTCGAGCGCGCCGTCCGCCGTTTTCCCACGGCTCCGGCGCTGATCGAATGGGACAGCAACCTGCCGCCCCTCGACGTTCTGCTGGGCGAGGCCGCGACAGCCGACGCAAGGCGGCAGCACGCCGCTGCGGAGGTGCGCCATGCCGTCGCTGCATGAGCTACAGCGGCACTTCGCTGCCGCCATCGTCGTCGGCGATGCGCAGCCGGCAGCGGCGTCGATCATCGCCGACGCCCCCGGCGCCGCGGCGCGCCTCGCCATCTACGCCAACCATTACGGCGTCACCCTGATCGACGCGCTGGCAGCGGCCTTTCCGGTCGTCCGGCAACTGGTCGGCGAGCCGTTCTTCGCCGCCGCTGCCCGCCGCTATGTCCGGGAGAGCCCGCCTGCCGACCCCTGCCTCTTCGCCTATGGCGATACTTTCTCCGCCTTCATCGCGTCGCTGCCCGGGACGGCAGCGCTTCCCTACCTCGCCGGCGTCGCCCGGCTGGAATACGCCATCCAGCGCGCCGGGCACGCGCCCGACGCGCCGGCGATGGGGCGCGATGCCGCCGCCAGCGCGCTCGCCGCGGCGGGCGAGGCCGACGTGCACGTCCGCCTGCATCCTTGCTGCCGGCTGGTCGCCTCACGCTTTCCGGTCGATCGCATCTGGCAGCGGCACCAGCAGCCGTGCGACGGGTGCCGGCCGATTGCGCTCGACGCCGGCGCCGCCCGCCTGCTGGTGCACCGCCGCGACGATGACGTCGGCTGGATCTGCCTTGCCGAAGCGGATCTGGCGTTTCTCGCCGCTCTCATCAGCTCCGGCGGCCTGCGTCGGGCGCTGGTCGCCGGTACCGCCAGCGATGCCGGCTTCAGTCCGGTCGTTCTCGCCGCCCTGGTCGACGGCGGCCTCATCGTCTCGATCAGCCCTGTTCATCCAACCGATCACAAGGAGGCTCATCATGGCCATGACCCTGTCCCCTGACGTCAGCGGCACACGCGATCGTCTGTTCGTCACCGCCGTCGATCCGGTCCGCCGGCTGCTCGGTCGCTTCCCCACGTCGCTGCTGGCGCTCGCCTTCCGTCTCGCCGTCGCCACCGTCTTCTGGCGATCGGGCCTGACCAAGATCGCCAGTTGGGACGCCACCGTCGCGCTGTTCGACATGGAGTACATGCTGCCGATCCTGCCGCCAGCCGTCGGCGCCTACCTTGCGACGGCGCTCGAGCTGGGATGCTCGATCTTGCTGGCGCTGGGGCTCGGCACCCGCTTCGCCGCTGCGGCGCTGCTCGGCATGACCCTCGTCATCCAGCTGCTCGTCTATCCCGAAAACTGGCCGGACCACCTGCTGTGGGGCTCGATCCTCGCCTACCTGCTGACGCGCGGTGCCGGTGCGCTTTCCCTCGATCACCTGATCGCGCGGCGGCTCGGCGGCGGCACCGCATAGGTGCTGCGGAAAGCGATCCGGGATTGCCGTCACGGCAAGGCGGCCGCCGTCGGCGGCACAGGGTAGGATCAGAACGATGACCGCAGCAGCCAATGGTCAGGAGCTTGCTGTCGCCCCGGCTGAGCCGCTCCCGGTCATCCCTCCGGGTGCCAGCCCGCAGGACGCAACCGCATGGTTGCGCTCCTGCGGCGTCCTCGCCAACGCCGTGCAGGCAGGGGAGATGGTTCCGGACTTCGAACTCGCCGATACCGCCGGCGCTCCGGTTGGCCTCGGCGCCCTGCTCGATCGCGGCCCGCTGGTGATCAGCTTCGTTCTCGGCAGCGAATCGCCGGTGTGCCGCGCCTCGCTTCGGGCGCTCCAGGGGGCGCTGCCGCTCATCGAGAGCCATCGGGGGAGCATCGTCGCCATCTCGCCGGACCAGCCAGCGGCCTCGCACCGGCTGGCGCAGGAGGACTGCCTTGGCTTCAAGCTGCTCGCCGACGATGACGGCCATCTCGCCGCGCTGTTCGGCCTCGTCTACCAGCCGCCGCAGCCGCTTTCAGTGTGGCTCAAGCTGCTCGGCCTCGGCCGGTGCGACCCGATCTTTCCGCCGCGGCTGATCTTGCCGGCCGCCTACGTCATCAACGGCGACGGCATTGCCGTCTATGCCTTCCTCGACCCCGATCCGCGCCATCGCGTCGATCCGCAGGCGTTGATCGGCTGCCTCTCGCGGCTGGGTTAGGGAGACGCCGGCGTCTCGGTGCCGGCAGGCGGCGGCGAGACGCTTTCAGGCCACTTGTGCATCCTTGCGGCGCGCACGAAAGCGCCGACCGCCGGCGAATGCGGCCGGCCGCGGACGGTGACCAGGTAAATCCGGCGCATGAAATCCGGCTCGATCAGCGGCTTGACCAGGATGCCCGGCATCGTCACCGAATATTCGGAGAAGAACCCGAATCCCAGCCCGGCGATGATCATCGCCTGCACCCAGTCGTCACGCTCGCTTCGCATGACCACCTTAACGTAGACGCCCATGTTCCGCAGGATATTTCCAGCGTATTCATAGTATTCGCAGTTATAGCGGTTGATATACCGCTCCTCGTGCAGATCCTGGCAGCGGATCACGTCCTTTTCGGCAAAATGATGCGCCGATGAGCAGGCAATGACGAAGCGCTCATCGAACAGCGGCAGGGCGTGCAACCGCTCGTCGATCCCTTCCGGCACCCCGAAGATCGCCACCTCGATCGCGCCCTGCAGCAGCATCTCGCTGAGCGCATGGCCGTCGGAGTCGAGAAGCTGCAGCTCCACCCCGGGATTGCGATCGCGGAAATCGCCAAGGAAGCCGGCGAGGATGTGGGGGCCAATGGTGCACATCAGCCCCAGCTTCAGCGCGATGTCGTCGAGCCGGGCATACGTCTTCGCGGCGTCCTTCGCCGCCTGCGCCTGGTTGAACACCTGCGCGAAGTAGGGTTGCATCATCAGCCCCAGCTCGGTGAGATGGGTGCGCTGGCGCTCGCGGTGAAACAGTGGTCCACCGAACTCGCCCTCGAGATTCTGGATCGCGCGGGTCAGGCTCGGCTGCGAGACGGCGCATTTCTCGGCGGCGCGGGTAAAGTTCAGGGTTTCGCACAGGGCGAGGAAATACCTGACCTGATAAAGCTCCATCTGGCTGCCGCCGCTCCTTCGGCTCCCGGCACCACGCTGCTTCTACAGGTAACCACGGCTGCGATGCAGCCGTGGTTACGCTTGTTTATGCAACCGGCCGAAGCATTGTCAAAGCGGAAAGCGCGCCCGCGTCGGTTACGGTGACGCGCCGCACGTCAGTCGCCGCGGCCTTCGCCGCCGGTGATCAGCCGCATGCTGCGGTTATAGGTCAGGTACGACCACAGCCAGTCGAACATCACCGCCAGCCGGCTGCGCACATCCACCAGGAAGGCGACGTGGACGAGGCCCCAAAGCCACCAGGCGAGGCTGCCGCTCAGCCGCAGGCCGGGCAGGTCGGCAACGGCGGCCTTGCGGCCGATCGTCGCCATCGAGCCCAGGTCGCGGTAGCGGAAGGGGCCTGGGTCCGCACGCCCCTCCGCGGCGGCACGGATCACCCGCGCCACGTAACGCCCCTGCTGTTTGGCGACGGCGGCAAGGCCGGGAAGGGGCCGGCCGCCGGGTCCAAAGCAGGCGGCGGTATCGCCGACGGCGAATACCTCCGGCCGGCCGGGGACGCGCAGATCGGGTCCGACGACGATGCGCCCGGCGGCATCGCAACCGGCAGCAAGCCATTCCCCGGCCGCCGATGCCATTACCCCCGCCGTCCACAGCACCGTGCGCGCCGCGATGCGGTGATTGCCGATCTCGACCCCCTCCGCGTCCACCTTGCCGACCCGGCTGTTGGTCATCACTTCCACGCCGAGGGCAACCAGCGCCCGCTCGGCAGCGGCGGACAGGCTTTCCGGCAGGGCGGGCAGAATCCGCGGCCCCGACTGCACCAGGATGATGCGGGCGCTGGTGGGATCGGCGCTGCGGAACTCCTCGCGCAGGCTCTGTCGTGCCAGCTCGGCGATGGCGCCGGCCAGCTCCACGCCGGTGGGGCCGGCGCCGACCAGCACGAAGGTCAGCAGGCGGCGGCGCTCGGCGTCGTCTTCGGCCGCCTCGGCGCGTTCGAAGGCGGCGAGGACGCGGCTGCGCATTGCCGTGGCATCGTCGATCCGCTTGAGCCCCGGAGCAAACTGCTCCCAGTCGTCCTTGCCGAAATAGCTGTGCCGGGCCCCGGTCGCCAGCACCAGGTAGTCGTAGGGAATGCGGCGTTCGCCGACGAGGACGGTGCGCTCCGCACCACTGATGCCGCTCACCCGGCCCATCAGCACCTGGCAATTGCGCTGGTCGCGCACCAGCGCGCGGATCGGCACGGCAATGTCCGCCGGCGACAGCGTCGCCGTCGCCACCTGGTAGAGCAGGGGCTGGAACAGGTGGTAGTTGCGCTGGTCGATCAGCGTGATCCGGGCCCAGGCGTGGCGCAGGCCCTGGACGGCAGCGAGACCGCCGAAACCGGCGCCGACGACGACCACCCGCGGCGCGGTGGCCAGCCATCCGGCATCTCCGCCGAGGCCAGGGCACAGGCGGCGGGCCAGCGCTGCCAGCACCCGGTCCGCCGACAGGGCACCGGCGCCGTGCAGGACGAAGGTGGCGAGGACAAAGAGGCGCAGGACCGGATCGCCGAGGGCAGCGACGCCAGCCATCGTCGTTACCGTGAGCAGCGCCAGCCCGAGGGCGCTGGCGCGGCTGGCAGCGCCCGCTGCCAGCAGGGAACAGAGCAACGCCCCCGCCGCCTGTCCGGCAGGCGGCGCATCGGCAAAGCCGAGGTGCCAGAGCAGCCAGGCGAAAGACAGGCGCACGGCCAGCTGACACGGCGGCAGCGCGTTCCGGCGCAGCCAGCGGCCGACGCGGCTGAGGCACCCGGCGAAGGGAACAGCGGACTGCGCCAGGTGCGGGGCGATGACGTGGTCAAGCGACAGGGGGCCGGCACCGCGCACCAGGAGCAGTCCCAGCAGCATCATCCAGTAGAGGTGATCGGCCAATTCCTTGTAGGCGAGCTGCAGGAACAGCGTCGTCAGCAGCAGCGGGATCGCCGCGAGCCGCGTCGCCAGCCCGACCACCAGCAGCACCGGGCAGACCAGCTCGATCCCGGTGCCGAGGACGGCGGCGGTGGCAGGGTCGAGCCCCGGCACCGGATGCTCGTGGGTGTAGAGAAAGACCGTGACGTCCCAGTTCGCGGTCTTGAGGACGCCCGATACGAAGAAGATTTGGGCGAGCCACAGGCGGATGGCGAGGTCCAGCAGCGGGCCGGCCCCCCGCGACAGCACCGCCGCAACATCATCCCATGCCTCGAACAGCGGCGTCAGCCGGGCCCCGGCAACGTCAGCGGCAGAGCTTCTCTTCATCATCCCCTCCCAGCGTCCGGACAGGCGCTACCGAGGATGCCGCAAGCAGCGGCGGCGCGGAAATGCCGCGCCGCTAGCGGTTCGATACCGACCAGCTATGGCACGCGGCCGTTCCGATCAGCCAGCCGGGGTCGATCGGCCGGTGTCCGGCGGCACAACCGGCGTGGCCCTGCCACCGAGAACCAGCCGTGGCGGGTGCTGCTGGCGCTGACCGCGCCGGTGTCCGGGACGTGCCTGTCGGAGGCGCAGCGGCGATCTGGATGGAGCCGACCGTCGGCAGGGAGTGGTGCCGCCGGCACGGGTGGAAGCCGGCGATCGCGCGTCGCGTCGGGCGGCGTGGCCTTCTTGCTGGCCCGGATCAATGCGGTCGCGCCGGGGTTCGCCCTTGCTCCCGCGGGCGGATCGTCCTAAGTCGCACAGCGTGCGGATGCACGGCCGGGCGGGCATGGCCCGCGGGGGTGCGCCTGCTGATCGGAGGGATGGTGGCACCGGACGAAGACCCCGTCATGCAGCCAGCCGGGGGGGACAGAGCGCAGCGGCAGTCGCATTCGGTGGTCGAGCCGGTTGAGCACAGGGTGCCCCTGGTGTTCGCATCGCCGCACAGTGGCCAGGACTATCCGCCGGAGTTCATCGCGGAGGCGCGATTGACGGCGTTGTCATTGCGCCGCTCCGAGGATGCCTTCGTCGATGAGCTGTTCGCGGCGGCTCCCGGGACGGGGGCGCCGCTGCTGCGCGCCCACTTCCCCCGCGTCTACATCGATCCGAACCGCGAGCCGTTCGAACTCGACCCCGGCATGTTCGCAACGCCGCTGCCGGAGTTCGTCAACACCGGATCGCCGCGGGTGATCGCCGGGCTGGGGACCATCGCCAAGGTCGTTGCCAACGGCGAGGAAATCTACCGGCACAAGCTGGATTTCGAGCAGGCGCGGCGGCGGATCGAGGCCCACTACTTTCCCTACCACGCCACCCTGCAGCACCTGCTGGAGCGGACGCGGCGGCGCTTCGGCTGCTACCTGCTGGTGGACTGCCATTCCATGCCCTCGATCGGCGGGCCGATGGATGCGGATCCGGGGTTGCGCCGGCTCGACATCGTCCTCGGCGATTGCCATGGGACCTCGTGCGCGCCGGCGGTGACCGCGCTGGCGGAGAACACCCTGCGCGGCCAGGGGTTCACCGTGCGGCGCAACGTGCCCTATGCGGGGGGCTACACCACCCGCCACTACGCACGGCCGAGGGAGGGGCTTCACACCCTGCAGATCGAGGTCAACCGCGCCCTCTACATGGATGAACTGCGGATCGCGCCGGCGGTCGGCCTGCCGCGGGTGAAGGCGGCGCTGACGCTGCTGATCGAGGCGCTCAGTCAGATCGATCGCGAACTGCTGCTGGCGCGCTGAGGCGCCGCTGGACAGGCCGTCCCCGGCCGGGACGGAGGGAGCTTCGGTGCTGTGGCGCAACGACCCGCCCGACGGTGGGGCTCCCGCGGCCGCCCAAAAAAAAGGGCCGTACGAGACGGCCCGAGTTTTGGGAGGAAACGTCCAAGAAGCACGGCACAAACTCACATCGCTCGATGTGTGCTGCACCGCACAACAAACAGATAATAGTTTGCATCGATAAATTCAAACGGCAAATTATCGCGATGCCGTTGGTTCGCGCCCGGCACCCCCTTGCAGCCGGAAATCTGTCCATAACTGCATGAAATATATAATGTAATTTTGCAACACAACAGACGCCTGTTGTCTCGGGGGGCGGTGCGGGGGCGAGATCGCGACAGCAGCGGCCGGCTGACACTCCCCCGGACAGCGGTTCCCGTCGCTGCAAGCGCTCATTCATCGCCGACTTCTTGCGGATGCACGACGACGGCTCGCCGCTTGCCGTTGGCAGCGGCGGCAGCAACAGCCCTGGCGGGAACGGGGGGTACAAAAAAGGCGCTGCCGGAAGGCAGCGCCTCGAAACGAAGCTCGGGGGCAGGGCGCGGTTAGTGGACCAGTTCGATCAGCGCCACTTCCCGGCTCGCCGGCGTCAGGCTGGCTCCCACTTTGGGGAACGAGATGACGGCGCGACGGTTCTGCGGCTCGCGAACGCCGTCGGCGGTCGGCACCAGCAGATCTTCCTGACCGCGGCCTTCGATGGTGATGGCGGCGGCGGGAACGCCAAGACGGACCATCTCCGCCCGAACCGCTTCGGCGCGGCGCACGGAGAGGCGCAGGTTGTAGGCGGCGGAGCCGGAGGTGTCGGTGTGACCGACGATCTTGACCTGCTTGGCTCCCGTCGACTTGGCCTGGGCGACCGAGTCACTGATGATCTTGCGGGCCTCAGGCGTCAGCGTCGCCTTGTTCCAGTCGAAGAACACCATGAAGTCCTTGACCGCCTCGGGCTTGGCTGCCACCGGCTTCGGCGCCGTTGCCGCCTCGACCTTGGCGATGTTGTCGTAGAACGCCCGGCGGCACCACGCGATGTCGTCAGGCTGGAAGTTCTCTTCGACGCGCTGCTGCTCGCACCAGCAGTCGAAGCCCACCTGTGCCTTCGCCATCTCGTTCGGGGCCACGTTGCCGCCGCCCTTGTCGAGGGCCGCCTGCAGCCGCTGCCGGGCCGCAGTGATCTCCGGCGTCACCGCCGAAGGCAGCCGCCAGTCGCTCACCTGCGACGGCTTCGGCGTCTGCCCCTTGGCCGCCGATATGGCCTTCTTCGCCCACAGGTCGGACGACGAATAGTTGGCCTGCTTGAACTCCGACTCGGATTGCAGCAGATACTCTTTATACAACGCCTGGTCGAACGGCGTGCCGCCCGGCTTGACGCTCTTGGCGTCCTTCAGGTCAAAACCGACACACCCTGTCACCACAAGGATCGACAAGGTGGCAAGCGCAAATCTCCAACCCCTGCGCATGCTCTCCAACTCCCTCAAACTGACTTAGCTCGATCATTGCTCCCATTGCGCCGATGACGTTATCGCCGGTGCTCCGCCAGGCGATGGCGTCGGTCGGCGTCTGCCCACCTGTTGCGAGCTGTCCGGATGGCTTCTCCCGCGCGCTTGCGTTGATGCTGTTGCGATGGACGGCGCAGGTTGGAAGGCACCGGACACGGCTTGCTCGCTACCGATGAGCGACCCGTGCTCGTTTCATCAGTTTTGTTGTCGCGCGATTAACGCGGTCGCCCCGTGCGCTGACCGCCCGTTGAAGTCATGGCCGGGCCGCCCTGTCGGTCAACAGGATGGTTCCATGCCGATATCGTGCGTTGCTACCGCTCCCGTTGCAACGCGCCGTCCGGTATGCGCCTCACTCCGACAGGTCGGCCCAGGGGCAGCAACCGGCCAGATTTCAGGGGCAGGCCCGACGGTGATACCCGCTTCGACGACTGCAACTCATACGCTCTTGACGACGGCCAGTTTCTAGCATGCTTTGCCGAATCATGCAAAGCCAACAGTGGCTTCCGCCACGAGCCTACAACACTGTTGCAGCATTATCGCGCCGCCCTGTCAGGGGCCGCCCGCGCCTCCGATCGGGTGTCGCCTGGACCCGTGATTGAACAATTTTTGCGCTGGCAAACAAGGCCACCGAGTGCTGAAATAGGCGCATGGGTACATAACCGATAATTGAGGATGGGGTGATGATTGACCGGGATGCGAGTGACGAAGCCGGCCTCGCGCGGACGATCGAGGCGGCTGACCTTGTTCCGGTCCTCGACCGCCATCAGCAATGGGTTGCCTCGGGCTGGGAGTCTGGCAAGCGCGCCGACCTCCACGGTTGCGACCTCCATCGACTGGACCTGAGCGACGCGCTGCTCAATGACGCCGACCTGCACCGGGCCGACCTGCACGCGGCAGCACTGCGCGGCAGCGAACTGCTCGGCGCCGATCTGCATCGCTGCGATCTGCATGGAGCGGATCTGCGCAGTGCCGATCTGCAGTGGGCCGATCTGCACGAGGCTGACCTGCACGGGGCGGACCTGCGCGGCGCCTGTCTCGACGATGCCGATCTGCACCGCGCCGACCTGCATGACGCCGATCTGACCGAGGCAGCGCTGCGCGGGGCCGATCTCCGCGGTGCGGATTTGCGGCGCGTCCGCGGCCTCACCCTGGACCAGATCAGCGAGGGGATTATCGACGCCAGCACCCGGCTGCCCGGCTCGGTCCGCGATTGAGCCTGCCGGCGCCGTCCGGAAATTCGGCAGGTCGCGTGGCGATTTGCCGGCCATTTCGCCGCGGCATGGCCGGCGGGTCAGCGGGGCCGTTGCCCAGGTTGGGCGGTTGCCGGCGGCGCCGTCTCCCAGCCGAAAATGCTGCGGCCGCCGTATGCCGCTGACGACTGCCGCTCGCTGCCGATGAACGCTGGCAGCGACGGCCCGGCGGCGCTGCCTTCCAGCCGGCGGGCCTGCGCATCCAGCCGGCGCAGCGCCTCCAGCCGCTCGTCGTTGCCGAGCCTCGCCCTGGCGACCGCCGCCTTCAACACGGTGATGGTGCTGTCGTAGACATCGACCGCTACCGGATAGGGATGGCGGTCCTTGCCGCCATGGGCGAGGGAGAAGCGGGCCGGGTCGGCGAAGCGGCAGGGAGCCCCGTGCATGACCTCGGCCACCAGCGCCAGCGCTGCCACCGTGCGCGCGCCGACCCCCGGCACCAGCAGCAGGTCGGCGAAATCCGCCGGACCACGCTCTGCCGCGGCTGCCAGCGCGCCGTGCAGCCTGCGCAGCAGCACGTCCTGCCGGCGCACGTCGTGGCGGACGGGGAGGGAGAGGTGCGGCAGGGAAAGCTGGCCGCGCGGCTCCGCCGGTGCCGGTGCTTTCTTCGCTTGCCAGGCGGCGAGCGCGGCGACGATGCCGCCTGGCCCGCGGGTGGCGATCAGGTCGAGCTGGTGATGGCGCGATGCCGCTGCGCGATGATCGGTGAGGTTGACGATCTCGCCCTGGTTCGGTCCGTCGATGGCGCTATGCGGGGTCTCGACAAAGCTGCGCAGGCCCTCCGACAGCCAGTGGTAGCGGCGGGCAAGCCGGTTGGCTGCGCTCATCCCCTGCTGGACGACCACCCAGCGGCCGTCGTCGGTCACGACGAAGCCATGCAGGTAGAGGCTGAAGCCATCCTGGACCGCGGCGCTGTCAACCTTGGCGACCAGCCGGCTGGCACTGACCAGCGCCGTCCCGTCGAGGCCGACGCGCTCGGCGATGGCTGTCAGTTCCTGCGGCGTTCGTCGCGAATGGTTGCCGCGACCGCCGCAGACGTGGATGCCGAGCTCGCCGGAGAGCGGGGCGAGCCCCCGTTTCAGCGCGCCGATGACACTGGTGGTCACGCCGGACGAGTGCCAGTCCATTCCCATGACGGCGCCGAACGACTGGAACCAGAAAGGGTGCGACAGTCGCCGCAGAAACTCGTCGCGGCCGTAGTGCCAGACGATCGCTTCGGTGATGATCGCGCCCAACCGGGCCATGCGTCGGCCGAGCCAGGCCGGTACCCGGCCAGTGTGCAGGGGCAGATCGGCGCTGCCCGCCCGTTGCGCCACGCTAACTCCCTTACCGAAGCGAAGGTGGAATCAACGCAGCATGCCACGCCAGTCTCGGCGTGCAAATCGGGCGATTTCCGCCTAAATTCTCTTGCCTGAAGTAGGCGAGTATTTCGGACACGCGCGGTGGCGAAGCAGGCCGTCACGGAGTCAGCACCGCAGGTGTCCTCTGATCTCTCGCTGCCATCGACGGTACCGGCCGCTGCCGGGTGAGGCGGCACCGGTGGCGAGTCCACATCAGGATGGCGAGGCGGCGGTGAGGACGATGAGCATGCGATGAAGGACATCCTGCTGCAGATCGAGCCCCTGATTCCCGGCCTGCGACGGTATGCCCGGGCGCTGATGCGCGACCGTGCGGCCGCCGACGATCTGGTGCAGACTTGTCTGGAACGCGTCGTCGCCACGTGGCATCGGCGGCGCAAGGACCGCGAGCCACGCAGCTGGCTGTTTGCGATCCTGCACAATCTGGCCGTCAACCGGCTGCGCCAGCTGCAGCGCCAGGGTCGCCGGGACGCGGCCGGGTCGGGGCTCGATCCGGCTTTTGCACCGCGGCCGATGCACGGGGACGGAGTGCAGCAGCGCGATCTGCTGGCGGCGCTCGCCGGACTGCCGGAAGAACAGCGCAGCGTTATTCTGCTCGTCGCCGTCGAGGATTTCACCTATGCCGAGACGGCGGAGGTCCTGGCGGTGCCGATCGGAACCGTGATGTCGCGCCTCGCTCGCGGCCGCGAGAAGCTGCGCCGCATGCTCGATGGCGATGCGACCGCTCCGGGAGTGAGGTCCCGGCGCCGTCCTTATCTGCGGCGGGTCAAGTGATCAGCCGCCCGATCAGCGAAGACGACCTGCAGGCCTATGTCGACGATGCCCTCGATGAGTATCGGCGGGGCGAAGTCGTCTTCTACCTCCGCCGTCACCTAGAGACCGACCTTCGGGTGGATGCCTACCGGGCGCAACGGGACACCCTGCGGGCGGCGCTCGCCCCGATTGCCGAGGAGCCGCTGCCGGCGGAGATGGATCTGGCGCGGATGGTGGAGGCTCACCGCCGCGCCAGCCTCGCCCCGTGGCGGCGCCGCGTCGCGGCGCTCCTGATTTTTTGTACCGGCGGGCTGGCAGGCTGGGCGCTGCACGCTCTCGGCGATCCGATGCCCGCCGGTATTGCCGCCCTCGCCCGAGAAGCCGGGGAGAACTACGACGTCTTTGCTCCCGACCGGGTGCAGCCGGTCGAACTCGGGACGGCGCAGCGGTCCACCCTGGTGGAGTGGGCCTCAAAGCGCTTCAGCCGCCCGGTGATGGTGCCCGACCTTGCGGCCCGGGGCTTCCGCTTCGTGGGCGGCCGCGTCGTCGCCACCGGGCACGGTCCGGCCGTCCTTTTCATGTACGAGGACGGCGGGGGTGTCCGGCTGGTGATGCTCGCCCGCCCGATGCGCAGAGACGCAGACGCACCGCTGGAGCAGCACACCCACGGCAGCGTCGGCGGCTTTGCCTGGGCCGATGCCGGCATGGGGTACAGCCTCGTCGGGTCCGTCGCGCCCGAGGTGCTGAAGCCGGTTGCCGAGGAGGCACGGCGGCAGCTGGCGGCGCTCTGAGCCGCCGGTCGCCGCGGGCCGCGCGTCAAGGCGGTGATACCGGTTCCGTCCTTGACGCCGGCCCCGCGCCTGCGCTCGGATGCGCCCACCCTTCACGACGAGACAGCGCGATGCCCTACCGTTCCCTGCGTGAGTTCATGGCCCGCCTCGAGCGGCAGGGGCGGCTGGTGCGGGTGCGCGAGCCGGTCTCGCCGGTGCTGGAGATGACCGAAATCCAGACCCGGCTGCTTGCCGAGGGCGGCCCGGCGGTGCTGTTCGAGAACGTCGTCCGCGCCGACGGCTCGCGCTACGGCATGCCGGTGCTGGTCAACCTGTTCGGCACCGTCGAGCGGGTGGCCTGGGGCATGAACCGCGAGCCGGGTGGGCTGCGCGAGGTGGGCGAGACGCTCGCCTTCCTGCGCCAGCCGGAGCCGCCCGGCGGCTGGCGCGAGGCCCTCGACATGCTGCCGCTGCTGCGCACGGTGATGGCGATGCGGCCGAAGGCGGTGGGCTCGGCACCGTGCCAGGAGGTGGTGCTCACCGGCGCCGACATCGACCTCGGCCTGCTGCCAATCCAGTCGTGCTGGCCGGGCGAGCCGGCGCCACTGATCACTTGGCCGCTGGTGGTCACGCAAGGGCCATCGTCCGGCAAGGGCGGCGACAAGCGCGACGTCGCCAACCTCGGCATCTACCGGATGCAGGTCACCGGCCGCGACAGCACCTACATGCGCTGGCTGAAGCACCGCGGCGGTGCCCAGCACCACGCCCGCTGGAAGGGGAGCCGCGCCGAGCCGCTGCCGGCCGCCGCGGTCATCGGCGCCGATCCCGGCACCATCCTTGCGGCGGTGACGCCAGTGCCGGATACCTTGTCCGAATACCAGTTTGCCGGGCTGCTGCGCGGCAGCAAGTTGGAGCTGGTGGACTGCAAGACAGTACCACTGCAGGTGCCGGCGGAGGCTGAGATCGTGCTGGAGGGGTTGGTCTCCCTCGACGAATATGGCGATGAGGGCCCTTACGGCGACCATACCGGCTATTACAACGCCGTCGAGCCGTTCCCGGTGTTCCGGGTGACGGCGATCACCATGCGCCGCCAGCCCATCTATCTGTCCACCTTCACCGGCCGGCCGCCGGACGAACCCTCGGTTCTCGGCGAGGCGCTGAACGACGTCTTCGTGCCGCTGCTCAGCCAGCAGTTTCCCGAGATCGTCGATTTCTGGCTGCCGCCGGAGGGCTGCTCCTACCGGGTGGCGGTGGTGGCGATGAAGAAAGCCTATCCCGGCCACGCCAAGCGGGTGATGCTGGCGGTGTGGTCCTACCTGCGCCAGTTCATGTACACCAAGTTCGTCATCGTCGTGGACGCCGATATCTGCGCCCGCGACTGGAAGGACGTGATCTGGGCGCTGTCCACCAACGTAGATCCGGCGCGCGAC
Source organism: Rhodospirillales bacterium (assembly GCA_039808105.1). Taxonomy (GTDB): domain Bacteria; phylum Pseudomonadota; class Alphaproteobacteria; order Rhodospirillales; family Defluviicoccaceae; genus Defluviicoccus. Next base: position 26,695 of record JBDHSN010000020.1, read on the forward strand.
ATCACGGTGATCGAGAACACGCCGATCGACTACCTCGACTTCGCCTCGCCGGTCTCCGGCCTCGGCAGCAAGCTCGGCATCGACGCCACCACCAAGTGGGAGCCGGAGACGGTGCGCGAGTGGGGCCGCAAGATCCGCATGACCGATGAGGTTGTCGATCTCGTCAGTCGCAAATGGCAGGCTTACGGCCTTCCCGGTTCCGGCCGGCCGATCTGGAAATGATAGCCCCCGTATCCTCTCTCATCCCTTCCCGCAATCCCATCCCGACCGAGTGTTCCGATGAACGATGCCGCCTTGCCCGATCCTCCCCCGACCGACCCGGCGCTGCGCGCGCTGGCGCAGCAGAGCCGCGCCTGGCCATTCGTCGAGGCGCGGGCGCTGCTGGAGCGCTTTCGCGGCGGCCCGCCGGGCAAGGGCTACGTGCTGTTCGAGACCGGCTACGGCCCCTCCGGCCTGCCGCACATCGGCACCTTCGGCGAGGTGGTGCGCACCACCATGGTGCGCCGCGCCTTCTCGCTGCTGTCCGATATCCCGACCCGGCTGTTTGCCTTCTCGGACGACATGGACGGGCTGCGCAAGGTACCGGACAACGTCCCGCAGCAGGAGATGCTGCGCCAGCATCTCGGCAAGCCGCTGACCGACATCCCCGATCCGTTCGGCACCCACACCAGCTTCGGCGCCCACAACAACGCCCGGCTGCGGGCCTTCCTCGATGGCTTCGGCTTCGACTACGAGTTTCTGAGCGCTACCGAGTGCTACCGCAGCGGCCGCTTCGATCAGGCGCTGCTGCTGCTGCTGCGCCACTATGACGCCATCCGGCAGATCATCCTGCCGACTCTCGGGCCGGAGCGTCGCGCCACCTACAGCCCGTTCCTGCCGGTCTCGGCGCGCTCCGGCAAGGTGCTGCAGGCGCCGGTCCTTCACCATGATGCCGACGCCGGCACCATCGTCTACGAGGAGGAGGACGGCACCCGGGTGGAGACGCAGGTGACCGGCGGTCGCTGCAAGCTGCAGTGGAAGGCCGACTGGGCGATGCGCTGGGTGGCCCTCGGCGTCGATTACGAGATGTCGGGCAAGGACCTGATCGATTCCGTGCGGCTGTCGAGCCGCATCTGCCAGCAGGT
>JBDHSN010000021.1:0-27184 GCA_039808105.1 Rhodospirillales bacterium
CCCTGCGCCGCGCCCGCATCGGCTTTGTCTACCAGTATCACCATCTGCTGCCGGAATTCTCCGCCGAGGAGAACGTGCTGTTGCCGCAGATGATCGCCGGCATCCCCCGCGCCGCCGGCCGGGCGCGGGCGCGCGCCCTGCTCGGCGAGCTCGGCCTCGCCGACCGCCTCGACCACCGGCCGGGCCAGCTCTCCGGCGGCGAGCAGCAGCGGGTCGCCATTGCCCGGGCGCTGGCCAACCGGCCGGGGGTGGTGCTCGCCGACGAGCCCACCGGCAATCTCGATCCTGATACCGCCGACGAAGTCTTCGCCCTGTTTCTCGCGCTCGCCCGCGATGCCGGCCTCGCTGCGGTCATTGCCACCCACAATCCGGCTTTGGCCGCCCGGATGGACCGCTCGGTGCGGCTGGAGGGCGGCCGTCTCGTCGAGGTGTGACGGAAAGGCGACCCGGCTTTACATAATGTCTCGCCTTCACGGTCACGGCACTTGCGGGCAGGGGAAGGGCCTGCCTTATCGTAGGCGAGTGAGTTGCTCATCCCGAAGACGGAGGCCAAGCATGGCGCGCGTTTTGTCGGCGATCATGGCGGTCGCTTTTCTCGGACTGGCCGGTCCTGCGTTCGCCTTTACCCAGGAGCCGGTGAGCGCGGGCGGCTCCGGCGTCGCGGTGGCCGATCCGACCGACCAGTATTCCAACCAGGTTGCTCCCAGTTCGGCGACACCGCAGCGGCAGCAACCGTCGCCGTTTTCCGTCAACGGCAGGACGCCGCCGGGACCGCGGCTTTCGGCGCCGGTCGAGCGGCAGAGCCCGGATAACGACCACCTGTTCTGGAACAACAGCAGCAAGTACTGGCGCTGACCGGGCACCCATGGCGATTGGAAGAGTTCTCGGCCGGAGGATCCGAAGCCCGCGAGAGTACGTGGCAGGATGATCAGGGATTGCTGCGGCGATGCACCGCGTCTGGGGGGCCTGATACTCGGGCCCTCGTCGCGGCGTCGGTAATGGCGGTGCCGGCATAATGAAGGACGCCTCCGACGACGTTCCACCCGCGCCCTCGGTGTCGGTGCTGAGGTCCGACAACCCGCTGGTCAACTGGCTGTGGCAGGAAGGATGGTCGCTTGCGACCCTGCCCGAGCTCACCGGCGGGCTCGGCCGGGCGATGAACCGGGCCGGCATCCCGGTGTTCCGTTTCCGGACGACATTGCGCACCATGCACCCGCAGCTCGCCGGTCTCAGTCACACGTGGCGGCGGGATACCGATGAGGTCGAGGAGTTCTGGCCGCCGCTAACGGTGATGAAGCAGGACATGTTCCTGAAGAGTCCCTACGCGCTCATCTTCGAGGGCGCGGGGGCGGTGCGGCGGCGTCTCGACATTCCCGAGGCGGCGTTCGACTTTCCCATCCTAGAAGAACTGGGGGCGATGGGCGCCACCGACTATGTGGCCATGCCGCTGGTCTTCGACGACGGGCGGATCAATGCCATGACCCTCGCCTGCGATCGCCCCGGCGGTTTCCGGACCGGCGAACTGGAAATGGTGGCGGAGACGCAGCCAATCCTGGCGCGGCTGCTGCAGGTCCATGCGCTGCGACGGACGGCGCGGACGGTGCTCGACACCTACCTCGGCAAGCTGACCGGCGAGCGGGTGTGGCGCGGGCTGATCCATCGCGGCGATGGCGAGGACATCTACGCCGTTATCTGGCTCTCCGACCTGCGCTCATCGACGACGCTGGCCGATACCCTGCCGCGGCCGGTGTTCCTCGATCTGCTCAACGATTACTTCGAGTGCACGGCAGGCGCGGTGCTGGATCAGGGCGGCGAGGTCCTGAAGTTTATCGGCGATGCCGTGCTCGCCATCTTTCCGATCGGCGCCGCCTCGGGCGAATACTGCCCGCGACGGCAGGCTGCGGCCTGCGCGGCGGCGTTGCGGGCCGCCGGCGAGGCGGTCAACCGGCTGGAGCGGCTCAATGCGGCGCGGGCGCAGGCGCGTCAGCCGCAGCTCCGCTTTGGCATCGCCCTGCATATCGGTGATGTCATGTGGGGTAACGTCGGTGCGCCCGAGCGCCTCGACTTTACCGTCATCGGCCCGGCCTGCAACGAAGCGGCCCGCCTGGAGGCGATGTGCAAGGTGCTGGATCGCCCGGTTATCCTCTCCGCCGAACTGGCCGCGGCGCTGCCGGGGCCGCTGGTGTCGCTCGGCTTCCACGCGCTGCGCGGTGTCCGCCGGCCCCACGAGTTGTTCACCCTGGCCGAGTAGCCCGCGACGGCCGTCTTGTTCACGGCCGAGGACGACGGTGCCGGGCGGAAGCGAAGTGCCCCCTTTGCAGGGGACGGACGAAGCATGTCGTCCCCGCCGTCGGGAAAAGGCACGAACAATCGGAGGCGGTGCGCTCGCGGAGAACGGCGATGCCAACCGCCGCCGCCCTCCGCACCGTCGATAGGATCAGGCGGCCCGGTCCGCGCTGGCGGGAGGAAGGCTGGCATTGAGGGCGCGCTGCCAGGCGATGCAGCGGTGCAGCCCGGCATCGATGCCGGTTTCCGGGCGCCAGTGCGGCAGCACGCTGCGCAGCAGCCGGGTGTCGGCGACGAAGTCGGTTATCTCGTTCGGCCGGGCGCGGCCATGGGCGATACGCACCCCGCCGACGGCTTTCGCGACGCGGGCGGCAAGCTCGTTGATGGAGAGCGAGACGCCCGAGCCGATGTTGACGACCTGCGGCGGGTGCGGCGCCGCCAGCAGCCCGATCAGCGCACTGACGACGTCGTCGACGTAAGTGAAGTCGCGGCGCTGCTCGCCGGACCCCTCGATCAGCACCTGTCCCAGCCGCAGCGCCTCGTCAACGAAGCGCGGCACGACCGCGTCCACGCCCTCGCCAGGGCCGTAGGTATTGAACAGGCGGGCAACGCAGATCGGCGTCGCGGTGAGGGGGCGGTAGACGTCGGCAAGCAACTCCATCGCGACCTTGCCCACGGCGTAGGGCGATCGCGGCCGCAGCGGTGCCAGCTCGCCGAGACGGCGCTGCTGGTCGCCGTAGACCTCGCAGGAACTGGCGAGGATCGCGATCCGCGGCTTGATCTCGGTCAGCAGGCCGACGAGGTGGCGGTCGATGCGGATATTGCCGACCATCTGCTCGCGATCGACGAACGAGGTGGGCACCACCTTGCGGCAGGCGAGATGGACGACCGCGCGGATATCCCGCAGTTCCGCCGCGGCAAGGCTGCCGACGTCGCGCACCGCGATACCGTCCGGCCTTTCCGGCCACGGGCTCGCCGACAAGTCATCGACCGCAACAACGTCCTCGCCACGCTCCCGCAGAGCCTTGACCAAGTTCCATCCAATAAAGCCGGCACCACCGGTGACCAGGATTGGCCCCAACACTGAGCCGCGACAGTCAGAGTTTGCCGATATCACGATGATGTGATCCCACCAGCGAGCACAATGATTAGCTAAGTATTATTGCAGCAGGGGGAGGCATGTCTGCAGATGCCTCCGAACTACTGTTGTTTATGGTGATCCATTACCAAAACTCCCCCATCTATCCACAATTTTATCTTATGAAAACCATAATCACAATCGTGTGTCAAGGGGTTTGGGGGATTTTGGAGCGGATACGGCCTCATCTGGACCGTCGTTGCGACGAGATGGGGGTTCAAATGGCCAACCGGGTGCCATCCGGGCGGTTCTTGCGCCAATCAACCCTAAGTCTTCTGGGTACTATTCACGCAATGCGCGTACTCCAGCCCTGGTAGCCGTCGATGTACCGCAACGTGAATACTGAAGTAACCAGACGGATCGCAAACAGAATCTGATGCACGCACAACGGGTGTGGTGTTTAGACTTGAAATTCAATTGCATGGAAAGCCTCAGGAGGAGTATAATTTAGCCGCCTGGGATAGGGTTGGCCAATTACAATAAAGTGACCAGCAAGCACACCATCAGGGAAAGGCAATTTGGCATGCACAATCTTTCACGCTCAATTGCGGGCGCGGTGGCTGTTATGGCTGCGGTGATGGTTTCTCCCACGGCAAATGCGGCAAGTGGTGCTGGCGGATTGCCGGTAGGCTGGAACTATATCGATCCGTCCTATTGCTACCAGTATCCCAACAACGGCTACACCATACTGTACGTTTATCCGGCGGCCGGGGGTTATCTGTGGACCTACGAACAGGATCTGGTAGCCGCAATCTCCACCTTCTGTGCCAACGGAAACAATTTCTACGTCTATAGCTCGACCGGAAGCAACTGGGTCGCATCCTACCTTGTTCCTGGCTTGTAGCGGGTGACCTCTTGCGGAAAAGGGTTCGCGGCGGCAGCGCCCTCGGCGCCGCCGCTGGCGTGATGCTGACGATTGTCGCCGTCGACGGTCTGGCACAGTCGGCGGCGACAACCAGTCCGGCGTGGCGCGACGAGTGGAAGCCGATGCCGCGGACCCTCTCCGAGTTGCTGGAGGCGGACTACGACCTCGTCAGCATTCTCTCGCCGTCGCCGCAGGTTCGCTGGTACTTCCTGCGCAAGCCCGGCAGCTTCGTCAAATGCACCGAGCAGGCGATGTTACGGGAGCTGCCGCCGCTGCCGGCCAATGTCCCGCCGCCGCCGGGGGCACCGGCTCCGCAGGCTGAAGCCAGGTCGTCGCCGGCGCCGAAAACCGGATCGGCGATCGATTGCGCCGAGCTGATCCGCACCGCCAACCGCCGGAATCCCTAGACTGGCGCACTACCGGAACGCGCAGCCGGCGGCCATTTCCGGTCGGCGGCGTCCAATTGTGGCAATAAGCAGTTGCATCTCGGGGCCGGAAACCGCAGGGTTCGGCGGTTGGGGGTGATCGCCATCGTATCTTCTGCTGCGGGCCAGCGGTTACGATGCATCTGGCTTCAGACCATCTTTGAAGGGCGCCATTCCGGGGGCGAGGAATCATGACCACAGCAGGCCGACGACCGATGCCGCTTTCCGTCGCCGCACCGCTGCCGGCCGACGTGCAGGTGTCGTTCGAGTTCTTTCCGCCAAAGACCGAGCAGATGGAGCAGTCGCTGTGGGCGTGCGTGCAGCGGCTGGCGACGCTGCTGCCGGCATTCGTCTCCGTCACCTATGGCGCCGGCGGCTCGACCCGCGAGCGGACCCACGCCACCGTTGTGCGCATCCGCGAGGAGACGGCGCTGGAACCGGCGGCGCACCTGACCTGCGTTGCCGCCACCCGCGACGAGGTCGATGAGGTGGCGCGGCACTACTGGCAGGCCGGGATTCGCCATATCGTCGCCCTGCGCGGCGACCCGCCGGAAGGAGCGAGCCGCTACCTGCCGCACCCCGGCGGCTACGCCTATGCCGCGGATCTGGTCGCGGGGCTGAAGCGGATCGCCGATTTCCGCATCTCGGTCGCCGCCTATCCGGAAACCCACCCGGAAGCGATGAGCGCCCGCGCCGATCTCGACAATCTGAAGCGCAAGGTCGATGCCGGCGCCGCGCAGGCGATTACCCAGTTCTTCTTCGATGTCGACCACTTCTTCCGCTTCCGCGACCGCGCCGTGGCCGCCGGCATCGATCTTCCGATCGTCCCCGGTATCCTGCCGGTGACCAACTTCAACCAGGTCCGCCGTTTCGCCGGGCTGTGCGGTGCGTCGATTCCCCGCTGGATGGGCGAGCTCTTCGACGGCCTCGATGGCGATGCCGAGACGCGCCGGCTGGTGGCCGCCGCGCTCGCCTGCGACCAGTGCCGGGCGCTTCACGCCGGCGGCGTCCGCCAGTTCCACTTCTACACGCTCAACCGCGCCGACCTTGCCTACGCCATCTGCCATGTTCTCGGCGTCAGGCCGCCGGGCGCTGCGGCGGCACCGCCGGCGCAGGCGGCGGGCGGCGGAGCCTGATGCCGATGACCGACCGCGACCGCCCGGCGCTGCTGCGCGCCGCTCTTGCCGAACGCATCCTGGTGCTCGATGGCGCCATGGGCACGATGATCCAGCAGCATCGGCTGGAGGAGGCCGACTTCCGCGGCGAGCGCTTCCGCGACTGGCCGCGCGACCTCAAGGGCAACAACGACCTGCTGAGCCTGACCCAGCCCGACATCATCGCCGGCATCCACCGTCAGTACCTCGACGCCGGCGCCGATCTCATCGAGACCAACACCTTCAATTCCAACCGCATCTCGCTCGCCGACTACGGCCAGGAGGATCTCGCCCGCGAGCTCAACGAGGCGGGCGCGCGGCTGGCGCGGGCGGCGGCGGACGCCGTCACCGCGCTGACGCCGGAGAAACCGCGCTTCGTCGCCGGCGCCATCGGCCCCACCAACCGCACCGCCTCGCTGTCGCCGGACGTGGGCGATCCCGGCTTCCGCAACATCTCCTTCGACGAACTCGCCGACGCCTACCGCGTGGCGGCGGAGGGGCTGATCGACGGCGGCTGTGACGTCATCCTGGTCGAGACGGTGTTCGACACGCTGAACGCCAAGGCGGCGCTGTTCGCCCTCGAAGAGCTGTTCGACGCCCGCGGCGTCCACCTGCCGGTGATGATCTCGGGGACGATCACCGACCTTTCCGGCCGCAATCTCTCCGGCCAGACGGTCGAGGCGCTGTGGAATTCGGTGCGGCACGCCCGGCCGCTCAGCATCGGCCTCAACTGTGCGCTGGGAGCGACCGAGATGCGCCCGCACATCGCCGAACTCGCCCGCATCGCCGATACCTTCGTCTGCGCCTATCCCAATGCCGGCCTGCCCAACGAGTTCGGCGCCTACGACGAAACGGCGGAGATGACCGCGGCGCATCTGCGCGAGTGGGCGCAGAGCGGCCTCGTCAACATCGTCGGCGGCTGCTGCGGCACGACGCCGGAGCACATCGCGGCGATCGCCGCGGCGGTGGCCGGCCTGCCGCCACGCCGCCCGCCGGAGGTGGCGCGGGCGCTGCGGCTGTCCGGTCTCGAAGCCTTCACCCTTTCCACCTGATCCCGGTTTCCACCAGGGGCGGCGATGCGCAGCTTCATCAACATCGGCGAGCGGACCAATGTCACCGGCTCCGCCAAGTTCCGCAAACTGATCCTCAACGGCGACTACGTCGCCGCGGTGCAGATCGCCCGCGACCAGGTCGATGCCGGGGCGCTGATCATCGACGTCAACATGGACGAGGCGATGCTCGACTCGCGCGCCGCCATGGTCCGTTTCCTCAACCTGATCGCCGCCGAGCCCGACATCTCCCGGGTGCCGGTGATGGTCGACTCCTCGAAGTGGGAGGTGATCGAGGCCGGGCTGAAGTGCCTGCAGGGCAAGGGCATCGTCAACTCCATCAGCCTGAAGGAGGGGGAGGAGCCGTTCCTCGCCCTTGCCCGCAGGATCCGCCGCTACGGCGCGGCGATGGTGGTGATGGCGTTCGACGAGCAGGGGCAGGCGGACAGCGTCGAGCGCAAGGTCGCGATCTGCACCCGCTGCTACCGGCTGCTCACCGAGAAGGCCGGCGTTCCGCCCGAGGACATCATCTTCGATCCCAACATCTTCGCCATCGCCACCGGCATCGAGGAGCACAACGGCTACGCCGTTGCCTTCTTCGAGGCGACGCGGCAGATCAAGGCGAGTCTGCCAGGAGCGCTGGTCTCGGGCGGCGTCTCCAACGTCTCGTTCGCCTTCCGCGGCAACGATCCGGTGCGCGAGGCGATGCACGCGGTGTTCCTCTACCATGCCACCCGCGCCGGCATGGACATGGGCATCGTCAATGCCGGCCAGCTCGCCGTCTACGAGGAGATCGAGCCGTCGTTGCGCGAGCGGGTCGAGGACGTCGTGCTCAACCGTCGCGCCGATGCCACCGAGCGGCTGCTGGAGATCGCCGGCTCGGTCAAGGGCGAGAAGAAGACGCGCGAGCAGGACCTGTCGTGGCGCGAGCGGCCGGTGGGCGAGCGGCTGACGCACGCGATGGTCGCCGGCATTTCCGAATACATCGAGCAGGACACCGAGGAGGCACGGCTGCAGGCGGAGCGCCCGCTCGACGTCATCGAAGGGCCGCTGATGGCGGGGATGAACGTCGTCGGCGACCTGTTCGGCTCCGGCAAGATGTTCTTACCGCAAGTGGTGAAGAGCGCCCGGGTGATGAAGCAGGCGGTTGCCTGGCTGCTGCCGTTCATGGAGGCGCAGAAGGAAGGCAAGCCGCGGGAGAGCGCCGGTCGGGTGCTGCTCGCCACCGTCAAGGGCGACGTGCACGACATCGGCAAGAACATCGTCGGCGTCGTCCTGCAGTGCAACAACTACGAGGTCATCGACCTTGGCGTGATGGTGCCGTGCGCCCGCATCCTCGAAGAGGCGCGCAAGGGCAACGCCGATATCATCGGCCTGTCCGGCCTGATCACCCCTTCGCTCGACGAGATGGTCTATGTCGCCAAGGAGATGCAGCGCGAGGGCTTCACCACGCCGCTGCTGATCGGTGGCGCCACCACCAGCCGCGTCCACACCGCGGTGAAGATCGCGCCGGGCTACCAGGGGCCGCTGGTCCACGTCGTCGACGCATCCCGCGCCGTCGGTGTCGCGCAGGCGCTGCGCTCGCCCGCCGAACGCGACGCCTACGCCAACTCGGTGCGCGAGCAGTACCGGGTGCTGCGCGAGTCGCATGCCCGCCAGCATGCCGCCAAGGGCCGGCTGCCGCTGAGCGCCGCCCGCGCCAACGCGCAGGTGCTCGCCTTCGACGACACCAGCCAGCCGATCGCGCCGCTGGTTCCCGGCGTGACGGTGTTCGACGACTACGACCTCGCCGAGCTGGTCGGTCGCATCGACTGGGGCCCGTTCTTCCGCACCTGGGAACTCGCCGGCCGCTTCCCCGACATCCTTGATGATCCGGTGGTGGGCGAGGCGGCCCGTTCGGTCTACGCCGATGCCCAGGCGATGCTGCAGCGGCTGATCGGCGAGCACTGGGTGCAGGCCCGTGGCGTCATCGGCTTCTGGCCGGCCAACCGCCGGGGTGCCGACGATATCGTGCTCTGGTCCGACGAGACCCGGCGCGAGCCGCTCGCCGTCGTCCACACCCTGCGCCAGCAGATGCCACGCGAGGGCGGCCGCGCCCGAGCCAATTTTGCGCTGGCCGATTTCGTCGCCCCGGAGGGGGGCGGCGTCGCCGACTGGCTCGGCGCCTTTGCCGTCACCACCGGCCACGGCCTCGACGAGGTCATCGCCGCGATGCAGGCCCAGCACGACGACTACGGTGCGATCATGGCCAAGGCGCTGACCGACCGGCTGGCCGAGGCTTTCGCCGAACGGCTGCATGAGCGGGTGCGCAAGGAGTTCTGGGGCTATGCCGCCAGCGAGGAGCTGAACAACGAGGCGCTGATCGCCGAGCAGTACCGCGGCATCCGCCCGGCGCCCGGCTATCCGGCCTGTCCCGATCACACCGAGAAGCGCACGCTGTTCGACCTGCTGCGCGCCGAAGAGAACGCCGGCATCGTGCTCACCGAGAGCTTCGCGATGACGCCCGGCGCCGCCGTCTCCGGCTGGTACTTCGCCCACCCCGCGGCGCGCTACTTCGGCGTCGGCCGCATCGGCCGCGATCAGGTGGAGGACTATGCCCGGCGCAAGGGCATGACGCTTGCCGAGATGGAGCGGTGGCTCGCCCCCAACCTCGCCTACGATCCCGATCTGCTGGCGGCAGGTTAACGGCTGCCGCTGCCGAAGCAGCGCGTCAAAGCCTGCTGTTCTGGCAGCCGGTGCTGTTGCACTCGCGCAGCCGGTCCTGCAGGAAGCGCGTCCGCGCCACGGTGGTATCGGTGGCGCAGGCCATGTTGACGAAGAACTGATCGCCGTCGCGCCGCGAGCAGCTGGCGTTGCGGTCCTCGATCCAGGCGAGCTGGCCGGTGCGCAGCGCCGCCTTGCCGCTGCCGTCGAGCTTCGCCACCAGCTTCCGGTAGCTCTCGTTCAGCTCCCGGTCGGCCTCCTGGTAGATCTTGTTCAGGCAATAGAGGCCGTCGAAGTCGTTCTGCGGCTTCTCGCAGGCGGTCTTGGCATGCGCGAAGGTTGCAGAGAGGAGAAAGACGGCGAGGGCCAGCTTGTTCACGCTTCGGCTCCCGGATGATGAGGGGGCGGCTCGATCAGCGCTGATACGCAGCTGGATCAGGATACCATAAAACGAGGTCCTCTCGCCGCCCTCAGCGGGCGACCAGCAGGCTGCCGAGAGCCAGCAGCAGGGCGACGACGATGCCGATGAGGCTGCCGTTGGTGGACAGCCACTGGTCGATCACCTCGCGCACCCACTCCAACTCGTCGAATCCCATGGGATCATTCCTCCAGCGAAACCCGTGCTCTCACTCGCATGCGATGAGCAAGCCTCCGGCCGGCAGACGGCGGTCAAAGTCCTGTGATGCCGACGTCGGGGCGAGCGGCAACCGCAGGGTTCCGCCCGCCTTCGCCGCGGCCATGCGTTGCGCCGACGCCCCCTGTCATCGGCAATAATCCCGCATATCTTACGGAGCGGTTGCGCAGGCGGGCGGGTTTTCGGCGCAGGGCGGCGTTGCTCCCGGTGCAGGGCATCGTCGCGTTGCGGCCACCATCCGGCGGCCATCGCCGCCGCGACAGGAGGGTTTCGTTGAGCTCATCCACCGATGCGGACGACCGCGATGCCTCCCGGCAGCGCCTGATCGCGACGGGACTGCTGCTGCTGGCGGTGGTGCTGTTCGCGGCGACGTTCTTCGATCCGCAGCCCGGCTTCTGGACGCTGCTGGCGCGCCGCACCGCCGAGGCCGGGGTCGCCGGCGGCGTCGCCGACTGGTTCGCGGTCACCGCGCTGTTCCGCCGGCCGCTGGGCCTGCCGATCCCGCACACCGGCGTCATCCCCAACAACAAGGAGCGCATCGCGCGCGGCCTTGCTCGCTTCGTCGAGAAGCACTTTCTCGAGCCGGCGACGGTGGCCGCCCGTCTGCGTCAGGCCGATCTGACCGGCCGGCTGGCCCGCTGGCTGGTGGCCCCGGAACACGCGGCGCTGGTCGGCGAGCGCGCCACCCAGGCGGTATCCGCGCTGATCGCCTCGGCGCCGGAGGAGGACCTCAACGGCCTCGTCCGCCGCGCCGCACTGCGCGGCCTGTCCGGCGTCGATCTCGCCGGGCTGTTTGCCATCGGCCTGCAGGCGATGTACGACGCCGGCCGCCACCAGGAGCTGTTCGACGGGATGATCGGCCGCGCCCGCGACTGGATCAGCGAGAACCCCGTCCGCCTCGAGCAGATGATCGAGGACCGCACGGCGTGGTGGGTGCCGAAGGCGGTCGACCGTGAGCTCGGCCGCCTCGCGGTGCAGCAGGCGACGGCGCTGCTGGGCGAGATGACGCCGGCGGACTCGCACGCCCGCCGCGCCTTCGACCGGCTCGTCCTCGGCCTGATCAGCGACGTCCGCACCTCGCCGCGGCATCAGCGGCAGATCGAGGCGATCAAGCGCGACATGATGGCCTCCGGCCAGCTTGCCGCGGCACTCGACCGCACCGCCGAGGAGCTGCGCCGGCTGCTGATGGAGGATGTCGCCGATCGCGACTCGCAGGTTCGCCGGGTGATCACCGACGGGGTGCAGCGCTTCGCCGAACGCCTCGCCGCCGACGAGGCGCTGCGCAAGCGGTTGGAGCGGCGGCTGATCTGGGTGGTGCGCGGGCTGGTCAAGCCGTGGCGGGGCAGCGTCGGCGGCTTCTTCGCCGACGTCATGCGCGGCTGGGAGACGAGCACGCTCGCCGACCGCCTGGAAGACGCCGTCGGGCGGGACCTGCAGTACGTCCGGATCAACGGTACCCTGGTCGGCGGCCTGGTCGGCGGCGTGCTGTTCCTTGCCACCTGGTGGGTACATTGATCGCCGAAGCCGGCGTTCGCCTGGGAAGCCGTCGATCGGCGACCGGGAACCGGGGGGCAGACGCTGAACCGGGCTGCAGCGCCGCGGTGGTGACCGGTTGACCGGCAGCGGCCCGGCGGTCCAATGATCCTGCTGGCGGGGAAAGGGCGGGGGTACCGATGCCTGGGTTGGCGGCGAGGCCGTATTGGCAGCCGATCTGCGGACGATGACTGGCGGCGGTTCCGGTTCACCGGCGCGCCGCGTCGGGCTGGCGCTGGCGCCGGCACTGCTGCTGCTCGGCGGCCTTGCCGTCGCCGATGCGATGAACCCCGTCGCGGCGGCGGCGGTGGCTCTCGCGGCGGTCGCTGGTGCGCTCTGGCTGGTACGACAACCGAAACACCCGGAGATTGCCGCGGACCCGCCGTCACCGCCGCCGCCGGTGGCCCTGCAAGCGGTGCTGGAGGGAATTCCGGATCCCGTCATCGTGCTCAACGCCGCCCGCGAGATCATCGCCACCAACGGTGCGGCCCACGAGAGCTTTGCCATCGGGCCGCTTGGCCGCGATCTGGCGCTGTCGATGCGCCATCCGGAGGTGCTGGCGGCGGTCGAGACCGCCATGACCGGCCGGTCGCCGAGCATCCACGAGATCACGCTGCCGGCCCCGGTGCCCCGCACCTTCATGCTGCACGCCACGGTCCTCGGCGGTGAGCAGGGCGGTGCACCCGCGGCGCGGGCGGCGGTGCCGCGCGTCGTCCTCGTGCTCCGCGACGAGACGCGGGCGAAGCGGGCCGAGCGCAGCCGCGCCGACTTCGTTACCAATGCATCGCACGAGCTGCGCTCGCCGCTCTCGGCGCTGATCGGCTTCATCGAGACGCTGCGCGGACCGGCGAGCGAGGATACCGCCGCCCGCGAGCGCTTCCTTGCGATCATGCAGGCCGAAGCCCAGCGGATGGCCCGCCTGGTGGAGGATCTGATGTCGCTGTCGCGCGTCGAGATCAACGAGCACGTCCTGCCGCGCGACCGCATCAATGTGGCGGACGTGCTCGCCGCCGTTACCGACGCGCTGGCGGGGCGGGCGGAGAAGCGCGACATGGCTGTCCGGCTGGACTGCGCCGCGGATCTGCCGCCGGTGCTGGGCGAGACCGACCAGCTCACCCAGGTTTTCCACAATCTCGTCGACAACGCGCTGAAGTACGGCCGCTCCGGCACCGCGATCGAGATCACCGCGACCTTCATCGCGCGGATGCCGGGGACCCCGGCGGGAGCCCTGCGGATCGCCGTCTCCGACACCGGCGATGGCATCGATGCCACGCACCTGCCGCGGCTGACCGAGCGCTTCTATCGCGCCGACGCCGGCCGCTCGCGCCGCCTGGGCGGCACCGGCCTCGGCCTTGCCATCGTCAAGCACATCGTCAATCGTCACCGCGGCCAGCTCGCCATCAGCAGCCGGGTCGGCGAGGGCAGCACGTTCACCGTGTTCCTGCCGGCCCTGGCGGGTTCCGCAGCGACCCGAGAGGCGTCGCGAACGCCGGCAGCTCCGCCGGGTGTCATCAAATCGTAATGTGTCTGTCATACAATTATAGCCACGGGCGTCTAGCCTGTGTCGCGGCCTTCGCGACTGCACAAATAGCCAAAGGTGCGTGGGCCCTGCAAACTCGGAAGAAGCGGGAGAATTCGATGATCAGGAAATCCCTGGCGCTGGCGATCCTGGCGACGGTCGTCACCGCGGGTGCGGCAGAAGCGCGCGATCAAATCAGGATCGTCGGTTCATCAACGGTGTTTCCGTTCACCACCCGCGTTGCCGAGGAATTTGGGCGCACCACCAACTTCAAGACACCGGTGGTCGAGAGCACCGGTACCGGCGGCGGCTTCAAACTGTTCTGCGATGGGGCGGGCATCGATACCCCCGACATCGCCAATGCCTCGCGCGCCATCAAGAAGTCGGAGATCGAAACCTGCGCCAAGAATGGCGTGACCGAAATCACCGAGATCAAGATCGGCTTCGACGGCATTGTCCTCGCCAACTCGCTGGCCTCGCCGCAGCTCAACATCAGCCTGCAGCAGCTTTTCCTGGCGCTCGCCAAGGATGTTCCCGACGGCAAGGGCGGCCTTATCGCCAATCCCAACAAGATGTGGAGCGATGTCGACAAATCGCTGCCGGCGAAGAAGATCGAGGTGCTGGGGCCGCCGCCGACGTCCGGGACCCGCGACGCCTTCGCCGAGCTGGCGATGGAAGGCGGCTGCAATCGCATTCCCGAGCTGGCAGCGCTGAAGAAGACCGACGAGGCCAAGCACAAGGCGGTCTGCCAGGGCATCCGCGAGGACGGCGCCTTCATCGAGGCCGGCGAAAACGACGTCCTGATCGTCCGCAAGCTGGAGGCCAACAAGGATGCCTTCGGCATCTTCGGCTACAGCTTCCTCGACCAGAACCGCGACAAGATCCAGAGCAGCCTGATCGACGGCATCGACGACGATTACGACAACATCTCGTCCGGCAAGTACCCGATCTCGCGCTCGCTGTTCATCTACGTCAAGAAAGCCCACGTCGGCGTCGTCCCCGGCATCAAGGAATTCCTCAGCGAGTACACGTCGGACAAGGCCTGGGGTCCGGAGGGCTATCTCGCCGACAAGGGCCTGATTGCGCTGCCCGATGCGGAACGGGCGAAGTGGCGGGCGCAGGCGCTGGCCCTTCCCAACAACGTCGGCATGTAACGCTCACTCCATCGCGTGTCGTGGCCGCGGCCTGCGCGGCCACGACGGCAGGCCGATCGCACCCCCATGCACATTCTCATCCTCATCGCGACGCTGGTCCTGCTCACGGTCGCCGGCTTCTGGCTCGGAAGGTACCGGGCCGTCGCCAGCGCCGCCGGCGGCAGCCGCCTGCACTCGCTGCCGAGTTACTACGGCTGGTACGTCGTCATCTGGTGCGGGCTGCCGCCGCTGCTGCTGCTGCTCGCTTGGCTGGCCTTCGAGCCGGCCGTGCTGAAGGCCCTCGTCGTCGCCAGCCTGCCGCCCGAAACGCAAGATCTGCCGGCGGCCCAACTCGGCCTGTTGCTCAACGATATCCGCAACCTTGCGGCGGGCAGTGGTACGTCATCCGACCCGGTGGTGCAGGCGGCCGCTGAGCGCTTCAGCGCGCTGCGTTGGTTGAGCTACCTGACCCTCTTCGGCCTTGCGGCGGCACTGGCGGTGGCCGGGCTGCTGTGGGCGCGCCGGCAGATCGCACCGCGCTTTCGCGCCCGCAACCGGGTCGAACAGGTGATCACCGCGCTGCTGATCGTCAGCTCGGTGGTGGCGATCCTGACCACCGTCGGCATCGTGCTGTCGCTGATCTTCGAGGCCAGCCGCTTCTTTCTGCGGGTGCCGCTGACCGACTTCCTTTTCGGCCTGGTGTGGAGCCCGCAGATCGCGCTGCGCGCCGACCAGGTGGGGGCCAGCGGCGCCTTCGGCGCGGTGCCGCTGTTTGCCGGCACTCTGCTGATCGCGTTCATCGCCATGTGCGTCGCGATGCCGGTCGGCCTGCTGTCCGCCATTTATCTCGCCGAGTACGCCCATCCGAAATTCCGCATGGCGATCAAGCCGATGCTGGAGATCCTCGCCGGCATCCCCACCGTCGTCTACGGTTTCTTCGCCGCTCTCACCGTCGCCCCGTTCTTCCGCAGCGCCGGCAGCGAGGCCGGCTTCGACGTCTCGTCGGAAAGCGCGCTCGCCGCCGGCGTGGTGATGGGGATCATGATCATCCCGTTCGTCTCCTCACTGTCCGACGACGTCATTACCGCGGTGCCGCAGTCGATGCGCGAAGGCTCCTACGGCCTCGGCGCCACCCAGTCGGAAACCATTCGCCGGGTGATCATCCCGGCGGCACTGCCGGGGATCATCGGCGGCTTCCTGCTTGCCGTCTCCCGTGCCATCGGCGAGACGATGATCGTGGTGATGGCGGCGGGTCTTGCCGCCAACCTCACCGCCAACCCGTTTCACGCGGTGACGACGGTGACCGTGCAGATCGCCACCCTGCTAGTCGGCGACCAGGAGTTCGACAGCCCCAAGACGCTCGCCGCATTTGCGCTGGGGCTGGTGCTGTTCTGCGTCACCCTCGGCCTCAACGTCATCGCGCTGCGCATCGTCACCAAGTATCGGGAACAATATGAGTAACGAGATCGACGCCGCCGTGGCACCGCCGCCGGCAGGCGCGTCCCGCCCCGCCGATCGCGTCGCTGCGAGCCTGCGCAAGCGCTACGCCGCCGAGCGGCGGTTTCGCGCTTACGGCCTTGCCGCCGTCTGTTTCGCCGTCTTCTGCCTCGGTGTGCTGCTGTTCACCATCGTCCGCACCGCCATACCGGCCTTTACCCAGACGATGGTCGACCTGGAAGTGACGCTCTACCCGCAGGAAATCGATCCCGCCGGGACGCGCGATCCTGAGGCCCTGTCGACGGCGGACTATCAGAAGCTGGTCCGCGATGCCCTCGACGACCTCTTTCCCGAGGTCACCGACCGGCGGCAGCGCCGCGAGCTGATGGCACTACTCAGCCCGGGTGCGGCCTACGCGCTGCGTGAGAAGGTCATCGCCGATCCCGGTCTCGTCGGCCGGCGGATCGCGCTGCGCGTTCCGTTCTCGGATGACCTCGACCAGTTCGCCAAAGGGCGCTTCGGCGCCGCTGGCGATGCGGCCCCGCACCGGCTCAGCAACCAGCAGGTCGAGTGGTTCCAGCGGCTGGAGCAGCGCGGCCTCGTCCACCACGACTTCAACACCACGCTGTTCACCGCCGGTGACTCCCGCTCGCCGGAGCTGGCGGGCATCTGGGGCGCCCTGGTCGGGACGTTCTGGACGATGCTGGTAACCATGGCGATCTCCTTCCCGCTGGCGATCGGCGCCGCGGTCTACCTCGAGGAGTTCGCGCCGAAGAACCGCTGGACGGCGCTGATCGAGGTCAACATCAACAACCTCGCCGCCGTCCCCTCGATCGTCTTCGGTCTGCTCGGCCTTGCCGTCTTCCTCAATGTCTTCGGCCTGCCGCGATCGGCGCCGCTGGTCGGTGGGCTGGTGCTGGCGCTGATGACCCTGCCGATCATCATCATCGCCAGCCGCGCGGCGCTGAAGGCGGTGCCGCCATCGATCCGCGAGGCCGCGCTGGGCGTCGGTGCCTCAAAGGTGCAGATGGTGTTCCACCATGTCGTGCCGCTGGCGATGCCCGGCATGCTGACCGGCGCCATCCTCGGCATGGCGCACGCCCTCGGCGAAACGGCGCCGCTGCTGATGATCGGCATGGTCGCCTTCATCGTCGACATTCCCGGCAGCCCGCTGTCGGCGGCGACGGTGATGCCGGTGCAGATCTACCTGTGGTCGGACTCGCCCGAGCGGGCGTTTGTCGAACGCTCGGCGGCGGCCATCATCATCCTGCTCGGCTTCCTCGTGGTGATGAATCTGGTGGCGGTCGTGCTGCGCCGCCGCTTCGAGCGCAAATGGTAACGGACAGCCTCGGCGAGCGGCCGGGAGAGCGGACGATATGAACATGCTGCAAGAGAACGCACCGAGCGCTCCGATGGAACGCGTGACCACCCCGGCAAAGAGCACGGTCAAGTTCCTGACCGACCACGTCTCGGTATTCTACGGCGCCAAGCAGGCGCTGAAGGATATCCAGCTCAACATCTACGCCAACGAGGTCACCGCGCTGATCGGTCCCTCCGGGTGCGGCAAGTCCACCTACCTGCGCTGCCTGAACCGGATGAACGACACCATTCCCGGCTGCCGCGTCTCCGGGACCATCCTCCTCGACGGCGAGGACATCTACAGCAAGGAGATGGACCCGGTGCACCTGCGGGCGCGGGTCGGCATGGTGTTCCAGAAGCCCAACCCGTTCCCCAAGTCGATCTTCGAGAACGTCGCCTACGGACCGCGCATCCATGGTCTGGCGCGGGACCGGCACGAGCTGGAGACGATCGTCGAGATCAGCCTGCAGAAGGCCGGCTTGTGGAAGGAGGTGCAGGACCGGCTGGCGCAGCCGGGCACCGGGCTTTCCGGCGGCCAGCAGCAACGTCTCTGCATCGCCCGCGCCATCGCCGTGCAGCCGGAGGTGATCCTGATGGACGAGCCGTGCTCGGCGCTCGATCCGATTGCCACCGCCCGCATCGAGGAACTGATCGACGAGCTGCGGCAGAATTACACCATCGTCATCGTCACCCACTCGATGCAGCAGGCGGCGCGGGTCTCACAGCGGACCGGCTTTTTCCACCTCGGCAGCCTGGTGGAAACCGGCTCGACCGGGCAGATCTTCACCAATCCCGTCGATCAGCGGACGCAGGACTACATCACCGGCCGCTTCGGCTGAGGGCGTCGGCAAAAGGTTCAGGAGACGCGCGAAAATGGCTTCGGAACATATCGTCAAGTCGTTCGACGACCAGCTCAAGCGCCTGGAAAACCTGATCGCGGAGATGGGCGGTCTGGCCGAGATGCAGCTCGCCGAGGCGATCGAAGCGATGAGCCTGCGCGATCTGGAGCGGGCTGCCCGGATCACCGCCGGCGACCAGCGCATCGATGATCTCGAAATGCTGGTCGATCAGGAGGCGATATCGCTGCTGGCCCTGCGTCAGCCGATGGCGCGCGATCTGCGCGAAATCGTCGGCGCGCTGAAGGCGGCGAGCATGCTGGAGCGGATCGGCGACTATGCCAAGAACGTCGCCAAGCGGACGGCGGTGCTGGTGGAGATGCCGCCGGTGCCCTCGGCGCAGACCGTCGTCCGCCTCGGCTCGCTGGCGCAGGAAATGATCAAGGACGTGCTCGACGCCTACATCGCCCGCGACGCCGAGAAGGCGGAGAGTGTCCGCCACCGCGACAAGGAGCTGGATGCACTCTACACCAGCATCTTCCGCGAGCTGCTGACCTACATGATGGAGGACCCGCGCAGCATCACCGCCTGCACCCACCTGCTGTTCATCGCCAAGAACATCGAGCGCATCGGTGACCACGCCACCAACATCGCCGAGGTGGTGGTGTTCCTGGTGCACGGCCACACGCCGACCGATCAGCGGCCGAAGGACGACATCACCCCCAGCTTCACCTTGCTGCAGCCATGAGCGCGAACGCCCCGATGGCGGCGCCGCAGCCGGGAATGACCGCCAAGCCGCGGCTGCTGATCGTCGAGGACGAGGACGCCCAGGCGGAAATGCTCCGCTACAACTTCAGCCGCGAAGGCTTCGATGTCCTCGTCGCCGCCGACGGCGACGAGGCGTTGCTTGCCGTCGATGAGCAGCAGCCGGACCTCGTGCTCCTCGACTGGATGCTGCCGGGAACCTCCGGCATCGCCATCTGCCAGCGGCTGCGGGCGCGCCAGGCGACGCGGAACCTGCCGATCATCATCCTGACCGCGCGCAGCGAGGAGACCGACCGCATCCGCGGCCTGGAGAGCGGCGCCGACGACTACGTCGTCAAGCCGTTCTCGCCCAGCGAGCTGGTGGCGCGGGTGCGGGCGGTGCTGCGCCGGGCGCGGCCGGCGCTGAGCGAGGAGAAGCTCGCCTGCGGCGATATCACCATGGACCTCGCCACCCACCGGGTGAGCCGCGGCGGCAATCGCATCCACCTCGGCCCGACCGAGTACCGGCTGCTGCGGCTGTTCCTGGAGCGGCCGTACCGGGTGTTCACCCGCGAGCAGCTGCTCGACCAGGTGTGGGGGCGGGACATCCACGTCGAGCTGCGCACCGTCGATGTCCACATCCGCCGCCTGCGCAAGGCGCTCGGCAGCCACGGCGACGACGATGTCATCCGCACCGTCCGCGGCACCGGTTACGCGCTGGACGTCGACGAGGCGGCGGCGTAACCATTGCCGCGTCGCCGGCTGGCGGGTGCACCACCGGCTGCCGCTGGCGCCGCGACGGGAAGGTGAGGGGAATGGACGAGGTGCCCGCCAGCGTCGCCGAGATGCCGTCGCCGGCGGACGCGCTGCGGGCGCTGGCGCAGGCCCGCCGGTTCGCCACCATCCTCGCCGATCCGCCGTGGCGGTTCGGCAACCGCACCGGCAAGATGGCGCCGGAGCACCGGCGGCTGTCGCGCTATCCGACGCTCTCCCTCGACGGCATCGCCGCCCTGCCGGTGGCGGACCTCGCCGCGGCGAGCGCCCACCTCTACCTGTGGGTGCCGAACGCGCTGCTGCCCGAGGGCCTGCAGGTGATGGCGGCGTGGGGCTTCGCCTACAAGAGCAACATCGTCTGGCACAAGCTGCGCCGCGACGGCGGTTCGGACGGGCGCGGCGTCGGCTTCTACTTCCGCAACGTCACCGAGCTGCTGCTGTTCGGCGTGCGCGGCCGCAATGCCCGCACCCTTGCCCCCGGCAGGCGGCAGGTGAACTACATCGGCAGCCGCAAGCGCGAACACTCGCGCAAGCCGGACGAGCAGTACACGCTGATCGAGAGCTGCAGTCCCGGCCCCTACCTGGAGCTGTTCGCCCGCGGCACCCGTGCGGGGTGGACGACCTGGGGCGACGAGGCCGCCGCCGGCTGGCGGCCGGCGTGGCCGTCCTACGCCCGAAGCGATCCGCCACCGGCACCCGAAGCCGACCCGCCGTGAGTCCAACATCGCTCCACACCGCGATTCATAGGGTGCGCTGAGCTGAGCGAAGCGCACCCGGGGCGACGGGGGCATGGTGCGCTTCGCTGGCGCTCATATGCGGGATTGAGCCCGAAGCATTCATAGGGTGTGCCGAGCAGAGCGAGGCGCACCGTTGGAGCGTGCTCCCCCCGGGGGCGATGTGGGGTGCGCTTCGCTTCGCTCAGCAGCACCCTACGGCGCTCAGGGGTCAGGTCTTTATTTTTGCGTACTGTTCTTCGGCGAAGTCCCAGTTGACGACGGTTTCCATCCACGCCTTGATGTAGTCGGGTCGGCGGTTCTGGTAGTCGAGATAATAGGCGTGCTCCCAGACGTCGATGGTGAGCAGCGGGACCTTGCCCGACATGATCGGCGTATCGGCATTGCCGGTCTTGGCCACCCGCAATTTCGCGCCATCGACGATCAGCCAGGCCCAGCCACTGGCGAACTGCGTCTGCGCCGCCTTGGCGAATTCCGTGGCGAAGGCGTCCCAGCCGCCGAAGTCGGCTTCGATCTTCTGCAGCAGCGCCCCCGAGGGCATGCCGCCGCCCTTCGGCCGCATGCTGTTCCAGTAGAAGGTGTGGTTCCAGTTCTGCGCCGCATTGTTGAACACGGCGATCCGGTCCGGATCCGAGGCGGTCGTCCGGATCAGCTCTTCCAGGCCGAGCCCGGCGAGGTCGGGCGCGTCGGCGAGCAGCTTGTTGAGGTTATCGACGTAGGCCTTGTGATGCTTGCCGTAGTGGAAGCCGATGGTCCGCGCCGAGATCGCCGGCTCCAGCCCGTTCTCCGGCCACGGCAGCCTGGGCAATTCGTAGGGCGCGCTTGCCCGCGCGACGAACGGGGCGCCGAGCCCGCCCAGCAGCGAGACCGCACCGATCGCCAGCGTCCGCTTCAGCAGATCACGGCGATGCAGGCCGGTCGGAGGCAGCGCCTGCGATGCTTCGGATAACCCTGTCATCCAGCTGATCTCCCTGCCAGTGGGCGGTGCCACCGTTGGCCGCCCGCAGTTCTGCCCTGCTGCCCGCAGCAAGCCCTGACAACTTCCGGAATCAGGGTCAGTAGGGCTGCTGCCGTCGTGACGGCTGCTGCAGCGCATCCTTGTTGAAGCGGCCGAGGTTGCCCATCAGCTGGTCGAGGATGGTCATCTCCTCGCCGAAGCTGGGCGTTTCGCGCTCGACCAGCTCGACCTCGCGGCTGTGGTCGAGACCGAACTCACCCACCTCCTTGACCACGCCCCGGTCATCGAACTTGATGGTCACCACTTGGCGCTGGGTCACGTCACTATCGAAGATCGAATAGGTTTCGACGACGTCGCTGATGTAATACCACGACTCCTCGCCGAAAGCCGCCGTGCTGGACGGCGATCCCAGCAGCCTCGCCACGTCGTCGCGGTTCTGCACGCCGGGCCGGATCATCTGCAGATGCTCGGCGTCCACCTGGTCGCCGTGCTTGTCAATCTGCGCGATGCAGCCGGCGAGCAGCATCATCGGCATCACCGTCGCGACCAGTTGGCGGAGAAGCCGGAAAGCCCGCGTGAGCGGAACAGGAATGCTTGCCATTTGCCGACCCGTACCCGAAATTCCGATTGTTGGTGACGCGCCCGGAGGAGGCCTTGCACCACTATAGCCTGGGCGGCGGCGGATCGAAACCACCGACGCATGAAGCGGGATTGCCGGCGGGAGGAGCGGAGGTGCGATGGTTCGGTGTCTTTCGTCGCAAGCCGCACCGGGCGACGGCGGAGGACCTCTATCGGGCGATCGTCATCCAGGCACGCCAGCCGGCGTTCTATGACGTCTGCGGTGTTGCCGACACCCCCGACGGCCGGTGGGACCTGATCAGCGCCCACGCTGCCCTGGTGCTGCGCCGGCTCCGACGCCAGCCGCAACAGACGCGGGACCTCGGTCAGGCGCTGTTCGACCTGATGTTCGCCGACATGGACCAGAACCTGCGGGAGATGGGGGTGGGCGACCTCGCCGTCGGCAAGCGGATCAAGGCGATGGCCAAGGGATTCTACGGCCGGCTGGCGGCGTACGACCAGGCCCTCTCCAACGGCAACGGCGCCTCGCTCGAAGCGGCGTTGCGCCGGAATCTCTACCGCAATACCGAGCCGCGGGCGGCGCAGGTGACGATGATCGCCACCTACCTGCACCGCGAGGCGGAACGCCTGGATGCAGCCCCGCTGGCGGAGCTGCAGGCCGGCCGCATCAGCTTCGGTGCGCCCCCGCAGCCAGCCGGGCCGCTGCCGGCATGACCGGGCAGCCGCAGGGAGCGCTGCGCCGGCCGGTATCGGTTCACGACCTGCCCGCCGCCGGGCGGCCGTTCCATCTCGCCGCCAGTCCGGATGAACGGGCGGAGATCGCCCGCCGCTTCGATCTGATCAGCATCGAGCGACTGGAGGCCGACGGCACGGTCTCGCCAGAGGCGGACGGCCGCCGGGTGCGGCTGTCGGGCCGGCTCATCGCCGACGTCGTGCAGACGTGCGTCGTCTCGCTGGATCCGGTGGCGGCCCACATCGATGTGCCCTTCACCCGCTTTTACGGCTGGGATGTCGGAGAGGAATGGCAGGAAGGGGCTGGCGAGGAAGTCTTCCTCGATCTGGGCGATGAGCTGCCGGCGGAGCGCCTCGACGGCGACTCGCTCGACCTGGGCGCGGCGGCGGTGGAGCAACTCGCCCTCGAGCTGGATCCCTATCCGCGCAAGCCGGGCGCCCTGTTTACCGGCTGCGACGTCGCCGGCGACGGTGCCGCGGACCCCTCGGCCGGCCCGTTCGGCGGGCTCGCCCGCCGCTGGCGACAGGGAGGTTCCGGCAGCGACGGGTAAGCGCTTGCCCGCAAACTGCGAGTTCGTATAAGTAGGCGATCGCGCGCGGCTTGGGTTTGGCGCCGCGGCGGTGTTCTTTGGCCTTCAGTAGACCGTCACGGCCGGCGGCACACGTTAGGTTTCCGTCGGTAACGACCGGCCGCAGCGCACCCGGACTTCGCACGCGATGTTCAGCACGTCTTCGATTAGCAGACCCTGCGCCAGTGAGGGACCCCGGTCCTCCACCGGCCTTCCGGCGCCGACCGCCTCGCCAGCATGATCGGCGCGGCGGCCGCTCGTCCGATAACGCTGGCGGTTGACGCGATGGGGGGCGATCGCGCCCCGCAGATCGTCATCGACGGCATGAACCGGGCGCTGGACAGCCTGAAGAACGTCCGCTTCCTGCTTTTCGGCCGGAGCGATGACGTCTCGCCGCTGGTCCAGAGCTGCCGGCGCCTCCGCTCGCGGGTGGAGATTCGCCACTCCGCTGATGTCGTCGCCTCCGGCGAGCGGCCGTCGCTCGCCCTGCGGGCCGGCCGCAACTCCAGCATGCGCCATGCCATCGACGCGGTGGCGGCCGGCGAGGCCGATGGTGTCGTGTCGGCTGGCAATACCGGCGCGCTGATGGCGATGGCGAAGTTCGTGTTCAAGACGCTGCCCGGCGTCGATCGCCCGGCCATCGCCGCCGTCTTCCCCGCCCTGTGCGGGCGCACGGTGATGCTCGACCTTGGCGCCAACGTCAACTGCGGCGCGGAGAATCTCGTCCAGTTCGCGGTGATGGGCGAGGTCTTCGCCCGCACCGTTCTCGGTCTGAAGCATCCGTCGGTGGGATTGCTGAACGTCGGCGAGGAGGATCTGAAGGGCAACGATGCGGTGAAGAAGGCGGCGGCGATCCTGCAGCAGAGCAAGCTCGCCATCCGCTTCCATGGTTTCGTCGAGGGCGACGACATTGCCATGGGGACGGTCGACGTCGTCGTCACCGACGGCTTCAGCGGCAACATCGCGCTGAAGACGGCGGAAGGGACGGCGCGGCTGTATTCGCACCACCTCAAGCGCGCCTTGACCAGCTCACCGCTGGCCCGGCTGGGCGCGCTGTTTTCCGGCCCCGCCTTGCAGAAGATGCGCAAGCGCTTCGATCCGCGCGTCTACGACGGCGCCATGTTCCTCGGCCTCAACGGCGTCTGCGTCAAGAGCCACGGCGGCACCGACGCCGTCGGCTTTTCCAACGCCATCCGCGTTGCCGCCGACCTCATCGCCGACGGCGTCAACGACGGCATCAAGCAGGATTTCGCCTGTCTTTCCACCGGTCCCGCTCCGGACCCCAAGCTGGCCACCGGATAATGCAACCCATCCATGCGCAAATCGTCGGCTGCGGTTCCTACCTGCCCGACCGAATCCTCTCCAATGCCGATCTCGCCCGACAGCTCGACACGTCCGACGACTGGATCGTCGCGCGCACCGGCATCCGCCAGCGGCACATCGCCGCCGAAGGCGAGCTTACCTCCGACCTTGCGGCACGCGCCGCCGAGCGTGCCCTCGCCGATGCCGGCGTGCCGGTGGCGGAGGTCGATCTCGTCCTCGTCGGCACCACGACACCGGACGATACCTTTCCCGCAACGGCGACCAAGGTGCAGGCGAAGCTCGGGATCACCCGCGGCGCCGCCTTCGATATCCAGGCGGTCTGTTCCGGCTTCGTCTTCGCGCTGGCGACGGCCGATAATTTCATCAAGGCGGGGCAGGTGAGGACGGCGGTCGTCATCGGCGCCGAGACCTACTCGCGCATCCTCGACTGGACCGACCGCGGCACCTGCGTTCTGTTCGGCGACGGTGCCGGCGCCCTCGTCCTGCGCGCTGCCAACGGCGGTGCCGCGCCGGCTGCGGTCGGCAACCGTCCGCGCGGCATCCTCTCGACCCACCTGCATTCCGACGGCCGCTACCGCGACATCCTCTACGTCGATGGCGGCCCGTCGTCGACGCAGACGGTCGGCTACCTGCGGATGTCCGGCAAGGAGGTGTTCCGCCATGCCGTCGCCAGCCTCGTCGCCGTTGCCGAGGAGGCGGTTGCGGCGAACGATCTCACCCTCGCCGACCTCGACTGGGTGGTTCCGCACCAGGCCAACATCCGGATTCTCGACAGCGTCGGGCGAAAGCTGGGATTGCCGGCCGAGCGGTTGATCGCGACGGTCGATCAGCACGCCAACACCTCCGCCGCGTCCATTCCGCTGGCTCTCGACGTCGCCCGCGCCGACGGCCGGCTCAAGGCCGGCGACCTGGTGCTGATGGAGGCGATCGGCGGCGGGCTGACGTGGGGAGCGGCACTCGCGCGCTGGTAAAGTGCCGACTTTTCGGCACAGCCGGACGTAGCCCTTTATCCCATTGAAACTCATGGTGTTCTACCGTAATAATGGGAGAGGTCCTGGTTTCAGGAGAAGGCTGAGGAATGACCGGCAAGACCATTACCCGCGCCTACCTGAGCGAGGCCGTTTATCAGGAGGTTGGCCTCTCCCGTAACGAATCGGCCGACCTGCTGGAAGCCGTGTTGGGCGAGATCACCAGGGCGCTTGCCGAAGGGCAGACGGTGAAGCTGTCGTCGTTCGGCAGTTTCTCGATCCGGCAGAAGGGACGGCGCATCGGCCGTAACCCGAAGACCGGCGAGGAAGTGCCGATCCTGCCCAGACGGGTCCTGGTCTTCCGCCCCTCGCAGGTGCTGAAGGCGCGGATCAACGGTTCGGAAGAGGGTGAAGCGGCGTGAACCTGTCCTCCGAAGTCCATGAAGTCGTCACTGCGACCCGGCCGATCGGCAAGTCGGCAGCGGCGTTCCGGACGATTGCCGAGGTGGCGGCCGACCTGGAGTTGCCGGCACACGTGCTGCGCTTCTGGGAAAGCCGATTCCCGCAGATCAAGCCGCTGAAGCGGCGCGGCGGCCGGCGCTATTACCGGCCCGAGGACGTGGCGCTGCTCCGCCGCATCCGCAGCCTGCTCTACACCGAAGGCTACACCATCAAAGGTGTGCAGCGGTTGCTGCGCGAGGGCCGCTCGGGCGAGGGCGGCGCCGACGGCGGGCCGGACGACGACGAGCTGCCGCCGGAGGTCGCCGCCGCCGCACCGGCCCGGAAGCGCCCGGTCAGCCGCGGCCGCGATGCGGTCCGGGAGGTTCTCGCCGAACTGGAGGCGCTTCGCGCCCTGCTCCGCGAGCAGGGCTACTGAAGCCGGAGTCTGCGGGCGAGCAGGGCCGCCGATCACCCGCCTGCCGGCCGTGGCGTCGGCGGGGGAGCATTGGGCTGGCGCCGCCGCCGCGGGCTGCGGTTGCAGCGGACCGCCTCCTGCCGTTATAGTCGGCCCAGCCTGACGGAGCGTGGCGCAGCTTGGCAGCGCACTAGACTGGGGGTCTAGGGGTCGCCGGTTCGAATCCGGCCGCTCCGATATCGCCCCGGCATCTCCGCCCGGTCAAACCGTAGCGTGCTGCTGAGCGTAGCGAAGCGAAGCGCACCGATGGACCGGCTCTCCGCGCGTCCGGGTCGTTCCTGTCGCCGTCGTGATGCATTACAATCACAACCCGGCCCGCGCGCCACCCCAGAACGCTTTGCGAAATGAGGACACTCGCCGAGATCACCTTGCCGGAGAATGAGCGGCACGCCATCGAGGCCGCCATCGCCGCGCTGCCGGCGCGGGCGCCGGTGAGCGAGATCGTGCTGTTCGGCTCGAAGGCACGCGGCGACAGCGCGCCCGATTCCGATATCGACCTGCTGGTGTTGACCGAGCGGCGGCTCGATGCCGAGGAAGAACACGCCATCTTCCAGTCGCTACACGACATCGGCCTGCGCTTTGACGTCGTCTTCGGCCCGCTCACGGTCGAGGCCCACTCCTGGCGGCAGGGCGTGCACTCGGTGCTGCCGATCCACGCCGAGGTCGAGCGCGAAGGCGTGCGTTGCCTTGATAGCGGGCCGGCAGAGCAATCCGAGGCCGGTACCGGGAGCGATCCGGCTGGATCTGCCAGGGAGGTGCTGGTAACGCAGGCAGTGGCGGCGTGGATGGGGATGGCGTCGGAGGCGCTGGCCAGCG
>JBDHSN010000022.1:0-26698 GCA_039808105.1 Rhodospirillales bacterium
CATGCTGCAGGCGGCCGAGGCGCTGCCGGTCAATGTCGGCTTCTTCGGCAAGGGCAACGCCGCCCAGCCCGATGCGCTGATCGAGCAGGTGGTCGGCGGCGCCTGCGGGCTGAAGCTGCACGAGGACTGGGGGACGACGCCCGCTGCCATCGACTGCTGCCTCGCCGTCGCCGACGAGACCGACGTGCAGGTGGCGATCCACACCGATACGCTGAACGAGAGCGGCTTCGTCGAGGACACCATCGCCGCGTTCAAGGGCCGCACCATCCACGCCTTCCACACCGAGGGCGCCGGCGGCGGCCACGCGCCGGACATCATCCGCGTCGCCGGCCTGCTCAACGTGCTGCCGTCGTCCACCAACCCGACGCGCCCGTTCACCGTGAACACGCTGGACGAGCACCTCGACATGCTGATGGTCTGCCACCACCTCGACCCCGGCATCCCCGAGGACGTCGCCTTCGCCGAGAGCCGCATCCGCCGCGAGACCATCGCCGCCGAGGACATCCTGCACGACCTCGGCGCCTTCTCGATGATCTCCTCCGACAGCCAGGCGATGGGCCGGGTCGGCGAGGTGATCATCCGCACCTGGCAGACCGCCGACAAGATGAAGCGCCAGCGCGGTCCGCTGGCCGGCGATCGCGACGGCTGCGACAACAACCGGGTCAAGCGCTACATCGCCAAGTACACCATCAACCCGGCGCTGACCCACGGCATTGCCGCGCACGTCGGCTCGATCGCGGTCGGCAAGCTCGCCGACCTGGTGCTGTGGAAGCCGATGTTCTTCGGGGTCAAGCCGGACCTGGTGCTGAAGGCAGGGACCATCGCCGCCGCGGCGATGGGCGATCCCAACGCCTCGATCCCGACGCCGCAGCCGGTGCACTACCGGCCGATGTTCGGCGGCTACGGCCGGGCGCTGACCCAGAGCGCGGTGACGTTCGTCAGCCGGGCGGCGATCGACGCCGGCATCGGCGATGCGCTCGGCCTCGGCAAGCCGCTGGTGCCGGTGGCGGGGACGCGGACGCTGGTCAAGACCGACATGGTCCACAATGGCGCGACGCCGGCCATCAGCGTCGATCCGGAGACCTACGAGGTGCGCGCCGACGGCGAACTGCTGACCTGCGAGCCCGCAGAAGTGCTGCCGATGGCGCAGCGCTACTTCCTGTTCTGATGGCGATGCGGCGGGTGATGCGGATGCTGCCGGCCGGCTCCTGGCCGGCGACCGAGCGGCTGGCGACGGTGACGCTGCCGTGGAGCGAGCGCCATCGCCGTCGCCTGCGCCTGCACGACGATGCCGGCTCGCCGTTCCTGCTCGACCTCGAGCGCGCGACGATTCTCGCCGACGGCGACGGCCTGCTGATCGACAGCGGCGGCATCATCGCCGTAGTGGCGGCGGCGGAGCCGGTGATCGAGGTGAAGCCGGCTTCGGCAGCGGAGGCGGCACGGCTGGCCTGGCACCTCGGCAACCGCCACGCGCCGGTGCAGGTGCTGGCTGACGGCGGGCTGCGGCTGCTCGACGATCCGATCCTGGCGGCGATGCTGCGCGGGCTGGGGGCGGTGGTGATCCAGCGGCGGGCGGCGTTCACGCCGGAGGCGGGCGCCTACGCCGCGCTGGCTCACGCCGAGGAGGGGGCCGGCCATGACCATCCCTGAGGATGCCCTCGTCCGCCTGCTCACCTGGTTCTCGCCGGCGTTCCCGATCGGCAGCTACACCTACTCGCACGGACTGGAATACGCCGTCGAGGCCGGGCTGGTGAGCGATGCCGCCGCGCTGGCCGGCTGGGTCGAGGCGATCCTGCGGCACGGGGCCGGCCGCAACGACGCCATCCTGCTGACCTGCGCTCATGCCGCCGAGCGGGCCGGCGACGATGGCCGCCTTGCCGAGGTTCTGGCGTGGGGCGAGGCGTTCCGCGGGACGGCCGAGATGGCGCTGGAGAGCGCGGCGCAGGGCCGCGCCTTCCTGGAGGCGGTGCATGCCGCTTGGCCGCAGCCGCGGCTGGACGCGCTGGCAGCGCTCGCCGCGGCAGAGCAGCAGGCGCCCGCCTATCCGGTCGTCGCCGGCGTGGCCCTGGCGCTGGCCGGCATCACCGCCGCCGCCGGGCGCCGCGCCTACCTGCACGGCTTCGCCGCCGCACTCGTCTCCGCTGCCGTGCGGCTGGTGCCGCTTGGACAAAGTGACGGGCTGCGGGCGCTGGCGGCGCTGGAGAGGGCCGTCGCCGGCGTCGCCGCCGAGACCGCCGATCTGGACCTTGCCGATCTGGGCGGTGCCGCCTGGATGGTCGACGCCTGCTCGGCGCGGCACGAGACCCAGTACACCCGGCTGTTCCGGTCATGAGAGCACGCTCACCCTCACCCCGCTGGCCTGCCCGCTCCGTTTCGCGAGAGGGAGGGGCCCGGCGCGATCGCGGCGGGAGGATGAGGGTTCAACCCATAGCGTCGAGGCGGCCGGCTACCCTCACCCGCTCGCTGTGCTCGCACCCTCTCCCGCGGGGGGAGAGGGTTGTCTGTTGCCGCGGGAGGAGCGCGCCATGACCGGGCCGCTGCGCGTCGGGGTCGGCGGGCCGGTGGGCTCGGGCAAGACGGCGCTGGTCGATGCGTTGTGCAAGCGGCTGCGCGACCGCTTCCGCATCGCCGCCGTCACCAACGACATCTACACCCAGGAGGACGCGCAGTTCCTCACCCGCTCGGGAGCGCTGCCGCCGGAGCGCATCGTCGGCGTCGAGACCGGCGGCTGCCCGCACACCGCGATCCGCGAGGATGCGTCGATCAACCTCGCCGCCGTGGCGCAGATGTCCGCCCGTTTCCCCGATCTGCAGCTCGTCTTCATCGAATCAGGCGGCGACAATCTCGCCGCCACGTTTTCGCCGGAACTGGCCGACATCACCCTTTACGTCATCGACGTCGCGGCGGGCGACAAGATCCCGCGCAAGGGCGGGCCGGGCATCACCCGCTCCGACCTGCTGGTGATCAACAAGACCGATCTGGCGCCGCTCGTCGGTGCCAGCCTCGATGTCATGGAACGCGATGCCGGGCTGATGCGGGGCGCGCGCCCGTTCGTTTTCACCAATCTCAAGGCCGGGGAGGGAATCGACAGTGTGGCCGAATTCGTTATCATTCACGGTGGCCTCGACGCCGGTTGAGCCACACCCCGTCCGGCTCGCTTCCCCGCTGCGCAACCTACAGAAGGTGAGATAGCTTTCGATGGCGATCGACGTCGCGCTAAGCCACCGCACTGCCTACCGCTATGACCAGCTGGTCCAGCTCGGCCCCCAGGTCATCCGCCTGCGGCCGGCGCCGCACTGCCGAACCCGCGTTCTCTCCTACTCGCTCAAGGTCAAGCCGGAGCCGCATTTCCTCAACTGGCAGCAGGACCCGCAGGGCAACTACCTCGCCCGGCTGGTGTTTCCGGAGCGAACCGCCGAGTTCAGCATCGAGGTCGATCTGGTCGCCGAGATGGCGGTGTTCAATCCGTTCGACTTCTTCCTCGAACCAGAGGCAGAAACGTTCCCGTTTCCTTACGCCTCGTGGCTGAGCAAGGAGCTGGCGCCGTACCGGCAGCCGCTGCCGGCCGGCCCGCTGCTGGCGGAATGGCTGCGCTCGATCGACATCCCGCCCGAGACCCGGACGATCGACTTCCTGGTGGGGCTCAATCACCGGCTGCAGTCGGAGATCGGCTATGTCATCCGCATGGAGCCGGGCATCCAGACCTGCGAGGAGACCCTCGGCAGCCGCCGCGGCTCGTGCCGCGACACCGGCTGGCTGCTGGCGCAGATCTTCCGCCACCTCGGCTTGGCCGCCCGCTTCGTCTCCGGCTACCTGATCCAGCTCAAGCCGGACGAGAAGCCGCTGGATGGCCCTGCCGGCGCCGCCGAGGACTTCACCGACCTGCACGCCTGGACCGAGGTCTACCTGCCCGGGGCCGGCTGGATCGGCTTCGATCCCACCTCCGGCCTGCTCGCTGGCGAAGGACACCTGCCGCTCGCCTGCACCCCCGACCCGGAGAGCGCGGCGCCGATCACCGGCAGCGTCGATGCCGCCGACGTGGAATTCGCTTTCCACATGTCGATCGAGCGCATCCGCGAAACGCCGCGCGTCACCAAGCCTTACAGCGACACCCAGTGGCGGGCGATCCTGGCGCTGGGCGAGCAGGTGGACCAGCGACTCGAAGCGGGCGACGTGCGGCTGACCGTCGGCGGCGAGCCGACATTCGTCTCCATCGACGACATGGACGGCCCGGAGTGGAACTCCGATGCCGATGGGCCGGCGAAGCGGCGGCTGGCGATGGAACTGGCTCACCGGCTGCGCGACCGCTTCGCTCCGGGCGGCCTGCTGCACTTCGGCCAGGGCAAGTGGTACCCCGGTGAGAGCCTGCCGCGCTGGGCCTACGCCATCTTCTGGCGTCGCGATGGCAAGCCGCTGTGGTCCGCTACCAGCCTGATCGCCGGGGGGGCCGATCGTCCGCCGGCGACCGTCGCGGATGCCGGGCGCTTTGCCGAGGGGCTGGCCCGCCGCCTCGGCGTCGATCCGGAGTGCGTGCTGCCCGCCTACGAGGATCCGCTGCACTACCTCGTCCGCGAGCAGAACCTGCCGGAGAACGTCGATCCGTTTGACTGCAAGCTGGAGGATCCGGAGGAGCGGGCGCGGCTTGCCCGCGTCTTCGAGCGCGGCCTCGGCAATCCGAGCGGCTACGTCCTGCCGGTCCAGCGCTGGAACGCCCGCGACGGCCGGGCGCACTGGATGAGCGAGCACTGGTCGTTCCGCCGCGGCCGGCTGTTCCTGGCGCCGGGTGACTCGCCGCTCGGCTTCCGGTTGCCGATCGCCGCGCTGCCGTGGCTGCCGCGCGACTGGTACCCCTACTACAATGCGAGCGACCCGTTCGCCGAGCGGCCGCCGCTGCCCGAGCCGGAGCCGCTGCCGCTGCGCCAGCGCAGCATCCCCGGCGCGGCGTTCGCCGGCGGAAGCGAGACACAGGTGCGGATCGAGCAGCCGCGGCCGGCGGAGTCGGGTGGGGCGGTGCGTACGGCGATTGGCATCGAGCCGCGCGACGGCGCCCTGTGCGTGTTCATGCCGCCGACGGAATCGACCGAGGACTACGTCGAGCTGGTCGGCGCCATCGAGCAGGCGGCCAACGACCTCGACCTGCCGGTCCGCCTGGAGGGCTACACCCCGCCAGCCGACCCGCGCCTGGGGGTGATCAAGGTGACCCCCGATCCCGGCGTCATCGAGGCCAACATCCAGCCGGCGCGCTCCTGGGCCGAACTGGTGGAGATCACCACCGGCCTCTACGAGGATGCCCGCAACTCGCGGCTCGGCACCGAGAAGTTCATGCTCGACGGCCGGCATACCGGTACCGGCGGCGGCAACCACATCGTCGTCGGCGGCCCGACCCCCGCCGACAGTCCGTTCCTGCGGCGGCCGGATCTGCTGCGCAGCCTCATCACCTACTGGCAGAACCATCCGGCGCTGTCCTACCTGTTCTCCGGGCTGTTCATCGGCCCGACCAGCCAGGCGCCGCGCATCGACGAGGCCCGTCACGACCAGCTCTACGAGCTGGGCATTGCCTTCAAGGAGATCCCGGAGCCGGGCGGCGTGCCGGTGCCGCCGTGGCTGATCGATCGCATCCTGCGCAACCTTTTGATCGACGCCACCGGCAACACCCACCGCGCCGAGATCTGCATCGACAAGCTGTACTCGCCGGACGGACCCGGCGGCCGGCTGGGCCTGGTCGAGTTCCGCGCCTTCGAGATGCCGCCGCATGCGCGGATGAGCCTTGCCCAGCATCTGCTGCTGCGGTCGCTGATTGCCTGGTTCTGGCAGGAGCCGTACCGGCGGCCGCTGATCCGCTGGGGAACGGCGCTGCACGACCGCTTCATGCTGCCGTGGTTCGTCCGCAAGGATCTCTACGATGTGATCGCCGACCTGCGCGGCGCCGGCATGCCGATCGACCCGGAGTGGTACGCGCCGCACCTCGAATTCCGCTTCCCGCTTTACGGTGCGGTTGAGCACGAAGGAGCGACCATCGAGCTGCGCCAGGCGCTCGAACCCTGGCACGTGATGGGCGAGACGGGAGCGATCGGTGGGACCGTCCGCTATGTCGATTCGTCGGTGGAACGGGTGCAGGTGCGCGTCGACGGCCTGAACTCCAGCCGCCACGTCCTCACCTGCAACGGCCGCACCGTGCCCCTCGCCCCGACGGAGACCTTCGGCTCCTCGGTCGCCGGCGTGCGCTACCGCGCCTGGCAGCCGCCGCTCTGCCTGCATCCGACGCTGCCGCCGGACGCCCCGCTGGTTTTCGACCTGTACGATACGTGGTCCGATCGTTCGCTCGGCGGCTGTACCTACCATGTCGCCCATCCCGGCGGCCGCAACTACGACACGTTCCCGGTCAATGCCTACGAGGCCGAGAGCCGGCGCTGCGCCCGCTTCTTCCCGTTCGGCCACACCCCCGGACACTTCCGCCCGTTGCCGGCGGTGGTCGATCCGGACTTCCCGCTGACTCTCGACCTGCGCAAGGTCCGGCCTGTTCAAGGAGACCCAATGCTGTGACGCTGCCGAGCCGCCCGTCTCCCCGTGCGCTGTCGGGCGGCCTGTCGGTTGGCAGCCTGCACGCCGGCTATGTGCCGCCGCCGGGCGTCTACGACGAGATGGTCGCTGCCGACGGCTGCCTGCGCCCCCACTGGCAGCAGTTCATCGCCGGCCTGGAAAGCATGACCGACGGCGAGCTGGAGCGGCGGTGGCGGCTCGCCGGCCGGCTGCTGCACGAGAACGGCCTGACCTACACTGCCGATCTCGATGCCGACCGCAGCGAGCGGCCGTGGGACCTCGACTTCGTGCCGGTGGTGATCGGGGAGGCGGAATGGCGCTTCCTGGAGGAGGCGCTGATCCAGCGGGCGCGGCTGCTCGAGCTGGTTCTCGCCGATCTCTACGGGCCGCAGCAACTGCTGCGCGACGGCCTGCTGCCATCGGCGGTCGTCCTCGGCAACCCCCACTTTCTGCGTCCGTGCCACGGCGTGCCGCCGCGCGACGGCCGTTACCTGCACGCCTACGCCGCCGATCTCGGACGGGGGCCGGACGGCCGCTGGTGGGTCCTGGCCGACCGGACGCAGGCACCGGCGGGCGTCGGCTTCGCCCTGGAGAACCGCGTCATCCTGTCGCGCTGCCTGCCGGAGCTGTTCCGCGAATTCCATGTCCGCCGGCTGGCCAACCATTTCCAGGCGATGCACGAGAGCCTGGTGTGCCGGACGGGCAAGGAGAATCCGCGGATCGTCCTGATGACGCCGGGGCCGGAAGGCGAAGGTTACTTCGCCCACGCCTATCTCGCCCGCTATCTCGGCTACACCCTGGCGGAAGGCGGCGATCTGACGGTGCGCGACAACCGCGTCTACCTGAAGTCGGTGGACGGGCTGAAGCCGGTTGACCTGATCTTGCGGCGGCTGGATGCCGAGGATTGCGATCCGCTGGAGCTGCGCTCCGATTCGCCGTACGGCGTTGCCGGTCTGGTGCAGTCGAGCCGCGCCGGCAACGTCACCATTGTCAATGCAATGGGCAGCGGCCTCGCCGAAACCAAAGCGATGCTCGCCTTCATTCCCAACCTCTGCCGCCGGTTGCTCGGCGAGGATCTGATGATCCCCAATGTGCCGACATGGTGGCCCGGTGACGAGCCGATCCGGCAGTTCGTCCTCGGCAACCTCGACCGGCTGTCGGTCGATTCGGCCTACAAGCGCCGCTCGCTGCTGTCGCGGGCGACCAGCGTTGTCCCCGGGGCCTCGCTGTCGCCGCAGGAACGTCTTGCCGTCATCGACCAGCTGACGATGCGCGGCGACGAGTACGTCGGCCAGGAGCTGGTGCCGCTGTCGACGACGCCGGTGTGGACCGCCGAAGGCCTGCAGCCGCGGCCGATGACCCTGCGGGTCTTCGTCGTCGTGACCAGCGATAACGGCTACTCGGTGATGCCGGGCGGGCTCACCCGGGTCTCTTCCTTTGCCGACGCCCGCTCCATCGCCCTGCACCGCGGCGACGGCACCAAGGACACCTGGGTCCTGTCCGACGAGCCGCAGACCAGCCTGACACTGTTCGGCACGCCGCTGAGCTACGTGAAGCCGAAGCGGACCGGCAAGGACCTGCCCAGCCGGGCCGCCGACAACCTGTTCTGGCTCGGCCGCTATACCGAGCGCACCGAGGATACCATGCGGGTGCTGCGCAGCGTCGTCCACCGGCTGACCGAGGATGCAGGTCCGATCGGCAACGCGGCGATGCAGCGGGTGCTGCGGGTTCTGTTCGAGAAAAGCCACGTCGCTCCG
Source organism: Rhodospirillales bacterium (assembly GCA_039808105.1). GTDB lineage: Bacteria > Pseudomonadota > Alphaproteobacteria > Rhodospirillales > Defluviicoccaceae > Defluviicoccus. Next base: position 8,298 of record JBDHSN010000022.1, read on the forward strand.
CCGCGATCCCGACGCGGCAGCCAGACCGAAGCGCTGGAGCGGCAACTCGTCATGCTGATCTCGGATCCGACCTGCGCCTATGGCCTGCAGGAGACGATGGCCCACCTCCACCGCACCGCCAGCCTCGCCCGCGATCGCCTGTCGCTGGACGCCTGGCGGACATTGAGCTGGCTGAACAACCGGGCCGTCCAGCACGCCGAGCCGATCGCCAGCGTGCACGGCCTCGAACTCGGCACCACCCTCGAGATGCTCGATGACGGTATCCGGGCGCTGGCCGCGTTCAGCGGCATGGAAATGGAGAACATGACGCGCAACCACGGCTGGCGCTTCCTCGACATGGGTCGCCGGCTGGAACGGGCCCAGCATCTGGTCGATCTGATGCGCAGTCTGCTGGCGCGCGGCGACCCGGAGGAGGACGGCAGCCTGATGCTGCTGCTGGAGCTGGCCGACAGCATCATGACCTATCGCTCCCGCTACCTGACGACGCCGATGCTGCCACCGGTGATCGACCTGCTGCTGCTGGACGAGACCAACCCGCGCTCGGTCGGCTTCCAGGTGGCGGCGCTGTTCGGTCACGTCGATGAGTTGCCGCGCGATCACGACGAGGACATCCGCTCGCCGCGGCAGCGGCTGATGCTGTCGCTTATGACCGAGGTCCGGCTGGCGGAGGTCGCCCAGCTTTGCGATGAGGACAGCGAGGGCCGGCGCGGCGCGCTGGAAGCGTTGCTCGATACCGTCGGCTCGGCGCTTCCCCACCTTTCCGAGTTGATCACCCGGGACTACTTCAGTCATACCGAAGCGCGACGACCGGCCGATTTTTGAGCCATGCATCCCGCATCGATCCTCTATGAGGTGAGCCATCGGACGACCTACCGCTACTCGATTCCGGTGTCGTTCTCGCATCACCTGATGCACCTCAGCCCGCGCCCCTGTCCGCACCAGATCTGCCATCGGACGGCGCTGATCGTGCTGCCGACGCCGACCCGCCATACTTCGGGCATCGACTACTTCGGCAATCCGGTCACCTTCATCACCCTGCAGGAGCAGCACAAGCAGCTGATCCTGCACGCCAAGAGCGTTATCGAGGTGCAGCCGGTGCCGCTGCCGGCGCCGGAACTGTCGGTGCCATGGGACGAGATTTACCCGCGGCTGTTCCACGACACCTCGGATGAGGGGCTGGAGGCCATCCAGTTCGCCTTCCAGACGCCGAAGACGCGGGCCAATGAGGCCATCCGCGCCTATGCCCTGGAATCCTTCGCACCAGGGCGGCCGCTGCTGGCTGGCGTGCTGGAGCTGACCCGCCGTATCCACCACGACTTCAAGTTCGATCCGACGGCAACGACCGTCTCGACGCCGGTCGAGGCGGTGTTCGAGGTGCGGCGCGGCGTCTGCCAGGACTTCGCCCACCTGCAGCTCTCCTGCCTGCGCTCCCTGCGCGTGCCGGCGCGCTACGTCAGCGGCTACCTGCTCACCCGCCCGCCGGAAGGCAAGGAGAAGCTGATCGGCGCCGACGCCTCGCACGCCTGGCTGTCGGTGTGGTGTCCGGGGCACGGCTGGGTGGATGTCGATCCGACTAACGACACGCTGGTCTCGTTCGAGCACCTCACCGTCGCCTGGGGGCGCGATTACGGCGACGTCAGCCCGGTCAGCGGCGCCATCTTTGGCGGCGGTGCCCACACCGTCGACGTGGCGGTGGATGTCTCGCCGGTCGACGGGCTGCCCGACATCCGCCCCGGTTTCAGCGACTTCTCGACGCTGCCGCCGGTGCTGCTGTGATCCGCCGGTAGGCGAGCGCCTCGGCGATGTGGATGCGGGCGACGCCGCCGGCGCCGTCGAGATCGGCGAGGGTGCGGGCGACGCGCAGCACCCGGTGATACGAGCGCGCCGACAGCCGCAGCCGCTCCACCGCGTCCGCCAGCAGCCGCCGGCCGCCGTCGTCCGGGCTCGCCACCCGGTCGAGCACGGCGCCGTCGGCCTCGGCGTTGGTGCGCACCGGGCCGCTGCGGCCGCCCCCGGCGCCGGCGTAACGGCTGCGCTGTGCAGCGCGGGCGGCTGCCACCCGGCAGGCGACCTCGGCGCTCGCTTCCGCCGGCGGCGGCAGTGACAGCTCGGCCGGCGAGACCGCCGGCACATCGACGGCGAGATCGATGCGGTCGAGCAGCGGGCCGGACAGCCGCGCCTGGTAGTCGGTCGCGCATTTCGGCGCCCGCGAGCAGGCGCGGCCGGGATCGTCGAGCCAGCCGCACGGGCACGGGTTCATCGCTGCCACCAGCTGGACGCGTGCCGGGTAGGTGATGTGGCCGTTGGCACGAGCGATGCTCGCCCGGCCGCTCTCCAGCGGCTGCCGCAGCGCCTCCAGCGCCGGCCGCGGGAACTCTGGCAGCTCGTCGAGGAACAGCACGCCGAGGTGGGCCAGCGAGACCTCGCCGGGGCGGGCGCGTAGCCCGCCGCCGACCAGCGCCGCCACCGAGGCGGAATGGTGGGGATCGCGGAACGGCCGTCGGCGCATGAGCCCGCCGTCGCGCAGCGTGCCGGCGACCGAATGGATCATGCTAACCTCCAGCGCCTCCGCCGGGTCGAGCGGCGGCAGCAGGCCGGGCAGGCGCTGCGCCAGCATCGACTTGCCGGAGCCCGGCGGGCCGCTCATCAGCAGGTTGTGGCCGCCGGCGGCGGCGATCTCGAGTGCCCGCTTCGCCGTCTCCTGGCCCTTGACGTCGGCGAGATCAGGATGGCTGCCGTCGTCGCCGGAGAGTTTCGGTTCGGGCGGGCTCAGCGTCTGCGTGCCCTTGAAGTGGTTGACCAGCGCCAGCAGCGAAGCCGGCGCCAGCACCTCGATGCCGGCGGCCCAGGCCGCCTCGCCACCCTGGCCGCGGGCGCAGATCAGCCCCTGGCCGCGCGCCGAGGCGTGGACGGCGGCAGGGAGCACCCCCGCCACCGGCGCCAGCACGCCGTCCAGCGCCAGCTCGCCCAGCGCGGTGTAACCGGCGATCTCGTCGCGCGGCAGCACGTCCATCGCCGCCAGCAGCGCCAGCGCGATCGGCAGGTCGAAGTGGCTGCCCTCCTTCAGCAGGTCGGCAGGGGCGAGATTGACGGTGATCCGCCGCGGCGGCAGGGCGAGGCCCATGGCCGCCAGCGAGGCGCGCACCCGCTCGCGGCTCTCCGCCACCGCCTTGTCCGGCAGCCCGACGACCGAGAACGTCGGCAGCCCCGGCATGATCTGCACCTGGACGTCAACGTCGAGAACGTCGATGCCGGAAAACGCGACGGTAGTGATGCGGGCAACCATGGCACCAGCCTAGCAGCCGGCCGTTAGCAGCCGCTTAAGGCGGCGGGGCGGGGCGTCGGGAGGCGGCCAGGGCCGCCCGCGATCCGCTGCCATCGCCGGGGCGGCGGCGATCCGCCGGCCTGCCCACGGTCTGCAGTGCCGAAAGGCTACCGGCGGCCTTGCAATGCGGCCGGCGATCCGTAATATGCGCTTCCGCCCCCGCGGCGGAGCGGGCGGGCGTAGCTCAGGGGTAGAGCACAACCTTGCCAAGGTTGGGGTCGAGGGTTCGAATCCCTTCGCCCGCTCCAGATTGGCCAAAGCCAGCGCGCGAAGAGCGCTGCCCGGGGCTGCTGATGCACCCAACACCATTGGCCTTTGCTGGCGGCACCTGTCAGGCAGGGGGAAGCGGACCCGGCGGGGTAACCACCCGACGCCGTTTGGGCCTCGTGAGGATTGCCGTGATCGCGACACCGGCAGTGACCCGCTGCCGCCGCCTTGAGCCGGCGATCGCCGGCGGCATTCGGGAAGGCCGATCCGGGCCACCCGGCAGGGCGCCCTTCGCACAGGCGGCGGAATGACCCCGCCAGCCAGGCCGCGCCGCCTCATCGTCGGCATCACCGGGGCGACCGGTATCATCTATGGCATCCGGGCGCTGCAGGTGCTTCGCGAGCTGGGGATCGAGACGCATCTGGTGGTGTCGCGCGCCGGGCACATGACCCGCGCCTATGAGACCAAGGTCAGCCGCAAGGAGCTCCACGCGCTCGCCGATCACGTCTACCCGGTCAGCGACGTCGGCGCCCCGATCGCCAGCGGATCGTTCCGGACATTGGGCATGCTGATCGCGCCGTGTTCGGTGCGGACGCTGGCCGAGGTCGCCACCGGGGTGACGACGACCTTGCTGACCCGGGCCGCCGACGTGGTGCTCAAGGAGCGGCGGCGCCTGGTGCTGATGCTGCGCGAAGCGCCGCTGCATGCCGGCCACATCCGGAACATGCTCAGCGCGACGGAGATGGGCGCCATCATCTATCCCCCGGTTCCGGCTTTCTACACCGGCCCCGAAACGATCGGCGACATCGTCGACCACTCCCTGGGCCGCGCCCTCGACTGCTTCAACATCGACATGCCGGACATGCCGCGCTGGGGCGAGCCGCCGGAAGCGGCAGGCGATGCCGGGGAGAGCGATGTCCCGCCCGGTCGGCAACGGTGACGGCCGCGGATTTAGTGGCGTCCCGGGCGGACGGCGGCAGGCCGGGATAACGCCGGCCCGCTGATGCGACCCGGTCGTCGCCGCTGAGGCGGGGAAGGGCGACCATCACCCATCGCCGCCGTCGATCAGGCCGACGCCTCTGCTGCCGCCGCAGCGCCGACCCACACGTCCCGCTTGCCGCGGAAACCCGGGCGCCTTGCGTCCCCTTGCGACCATGCCGGTGCCGCGGTCCCGGTGCGCACGCGCCGGCATCTCGCGAACACCGTCGTCCTGCCACACGCAGGGCACGCGTGAGCAGATGATTATTGCAATCACTGCGCGCTGCTGGTCGATGCCAACCTGCGCCGTCCGGCGCTGCACCGACTCGGCACGACCCTGAGCTTGGCCCAACCATCTGTTCGGCCGGCACCCCTGGCGCAGTGCCTGACGAACGCTGGTCTCGACCGCCGCACTGTACTTATGGGATGGCCCGCCCCCTCCCGCCCGACTTGGTATTGTGCCGGGAGGTGAACGGCAAACAGAAGGGAGCGGAACATGGCTATCGTCACGATCGGCATCGATCTCGGCAAGAACGTCTGCAGTCTCGCCGGCTTGGATGAGGACGGACGGGTGGTTCTGCGCAAGCGAATGCAGCGCATCAAGCTAACCTCGTTCCTCACGACGCTGCCGCCGGCGACGGTGGCAATGGAAGCTTGCTGTGGTGCCCACCACGTCGGCCAGCAAGCGGCGGCAGCCGGTCATCAAGTGCGGCTGATGTCGCCGGAGTATGTCCGGCCCTACGTCAAAGCGCAGAAAAACGATGACCGGGATGCGGAGGCGATTGCCGAAGCGGCGACGCGGCCGACGATGCGCTTTGTGCCGCCGAAAAGCACGGCGCAACTGGAGACGCAAACGCTGCATCGCACCAGGACCCGGTTGGTGGCTGCGCGAACGGCGCTGATCAACCAGCTGCGCGCCATCCTGCTGGAACACGGCATCGTCGTCGCGCGCCGCAAGGCGCAGCTCGTCCGCCGGCTCCCGGAGATCCTCGCCGAGTCAGGCTTAAGCCCACGCTTGCGATTGCTGCTGGAGGACTTGCGCGGCGAGTGGCGCGGCCTGGATGAGCGGATTACCCAGTTCGACCGCGAGATTTTGAACAGCGTACGAGAGGATGATGCGAGCCGCCGCTTGATGCAAATTCCCGGCATTGGACCTCTGACAGCATCCGCACTCGCCGCCGCCCTCGGCAAGGCCGAACACTTCCGACGTGGTCGCGACGTGGCAGCCTGGCTCGGGCTGGTGCCAAAACAGAAGACCACCGGCGGTAAACCCATGCTTCTTGGCATCAGCAAGCGCGGCAACATCTACCTGCGCTGCCTGATCATCCATGGCGCCCGCGCCATCATGTCGCGGCTTGCGCAGCAACAAACGGTCCTCGGCCGCTGGCTGAACCGGTTGCTTGCCCGGCGGCATCCGAACGTCGTCGTCGTGGCGCTCGCCGCCAAGCTGGCGCGTATCGCTTACGCCGTGCTCGCCCACGGCAAGCAGTTCCAGGCGGCTTGATCGGCTGTGGACAACGCTCACGCGTTCCCCGCAGCCGCAACAACAACAAGCATGACCAACTGTTAAATTGACGCAGACCAGCTCACCAACGTCTGCCAGCGGGATAATTGTGATGGCCCAACAGTCGACCGGCGTCCTGTCAGCCTGGCCGGCGAAACGGCTCGATGAAGCCGCTGTACTTATGAGGACCAGGGCGCGCGTATCTCCATCATGGCCAGAGGCCGACATCGCCTCGAACACGGGCCGGATACATTGACGCAGACTGCACTGGAGCCATTACAACACCACGCTTGCAGACCGGGGGCGGGCCATACATTTCCGCCGGCCGGCCAGCGGAAGTCCTGTTACCACAACCAATGGGTGCCGTGGCAACAGAACCTCGGGGGTGTTATCCCGAGAGGATCGTTGTCTACGATCTACCAGGAGCACTATTACTGATAATGTGCAAGCGTTCATGCACATGGGGGAAGGACATATTCTCATTGTTGGCGCCAGTGTAACACAAAAGGATGATATAGAAAATATATTGAGCCTGTTTCTGGGCAATACACTAATATGTACAGTACTAAACTACCCGCCGCGCCGGGGACTGCACTAGCCGCAGACAATTGTGTGGTGACGGACGCAGGCGATTCATTTAGTGTGAAAGCTGAGTAAAAAACAGATGAACGTTAACGAAGGCTTTCGTGACCGGCGTGTTGTTATCGCTGGTCTAGGGTGCGTCGCCGTGACGCTTGCCGTGGCGATGGCAGAAGAAGGCTTTCAGGTTCACGGTATCCAGATCCGCGAGGACGTTTTGGAAGAGCTGGCGCAGGGTGGGCGGCAGCGGCTGTGGCCGCGCAGCGTGTTATCGGCACCGGCGTTCGCCTTCGAGGTCGGCCGCCAGCACGTCTTCGACCGGCCGGCCGCCGGCCTGTACCGTTAGACTAGCGCCGGCAGCCTGCTGCCCGGCCGGGGTGCACCGCAGAGAGAGCGAGGCCCATGCAGAAACCTGCACCGACAGCGATTGCCGCCGACGCGGTGCTGGCACCGGGCAGCGGCCGAGCTGGTATCGGCGCGCTGCCGCCGCTGACGGCACCGCTGCGCCGTGCCCTCGGCTGGGCGTCCCGCATCGGCAGCATCGCCGACCAGGCCGCCTCGGGCGCGGTCACCTTCCTCGTCATCCTGCTGATCGGCCGGTTCATCGGCGCCGATGGTCTGGGGCTGCTCCCCTTCGCCGGGGCGGCGTGGGCGGCGGCCATCACCGCCGGGATGGTGCTCGCGGCGATGCGGCGGCCGGAGATCGTGTTCGCTTCCTACTTGCTGGCGGCGCTGGTGATGGTCTTCGCCGGCTCGCTGCTGATGGCGGCCTGCGGCATCACCGGCGCGATCATCGGCCTGCTGGCGTCGTGGCTGACGCTGGCGACGACACAACTGGCGGCCGCCTGGTGGATTTCCGGCCAGCGTCGGGCGGATCCGGCGGATCCCGGCCGCAAGGATCGATGAAGATGCGCGCGACACTGATCATCGGCATGGTGGCCCCCTACCGCGTCGCGGTTCTGCGGCGATTGACCGAATTGCTGAACGGCGGCCTGCAGATCATCGCCTGCGCCCGGCAGGAGGCCGGGCGGCAGTGGCAGGTTGCCACCGAGGGGCTGCAGGTCGAGACGCTGGCCGGCATGCAGCTGCCGCTGGGGCACGGCTTCGTCATGCACTTCAACGCCGGCATCCTCCCGGCGTTGCGCCGCCGCCGGCCCGATGTCCTGTGCCTGACCGGCTTCACCCCGACCATGGCGCTGGCGGCGGCGCACGCCCGCATGGCCCGCATCCCCTACGTCCTGCAGGTGGATTCATGGGCCGGCGGCGATCCGCGCGCCCGCTCGCCGCTGCATCGCCCGCTGCGCCGGCTGATCGCCGCCGGTGCCGCGGCCGGCATCGCCGTCGGCGAGAAGAATCTCGACTGGCAGATCTCGTTCGGGCTGCCCGCCGACCGCATGTACCGCAGCCCGCTGGTGCCGGCCTGGGAGCCGCCCGCCAGCGTCCCCGGCTACGGCGAACGGCCGTTCGATCTGCTGTGGTGCGGGGCGCTCGCCTCCGAGAAGGGTGTCGAATTCTTCGTCGATCTGGCCGAAGAGCTGCTGGCGCGGCGCGGCTCGCTCTCGGTCCGCATCGTCGGCAACGGCGCGCGGCGGGACTGGTGCGAACAGCGGCTGCGGGCGGCGGGGATCAGCGTGCAGTTCGACGGTTTCCTGCAGGGCGAGGCGCTGCGCGACGTCTACCTCAGCGCCAGGCTGCTGGCCTTCCCGACCCGGATCGACGCCTGGGGTCTGGTCGCCACCGAGGCGGCGCAGTGCGGCGTCCCCGTCCTGGTCTCGCCGTTTGCAGGGGCTGCCGGCGAGGTGGTGGTCGATGGAATGAACGGTCGGGTGCTGCCGCTCGACCTGACTTCCTGGTCGGTGGCGGCCGAGGTGATCCTGGACGAGCCGGAAACCTGGTCCCGCTTCTCGGCGGCCGGGCGGGCCCTGACCGCTTCGCTGTCGGCGGAAGCCTCGGCGCGCGGCATGTTCGATGCGCTGGTGCGCGCGCACGACGGCTCATCGCACTGACGACCGGCGCCGCGGCGGCGTGCCCTGGCGCGGGTGCAGCGATCCTTCGCCGGCGGCGCCAAATGAGCGGACCGCGCCGGCCCACTTTTACGACGTGCACAACCAGCGGTTCCGCGCCTGGATCGTCGGCGAGTCGCTGATCTTCGCCGGGGCGACGCCCCACTCCGTCTTCTACTGGTATCTGGCCATCCTCTCCGCCCGGTTGCTGCATTTCTCCCCGGCACCAGCCCCGATCGCCGCGCGCCCGCCGCCGGCCGCCGTCGCCAGTGGCCCCTGAGAGAAGAGGGCGCCGGGGTCAGCGGCGGAGCGTGCCGGGGGCGCCCGCCTGCACGATCTTGACGATGATCTCGGGGATGGCGGCGTCGGCGCCGATCGCGCCGAGGTAGGCGACATCGCGGCGCCGGCAGTCGGCGAGCATGCGGGTCACGTCGTGCCCGGCATGCGCGCCGGGGGCGGCGAACAGCCCGGCGACGATCAGCGGTCCCGGCAGCGCGGCGAGCGCCGCCGGCAGCGACGGCTCCTCCTCGAGGAAGGCCGTCGCGACCGACCCGAACAGGCGCCGCGCGCGCAGCCACGTCGCCTGCAAATCCGCCGCCTGTCGTGAGGCAGGGTCGGTCTTCGAGCCATGCGCCGCCAGCAGCAGGTTGGTCTGCTCCGGCGACCACCGCTGTCGCGCCAGTTCTCCGCTCGCCCGCGCCGCAACCAGCCCGGCGATCGCCGGGTGTAAGCCGAGCGGCCGGCAAAAATGCAACGTCGGCCCCGCACCGCCCGCCCGCTCCGTGCCGCCGAGCGCTGCCGGCAGCGTCCGCATCACGTGCCGGCCAGCGCACATCATCACCGGCATCACATACACCGTCCGGCCTTGCAGGCCGGCAAGGCCCTCGCCGGGCGGCGGTCCGCCGTGCAGCAATGCTGTTCTTACGTCCACAAACAGCCGGCGTTCGGCCAGGACCGCCGCGTGGCGGGCCATCGTCTCGGCGGCAGCGCGGCAGCGGGATGAGCCGTGGGCAACGATCAGCAGCGCGGCTTCGTCCCAGGCGGCGCGGTTGCCAGCCGGCGCCGGGGCGTCAGTGACTGGTGCCGGCGGCGTAGGTGATCTTGTTATAGACATTGTACTTGCCGGATGGCTTGACCATCGGAATGCGCTTCACTTCGGCAAAGGTTGCCGCGTCGTAGACGACGATCGCACCGTCCTGCTCCCAGATGCTGACGAGGGCGTAGCGGCCGTCGCGGGTGAACTCGACGTGTGCCGCCGTCTTGCCGGGGGCTGGCTGCAGCGTCCGGACGATTTCCAGCGTCCGCTTGTCGATGACGTGGATGGCGTCCTTGTGCTCGCCGGAGAAGACGTCGACCCAGGCATAAGGCGTGCTTTCGTGACTGCGCATGAAGAAGCCCGGTCCCAGCGTTTCGATCCGCCTGATCGTTTGCCACGTGGTCATATCGATAACGCTGACCACCGCTTCCTTCAGGTTCGGCGTCGCCAGCACTGGCTTGCCGTCGAAGTCGAAGGTGATGCCGGAGCCGAGGTGCGGCAGGCCGGGAAGATCGACGTCGGCGACGCGGGCGCCGACATTGAGGTTGACCACCTGGCCGCGCGCGCCGTCGCGCGCCGCGCCGACGGCGTTGCGATAGTCCTGATCGAAGAAGAAGTCGTCGAGGATGGCCTCGAGCTTGATCCGCCTGACCGGAAAAAGACTGCGATCGAAGGCGCCTTCCACCATTCCCGGCTCGTAATTATGGACGAAACCGGTCGCGACAGGCTGCGGATGCTCGGCGTAGGAGATCTCCCACATCTCCGGGATGTCCTTCAGCGCCACGATGAAGCTCTGGCGCGGCGGAGCGGTATAGACGGCGCTGACCCGGGAGCCGTTGCCGGCACCGTCGTCCACCGGGATCACCTTGACCGGCTGCAGGTCCGCCGCCCGCAGGATAACGATGGTGTGCGGCAGATAGTTGCCGGCGATCACCCACTTGCCGTCGGCCGAGACGGCGATGTTGCGCAGGTTGATGCCGGCGCGGACTTCCGCCACCGGCTGCAGGCTCCACAGATCGTAGGAACTCACCCAGCCGTCGCGTGAGCCGAGGAAGAGAAAGCGGCCGTCGGGCGAGTATTTGGCGCCGCCATGCAGGGCGAAGCGGGACGGGAAGCGCCACAGCGGCTCGAATTTGTCGCCGTCGAGGATGGTGACGTGGTGATCGCCGGTTTCGACGACGGTGAACAGGTTCAGCGGGTCGGCAGTGAATACCGGCTTGTCGGGAAGGGCGGTTGCCGGCGTGTAGACCACCCGGCTCGCCTCGATCTGCGCCAGCGACCATTCCGGAACGGACGGCAGCGGCTGGTAGATCAGCTCCGCCAGGGCGGCGATCTGCCCGTCGTCGAGGACGCTGGCGAATGCCGGCATCTGCGTCGCCGGCCGGCCGTCGTGGATGACCGACACGGCGTCCGGGCGGCGCAGCCGCTGCAGGTTCTCCGGCAGCAACGCCGGACCGGTGCCGCCGAGACGGCCCTCGCCGTGGCATGAGGCGCAATGCTGCTGGTAGAGCGGCGCGGCGGACTCGCCGGCCGCGGCCGCGCCGGAATGGCTGCCGGCGGCGAACGCCAGCGGCAGCAATGCGCCGCTAAGCCTGGCTCGCCACATGCGCCCGCTTCCTGTACGGCGCGAGGGTCACCCGCCGCGGTGCTTCGGCGAGGCCGAGCTCGGTGTCGCTGAGATAGCAGGCGGGATCCTCCTCCCAGGGATCGCCGGTCAGCTGCTGCGCCCGCACCCGGGTGTTGCCGCCGCAGACGTCGAGATAAGGGCAGCGGCCGCAGCGCCCCTTCAGCGGCCGCCGGCGCTGCTTCAGCCCGGCCATCAGCGGATCGCCGGTATCCGGCCAGATCTGCGAGAACGGCCGCTGGCGGACGTTGCCGAGGGAATAGTGCCACCAGAAGGTATCCGGGTGGACGTTGCCGAGGTTGTCGATGTTGGCGATGTTGACGCCGGAGGAATTGCCGCCCCACTGCGCCAGCTTGGCGCGCAGGTGGTCGACCCGATCCGGATAGCGCTGCCGGGCCCACTGCAGCAGGTAGACGCCGTCGGTATCGTTGTTACCGGTGACGAACTCGATCGCATGGCCGTCCTGAAGCTGGCGCCAGCAGGTCTCGAACAGCAGGTCCATCGCGCGCCGGGTCGTGTCGTGCGCGGCATCGTCGCCGCGGTTCTTGTTGCCGCGGCCGGCATAGTTGAGGTGCGACAGATAGAACTTGTGGATGCCCTCGTCGTCGATGAGTTGGAGCAGCGCCGGCAACTCGCCTTGGTTGTCGAGGGTGAGGGTGAAACGAACGCCGACCTTGAGATGGCGGTCGCGGCAGTGGCGGATGCCGGCCAGCGACGCCTCGAACGCCCCGGCCTGGCGGCGGAAGGCATCATGTACCGCGCCGATGCCGTCGAGGCTGATGCCGACGTAGTCGTAGCCGACGTCGGCGATGCGATCGGCCAGCTCCGCGTCGATGAGCGTGCCGTTGGTCGAGAGCCCGACATAGAAGCCGAGAGCCTTGGCGCGCGCGGAAATGGCAAAGATGTCGGAGCGGAGCAGCGGCTCGCCGCCGGAGAGGATCAGCACCGGTACGCCGAAGGCGCGCAGGTCGTCCATCACCGCATAGATCTCGCCGGTGCTGAGTTCGCCGGGGAAGTCGGTGTCGGCGGAGATGGAGTAGCAGTGCTTGCAGGTGAGATTGCAGCGGCGGATCAGGTTCCAGATCACCACTGGCCCGGGCGGCTGGCGGCGCCGACCGACGGGGGTGGGGTGCATCAGCTCCTGCATGTACTGGGTCAGGCGAAACACGGCGATCAGCCCTCAATCAACCAGCCGCAGGCCGGTCTTCTTCAAGATGCGCGTGGAGTAGAGAACGTCGTGGCCACGGTCGAGTGGCCCCAGCAGCGCCGCGATCGCGGCGACCTTCGCTGCGACCTCGTCACGGCTCTTGCCGTGCACCATGGCGAACAGGGAATAGGGCCAGAGGGGCGGGTGGCGCGGGCGATGGTAGCAGTGGGAGACGAAATCGAGCGCGCCGATCTGCCGGCCGGCGGCGGAGATCGCCGCGTCGGGGACGTCCCATACCGACATGCCGTTGGCGGTGTAGCCGAGGCGGTAGTGGTTGGGTACGGCGCCGATGCGGCGGACGATGCCCAGCGCCAGCATCCGCCGCAGCCGCGCCATCACCTCTTCGCCGGAAAGACCGACGGCTTCGCCGACAGCGTCATAGGGACGCGGGCAGAGCGGCAAGCCGCCTTGCGTCGCCTTGATGATCCGCCGGTCGAGCGCATCGATGGCCAGGGGCGGTGCCTCACCTTGCACGGTGGTCACGCTCACGCCTCGAACCTCGCGCCGATGAAGTACTCTTCCAGCTTTGGCATGGCGAAAACGGCGAGCCCGGTCTCGGCCTCGATCGCGGTCAGCACGTCATCGATGCGACCGGCGTCCTCGGTGGCAACGACGAACCACATGTTCAGCGGATGTTCGCGCTGGTAGTTGTGGGCGATCTCGGGGTGGGCGTTGACCTGCGCCGCCACCCGCTCGAAGTCCGCTGCGGGAACCGCCAGCGCCGCGAGGCAGACATTGCCGCCCAGCCGCTCGGCGTCGTACATCGGGCCGAAGCGGCTCAGCCAGCCGGCACGGCAGAGGCGGTCGATGCGCTCGATCATCTCCGCTTCGCTGATGCCGAACTGCGGCGCAAGCGTGGCGAACGGCTGCTCGCAGATTGGAAACCCGCCCTGCAGGCCGTTGATGAGGCGCCGGTCGGTCGCGTCGATCATGCCGGCGTCCGCTCCGGCTGCGGCACGCGGCCGTAGCGTGCTCCCCGCTGCTTGAACCGCCGGCAGCTGAACAGGATGGCGCTGGCGGCGCCGGCGAGGCCGAGTTCGTTGCGAAGGTGCTCAATCTGGGTGTGCACCGTTTGCCGGTCGCGACCGTGGATCATGCAGAACAGATTGTACGGCCACGCCGGTGGCCGGCGCTCCCGCCGGTAGCAAAGGGTGACGAACGGCAGCTCCGCCATCCGCCGTCCGGTCGCGTCCACGTCGCCATCGGGGACGTCCCAGACCACCATGGCGTTGGCGGCATAGCCGAGTTCGTGGTGACGGACGATGACACCCAGCCGCTTGACGACGCCGCCGTCCTGCAGCGCCCGCAGTCGGGCGATGACGTCGTCTTCGCTGAGGCCGAGGCGCTCGGCAATCGCCAGATAGGGCCGGGAGATCCGCGGCAGGCCATCCTCGATGGCGGCGAGGATGCGCCTGTCGGTGTCAGTCACGCGCATGGAGATCGAACCCGAGATCGATGTGATAGGCCTGGAGGAGCGGCAGGTCGAGAACCGCGAGCCCGCTTGCCGTGGCGATCCGGTCAAGGGTCTCGCACACGGCGGCACGATCGGCCCCGGTCACGACGAACCACAGGTTGATCGGGTGTTCGCGCTGGTAGCTGTGGTTCACGTGCGGATGCGCGCTGACCAGCGCCGCCACCTCTTCCAGCCGCTGCTCCGGGATGCTCATCGCCGCCAGCGTGCTGGCGCCGATGCTGTGCGGTCGCACGATCGCGCCGATCCGGCTGATCTTGCCCTCCGCCAGCAGGTCATCGGCGATGGCGAGGACCTCCGCTTCGCTCACGCCAAGGTTTGCTGCGATCCGCGCGAACGGTGCCGGCTCCAGCGGAAAGCCGCGCTGGTAGTCGTTCAACAGCCGGGCTTCGATGGCGGACCTGTGCATCGCTAAAGTCCGATCCGGTTGGCGCGGGCGGCGAGGAAGATGCCGCTCGGTTTGTCTGCAGGGATCGAGCCAAGCCGGGCGAACGTCCGCGTATCGTAGATGTCGACCCGGTCCTCGTCGCGGACCGAGATCCACACCTGTTCGCCGCGCGGCGTGAACTCCAGGTGCATGACCGCCGGGCCGGGGGTGAGCGTCTCGACGATCGACAGCGACGGCACGTCGATCACCTGCACCTTGTCGTTCAGCGGATGGGCGAAGTTGACCCAGACCTGACGACCGTCCGGGCGGGCGACGGCGAACACCGGCTGGCCGTGCATGGCGATGCGGCCGACCTCCTGCCAGCTGCGGGTGTCCACCACCAGCACCTCGTGCCGGCCGATCGCCGGCAGGAACAGCAGGTCGCCGGCGCGCGCCCAGCCTTCCAGGTGCGGCATCTTGTAGACCGGCAGCGGCTCCTCGCCACGGCCATAACCCGAAAGGATGCGATGGGGGCCGGCCTCGGGATGCCACAGGTCGAGCAGCACCAGGCTGTCCTCGCCGAACAGCCCGGCGACGTAGTCGCGGCCGTCCTCAGTGATGAGCGCGTCGTAAGGCAGCCGGCCGACGCCCGGAAACCTGGTGATTCTCGGCTGCGTCCGGTCGCTCAGGTCGGCGATCCAGATCTCGCCGGCGTCGTAGAGGCTGAAGACGAAGCGCTGGTCGCCGGCATCCTCCAACCCCACCACTTTCGAGGGAGCGCCGCCCGCGCCGATCGCCGGAATCGCGGCGACGGCGGCCAGCGTCCGGCTGTCGAAGATATTGACCCCGCCAGGTTCGTAGTTCGCCACCGCGACCAGCGAGCCGTCCTGGGAGATCGCGCCGCCGATACTGTTGCCGGCCTGAAGGACGCGATTGACCACTGTGCCCTGCAGCAGATCCACCTTGGTCAGGCCGCCGTCGCGGCCGAAGACGAAGGCGTAGCGGCCGTCGCGGGAGAAGACTGCCGAGGCATGACTGAGATCGCCCAGACCGTCGACCTCGCCGATGGCCGAACGGCCGCTGGTCTCGACGATCTTGATGCTGCCCGAGGCGCGCTCGACGATGATGCCGAGGTCGCCGGTGCCACGCAGACCCGGCGTGGACGGGACGGGTTGCGCCGCCAGAGCGAGGCTGGTGCTGAACAGCATGCCGGCGATCGCCAGCAGCACCATTCGCGCCCGGCCGCTCATGGCGTAACCCCTTGCGCAAGCTGGCGGACAAGCCAGACCGCCTCGTCGTCGCTGAGTTCGAACCGCCACGGCGGCATTGGCGTGCCGGGGCTTCCGTCGAGAACGATCGCCGCCAGCACCGCCTCGTCCTTGCCGCGCAGCGAGGCCGGCAGCAGTGGGGGGCCCAGCCCGCCCTTCATGGTCAGGCCGTGACACGATCCGCAGTCCTGCTTCAGCAGGTGCAGAAGCTGCTGTTGCCGGTCGGCGGACGGCGGCTGCGCCGCCGCGGGACCGGACATCACCACCACAGCCGCCACCAAAGCTAGCCGAGACACGGTGCGCCCCGGCCGGCGAGCGCGCGCGATCCGAGGCCAGGCCCGGCGCTCAGTTCGGCCGCCATGTCAACCACCCGGCCGATGATGAACAGCACGGGACCATCGAAATCCGCCGCCGCCGCGACCGCGGCGATCTCGCCCAGCGTCGAGACGACGTGCTGCTGGTTGCGGCGGGCGCCATTGGCGATGGCGGCGGCCGGCGTGCTCTCCGGGAGACCGTGGGCAATCAGCAGCACGGCGATCTGCGGGATGTTGGCCATGCCCATGTAGACGACCAGCGTCGTATCGGGATCGGCCAGTCCGTCCCAGTCGAGGTCAAGGTCGCCATCATCCCGGCAGTGCCCGGTGACGAAGCGCACGCCGCTGGCGATGCCGCGGTGGGTCAGGGGAATGCCCACGGCCGCGGCGCAGCCGGAAGCCGAGGTCACCCCCGGGACGACGGTGAATGGGACGCCCTGGGCGTGCAGGTGAGCGGCTTCCTCGCTGCCGCGGCCGAACAGGAACGGATCGCCGCCCTTCAGCCGCACCACCGTCCGACCGCTGTACGCGAGGCGGACAAGGAGTTCGTTGATCTCGTGCTGGGGAACCGGATGGCAGCGCGGCTGCTTGCCGACACTGATCCGGGCGGTTCCGGTTGGAACCAGCGCGAGGATCTCGGCAGAAACGAGGCGGTCGTAAACGACGACGTCCGCCTCGTCGAGCAGTCGCCGCGCTTTCAGCGTCAGCAGATCCGGATCGCCCGGGCCGGACCCGACCAGATGGACGCATCCGAGTTTTTCCATCACGCCTGCTCTAGTTTCGGGACGTCTGAGCCGCTTCGCAAACGACGGTGCAGGCGCCGCGAGGGTGGGCGCCTGCACCAGTCACGCTGCCGCCGTCAGTAGACGTCGTGCACCGTGTTGTAGACGTTGAACTTGCCGGTTGGCGTGACCAGCCGCTTGTCGCGGATGACCTGCTTCAGCTTCAGCGTCTTGTCATCGACGATGACGATCGCCGACTCCTGGTTCTTGGCGTTCCACACCGAGAACCAGATTTCATCGCCGGCCTTGTTGAATTCGCCCTGCACCACCCGGCGGACGCCTTCGGTGATGCCGGACCACTCGCCGATCGGCAGGATTACCGGCGGCTTGTCGAGCGCCTTGATGTCGAAGACAGCCACCGACGAGGCGATTTCGGCTTCCGGGTTCAGCGGGGTATCGACGTAGAGGTAGCGCGACTTCGGATGCGTCTTGATGAACAGCGAGCCGCCACCTTGTCCCTGCAGGCTCTGCACCACCTTCCAGGCTTCCTTCGGATGCTTGGCGGGATCAGTGCCGATGAGCACGATGGAGTCGTCGCCGAGGTGGCTGGTGGCCCAGACCGGCCCGAACTTGGGATGAACGAAGTTGGCGCCGCGGCCGGGATGCGGCTTGATCCCGGTATCGACCATGCCCGCCAGCTTGCCTTCCTTGGTATCGATCACCGCCACCTTGTCGCTGGCGTTGGCAGCAACGAGGAAATAGCGCTTGCTGGCATCGAAGCCGCCGTCATGCAGGAAGCGCGCCGCGCCGATCTCGGTGGTCTTGAGGTTTTTGATGTCCTCGTAGTTGACCATCAGGATCTTGCCGGTCTCCTTGACGTTGACCACGAATTCCGGATGGAAGTGCGAGGCGACGATCGAGGCGACGCGGGGCTCCGGGTGATACTCCTGGGTATCGACGGTCATGCCGCGGGTCGCCATGATCTTCAGCGGCTCGAGGGTGGAGCCGTCCATGATGACGTACTGCGGCGGCCAGTAGGTTCCGGCGATCGCGTACTTGTCTTCCCAGCCCTTTGCCTTGGAGGTTTCGACCGAACGCGCCTCCATGCCGATCTTGATCTCGGCGACGGTGGCCGGGTGCTCCATCCACAGGTCGATCAGGTTGATCGTCGCGTCCCGTCCGATGACGAACAGATAGCGGCCGGAGGCCGACATCCGCGAGATGTGGACGGCGTAACCGGTGGGGATGATCTCGACGATCTCCTTGGTATTGCCGTCGATCAGCGCCACCTCGCCGGCGTCGCGCAGCGTCACCGAGAACAGGTTGTCGAGGTCGAGCTTGTTCATCTGCTTCTTCGGCCGCTTGTCGACCGGCACATGGACCTTCCAGGCGGCCTTCATCTCCGCCAGGCCGAACTCGGGCGGCTGCGGCGGGTCGTTCAGCAGGTACTTTGCCATTAGCGCGACCTCTTCCTCCTTGAGGTCGCCGGACGTCCCCCAGTTCGGCATGCCGCCGGGGGAGCCGTAGGTGATGAAGTCGCGCAGGTATTCGAAACCCTTGTCACGGGTGATATCGGTTGTCAGCGGCTTGCCGGTCGCCCCTTTGCGCAAGACACCGTGGCAGCCGGCACAACGTTCGAAATAGATCTGGTTGGCGTGTGCGAATTCTTCTGCGGTCAGCGTCGGCACGCCGGGTTTCGCCCCGGGCTGCTCCATCGGCGTTTTCTGCAGAACATCCAGGCTGGGCTCATATTTGCCACCGGGCGTTGTCTCATGCTTCTTGATATCGGCGGGGTT
>JBDHSN010000023.1:0-26023 GCA_039808105.1 Rhodospirillales bacterium
GCCTTGTTGTCGGCGACGAAAGCGCCGCGCTCGCCGATCGGCTTGTCGGCGCCGACCGTCGAGTCCTTGCGGGTCTGCCGCTCCAGCTCGGCGTTCAGCTCCGCGCCGATGCAGATGACGAAGGTGGAAAGGTAGAACCACATCAGCAGGATGACGACGGCGCCGAGCGAGCCGAACGTCTTGTCGTAGCTGCCGAAGTAGCGGACGTAGAGCGAGAAGCCGATCGAAGCCAGCAGCCAGAACAGGGTCGCCGCGATGGCGCCGGCGCTGACCCACTGGAACCGCGCCGAGCGCCGGCTGGGCGCATAGCGGTAGAGCAGGGAAAGCGCCGCCATTACCAGCGCCGCCATCACCACCCAGCGCAGGGCCAGCAGCACGGAGGCGAGCATTCCGCCGCCGGTTCCGGCCGCGGCCTGCACGGCCGGAACCGCGGCGACGACCGTCAGCGCCACAATCATGAACAGGATGGCGGCGACGGTGAACGCCAGCGACCACAGGTTCAGGACGAAGAAGCCCCGCTTCTCGTGCTCGCCGTAGGCGATGTTCAGCGCGGTGATCATCGATTTGGTGCCGGCGTTGGCGCTCCAGATCGCCAGCGACAGGCTGACGACCAGCCCCAGGCTGAGTGAGCTGGTGGCGGCCGAGGCGACCTGCCGGGTCTGGCTGGCGATGATGTCGAAGGCGTTGGCCGGCAGCAGGTCGCGGAGCGGCGCCAGCTGCGGCTCCACCTGCGCCGGATCGGTGACGAGGCCATAGAGGGTGACCAGCGCGGTGATGCCGGGGAAGATCGCCAGCAGGGCGAAGAAGGCAACGCCAGCCGAGACGATCGAAAGGTTGTCGGATCCCACTTCGTCCTTGACCCGCAGCAGCACGTCCTTCCAGCCGCGCGCCGGGATTTCGGCGGGATGACGAGCCTCCTGACCATGATCACCCGTGGTAGCCCGCGCCATCGGCAACCCCTCTTCTGAACGCCCCGGCAGAACGTTGCGCCAGGGCGAGGGGTTCCCATCGACAGGATTGCCGGGCCGGACCCCGCGCCGCGGTGCACCCGGCTTCATGTCCGCGCCCGATGTTTGCGGCCCAGCTTATGCCCTGACCCTTGAACCGCCCGGCTCTTCGGCCGATCTCAAAGTTGCCGCGGTTGCGGTCCGGGAATTGACAAAGAAGGGAATGAGGCGTGCCCTACGACCGATCCAAGGGGAAACTGCACGAAGCCGACCACTCGCACCGGCACGAGAAGGACTTCCGGGTGGCCGCCCGCCGCAACAAGTTGCTGGGGCTGTGGGCGGCAGAGCTGATGAATCTGCACGGCGCCGAGGCCGAAGCCTATGCCCGGCAGGTGGTGAGCGCCGACCTCGAAGAGCCCGGCGACGACGATGTGATCCGCAAGGTGATGGGCGACTTCGCCGCTGCCGGCGTGACCCTCTCCCGCGACCAGCTCGAAGACAAGATGGACGAGCTGAACGCGGAAGCCCGGCACCAGCTCGGCCATCACTGAGCCACGGGCGCCGGCTTCAGCGGCCCTCCCGCCACCACGCTGCCGACAGGCCGCCGAGGCCGGCGGCGAGCAGCAGCAGCGCCGGCAGCAGCGGCACTTCGGCGAGCCCGGTCACCGCGTAGGCCTGGTTGCGCTGGACCCCCAGCCAGCCGTCGCCGGCGGCGGGACGGCCGGGTGCCACCTGCCGCAGCTCGGGCAGCCCACCGGTGGTGAGCCAGGCGCTGCCGCCGCCGGTCGCCGCGATCAGCGGCGCGAGGCGATCGGGCGTGGCGCGCAGATCGGCCAGCTCCGGCGGATCGATGCGGCCGGCGGCGGCAAGGGCGGTGTGGACGCCATCGCTCACCCGCCATACCCCCGCCTGGGTTGCCGGCATGTCGCCGCGGCCGACACCGTCGGCACCGTCCTCCAGCCGCAGCGTCGTCGTCGCTCCCGCCGGATCGGTGACCTGCACCGAGACTTCCCCCGCGGCGAGGCTGCGGCGGCGCACGCTCAGCCGGCCGTCGGCGATGCGGGCCTCGAGGTGCTCTTCCTCCAGCTCCGGCTCCTTCATCAGCCAGTGGGCGAGGCGACGCAGCAGCTCCGCCTGCGGGCCGCCGCCCTCGAAGCCGCGCGCCCACAGCCAGATCTGGTCGGTCATCAGCTGCGCCACGCGGCCTTCGCCGACGCGATCGACGGTCAGCAGCGGCTCGCCGTCGGGGCCGCCCATCAGCGTCGTGCCGCTGCCGGCGTGGCCGTCGATGATGCGGAACCAGCGGCCCCAGGCCGGTCCGTCCGCCCCATTGCCGTCCCCGGGCTCGCCGTCGCCGGAGGGCCGCTCACCCGGCAGGCCGGAGGTTACCGGGTGCCGGCGGCCGATGTCGGTGACCTCGGGACGGAAGCCGCGCTCGATCACCCGCCCGGTCGGGCTCACCGGCAGGATCTCGCCGAGGGGGGTGCGGAACAGGCTCTGCGCCGCAGCGAATTCCGGCCCGACGGCGGCCAGCAGCGCACCGCCGCGGCGCACGTATTCGGCGATCCGCCCGTAGTAAGGGGTCGGCAGGATGCCGCGCACGACGTAGCGGTCGAGCACCACCAGATCGAAGTCGTAGAGCTTGGTCTCGAACAGCTCCTGCACCGGGAAGACGATCAGCGAAAGTTCCTTGAGCGGCGTCGCGTCGTCCTTTTCCGGCGGCCGCAGGATGGTGAAGTGGACCAGATCGACGGCCGGATCCGATTTCAGCAGATTGCGCCAGGTGCGCTCGCCGGGATGCGGCTGACCGGAGATCAGCAGCACCCGCAGCCGCTCGCGCACGCCGTTGACGACGACGGCGGCGCGGTTGTTGGCGGTTGAGATCTCGTCCGCCGCCGGCTCGACGGCCAGCTCCAGGACGCTGGGGCCGGGATGGCGGATGGCCAGCGGGACGGTAACCGTCCGGCCGGGGACGACGTCGAGGTTGCCGGCTTCTGCGCCGTCGAGGCGCACGGCGACGCGGACGGGGGCGCCGCCGCCGCCGCCGCCGGTATCCTCCACCCGGAAGGCGACGTCGACGCTGCGGTCGACAAGGCCGAAGGCCGGCGCCTGCTCAATGACGATGCGGCGGTCGTGCTCGTCCGGGCGGCCGGTGAGCAGCAGGTGCAGCGGCGCGGTCAGCCACGATGCCGTCCCGGGCGCCGGAACGTCGTGGACCTCGCCATCGGAGATGACGAACACGGCGGCGAGGCGGCCGGCGGCATCGTCCAGGGCCGCCCGCTCGATGGCATCGAACAGCCGCGTCTCGCCGGCGGCGGGATCGCCGGCGCGGATGGTGCGCACGTCGATATTGCCCAGCCGCGCCAGCGCCGCGGTCAGCTCGGCCTCGGCGCGCGCGGCGACGGCGCTGCGGTCGCCGGTCTGCTGGCTCGCCGACTGATCGACGACCATCAGCGCCACGTCGGGCCGCGGCTGCCGCTGCTCGCTGACGATGCGCGGATCGAGCAGCGCCGCCCCCAGCGCCAGCAGGGCCAGCGCCCGCAGCGACCAGCCGCCGGCGCGGCGGAAGATGGCGAGGGCGAGCAGCAGCACCGCCGCGGCGGCCAGCGCCGTCAGCAGCCACACCGGCAGCATCGGCTGCAGGACGATGCCGGTGCTCATGGTCCGAGACGCTCGAGGATGGTGGAGGTGTGCACCTGGTCGGCCTTGTAGTTGCCGGTGAGCACGTACATCACGAGATTGATGCCGAAGCGGTAGGCGTGCTCGCGCTGCCGCTCGCCCCCCGGCGTTACCGCGAACAGCGGCCGCTGCGCTGCGTCGGTCGCCCAGGCGGCGGCCCAGTCGCCCGAGCCGGCGATGACCGAGCTGACGCCGTCGTTGACGTGCTCGCCGAGATTCTCGGTCCAGACGGTGCCGCCGGCGCGCCGGCCGGGCAGGTCGGTGAGCAGATAGTAGGAGCGGCGCAGCACGTGGTCCTCGGTCACCGGCACCAGCGGCGGCAGGTCCAGCGCCCGCGCCAGCTCACGCAGCCCGGAGCGGTCGCCGCCGTCGCCGCCGCCGCGGGTATCGAAGACGATGGTGCCACCGTTGCGCATGTAGTCGGTGAGCCGCTGTGCCGCCTGCGGCGACAGCGGCCGCAGCGGCTCGGCAACCGGCCAGTACAGCAGCGGATAGAAGGCAATCTCGTCGGTTTCCGGATCGACGCCCACCGGCTCGCCCAGTTCTGCGGCGGTGCGCCGGTTGACGACGCTGCTCAGGCCGGCGAGGCCGGCGGCGCTGATCTGGTCGAGGCGGGGATCGCCGGTACGAACGAAGGCAAGGCGGGTCGAGAGGGCGGCGGGCGCCGCCGTGCCGTCGGCGATGACCGACTGGGCGGCAGCGGGGGCGACGGCCGGACCGCTGCCCGCCGCGGCGAGCAGCAGCACCACGCCCCCCGCCGCTGCAGCCGGCCGCAGGCGCGGCAGCATGCCGCGCAGCGCGAGGCTGAGGGCGAGATCGGCGAGCGCCAGCATCGCCGCCATCCCCAGGAACCATGGCCGCAGGTCACGCTCGCCGCTCTCGCCGATCACCGCGCTGCGGACCTCCACCGGTAGCGGCGGCAAGGCGTGCGGCTCGCCGACCGAGGGAGCGAGGTTGAGCGCGAAGCGGGCGTCCGGTGTGCCGTAGTAGCCGGGCGGCACCCCGGCACCGATGCTGGTCTGCGTCGCCCCGCGGCCGTCGATGGCGCGGGTTCCGGCTGGCGGCGACTGCAGCCGTCCGAAGCCGTCGAGGGTTTCTACCGGGACGAGGCTGCCCGCGCCGATTCGGCCACCGCCGCCGCTGCCGAGGGCGACGATGCGGTGCAGGATGTCGACGAACAGGCCGGACAGCGGCAGGTTCGACCAGTCCGGCTCCGCCGTGGTGTGCACCAGCACCACCCAGCCGTCGCCGCGGCGGGCGCCGGTGATCAGCGGCGTGCCGTCCTCCAGCCGGGCCCAGGTTCGCTCGGCCACGTCCAGCGATGGCTCGGCGATCACCTGCCGGTGGATTTCCAGATCCCCCGGCACGGCAAGGCCGTGGAAGGGACTGGCGTCGTCGAAGGCGGCGAGCTTGCCGGCCCTCGTCCACGACAGCGCTCCGCCCATCGCCCGATCGCCGGCGCGCAGCGCCACCGGCAGCAGCGGATCGTCCGCCTGTGTCTCGCGCGCCAGCCGCGGCCCGGCGAAGCGCAGCAGCACGCCGCCCTTTTCCACCCACGACTTGAGCGCGGCGGTGGTTGCCGGATCGGCGGTGCCGACGTCGGTGAGGATCAGCGCGTCCAGCGGCCGGGCGAGCAGGGTGGCAAGATCGCCCTCGCGCACCTCGGCGAACGGCTGCAAGGCCCGTTGGAGGTAGTAGTGGCCGCCGAGCAGCGGCTGCTCGCGCTTGTCGCCCTCGCCCAGCAAGCCGACCGCCCGCCGCTGCCAGCGTTCATCCACCAGCAGGACGCCGCCGGCCGTCGCGGCACCCTCCACCTCGACCCGGGTCAACTGGCCGGCCATTTCGGTCGGCAGGTTCAGCGGCAGCCGCACGCTCCGCTCGCCATCGGCAAGGCGGCCCTCCCGCACGTCGAGCACCGCGCCGTCGTCGCCGATCAGACGAAGCTTCACCGCCCGCGCGCCGTCGCCGGTGGCGCGGAGGACGGTGGGCTCCAGGCCATCGGCGCCTTTGCCCGGCGCGATCAGCAGCGCAAGCTGGTGCGGTTTCGGCAGAAGTACCGTTGGCGGACCCAGCCGCCGCAGCCGCTCGACCAGCGCTTGCGGTGGCTCCCGGCCGGCCGGCTCCGTCATGCCGTCGCTGATCCAGACGACGGCGCCGGGCGGCCAGCCGCCGGCGTTGGCCGCCTGCAGCATCGCCTCGCTGGCAGCGGCGCGGTCGGTCGGCCACGGCGCCGGTGTCAGCGCCTGGACCAGTTCGCGGGCGCGGGCGGCCGACAGCAGCGTCGGTGCGGCGAAGCGCTCGCCTTCCGCCGCGGCCGGCGCGGTCGGCGCCAGCACGACGCCGCGGCTTTCGCGTTCCGCCCGGTCGATCACCCGCATCGCCTCGGCGAGGCGCTCCTGCCAGATCTCACCCGCGGCCCAGCCGTTGTCGATGACGAGGTAGACGGGACCGGAGCCCGGCAGGGCGGCGGCCGCATTGAGCAGCGGCCGGGCGACGCCGAGGATCAGGCAGGAGACCAGCGCCAGGCGCAGCAGCAGCAGCCACCACGGCGTGCGCACCGTCGTCTCGTCGCGGGCGGCGAGCTCGCGCAGCAGGCGCAGCGGCGGAAAGACGATGCGGCGCGGCGACGGCGGGGTCACCCGCAGCAGCCACCACAGTGCCGGCAACAGGGCGAAGGCGGCGAGCGCCCAGGGAGCGGCGAAGCTGAGGGCGCCGAGGCTCAGCATCGCGTCATCTTGCCGCGGGCCCGGCGAGGGCGAGGTAGAGAGCCAGTAGCGCCGCCTCCGGCGCATGGTCGGTGCGGTGGATCAGCAGGGTCCAGCCGACGCTGCGGGCGATGTCGCGTACCGCCTCCTGGTGGCGGAGGTAGGCGGCGCGGTAGGCCTCGCGCACCGTCTCGGTCCGGCCGAACAGCACCTCGCCCTCGTTCTCGGTGCCGGCGAACAGCACTCGGCCGGCGAACGGCAGGCTTTCCTCCGCCGGATCGAGAATCTGCAGCAGGTGGCCGCGGACGCCGCGGCGGCTGAAGGCAGCGATGGCGGCGCGCAGCTCGTCGAGCGGCGAGAGGAAATCGGCGGTCAGCACCAGCCGGCCATCACGCGGCAGCGGCTCGGCCGGCGGCACGCCGGAGGCGGTGGCCTCTCTGCCGGTGCGATAAAGCTGAACGGCGAGACGCTGCAGCGCCGAGCGGCCGGGGGCGGGGGCAACGCCGCCGCCGAGCAGGGCGACGTGCTCGCCACCGCGCACCAGCAGCGCGGCGAGCGCCAGCGTCAGCAGCTCGGCCCGCTCCAGCTTGGTGGCAAGGCGTGGCGATCCGCGCCAGTTCATCGAGGCGGACGCGTCCCGCCACAGCCAGACGCTCTGCGCCGCCTCCCATTCCGTCTCGCGGACGTAGACCCGGTCGGACTTGCCGGACTGCCGCCAGTCGATGCGCGTGGCCGGGTCGCCCGGCTGGTAGCGGCGGAACTGCCAGAACGTCTCGCCATCGCCGATCCGGCGCCGCCCGTGCACGCCCTGGCTCACCGTCGCCGCCACCCGTTCCGCCTGCACCAGCAGCGGCGGCAGCACCGCTGCCAGCGCCTCCGCCCGCGACAGCCGTCCGGCGGCATCGGCCGCGCCCCCGCCCACCGCCGCTGCGGCCCGCAAGCCCTGCTTCGTCATGCGATGCGGGCCACCAGCCGCTCGATGATCTCGTCGATGCCGACGCCCTCGGCACGGGCGGTGAAGGTCAGCGCCATGCGGTGACGGAGCACCGGGTGGGCGAGCGCGATGATGTCGTCCACCGACGGGGCGAGGCGGCCGTGGGTCACCGCGCGGGCGCGTACCGCCCGCATCAGCGCCTGCGAGGCGCGCGGACCCGGTCCCCAGCCGACGTGCGCCCGCACCTCGGCGAGCGGGCTGCTCTCCGGCCGGCCGGCGCGCACCAGCTCGAGGATCGCCGCGACGACGCTCTCGCCGACCGGCACGTGCCGCATTAGCCGCTGCGCCTCCAGCAGCTGCGCACCATCCATGACCCGCACCGGCGCTTCCTCGACCGGACCGGTGGTGGCCAGCAGCACACGGCGCTCGGCATCGATGTCGGGGTAATCGACGTTGACCTGCATCAGGAAGCGGTCGAGCTGCGCCTCGGGCAGCGGATAGGTGCCTTCCTGCTCCAGCGGATTCTGCGTCGCCAGCACATGGAAGGGCGTCGGCAGCGGATAGTAGTGTCCGGCAACCGAGACGCGGTGCTCCTGCATCGCCTGCAGCAGCGCCGACTGGGTGCGAGGACTGGCGCGGTTGACCTCGTCGGCCATCAGCAGCTGGCAGAACACCGGGCCCTGGATGAAGCGGAAGTGACGCCGGCCGGCCTCGCTCTCCTCGAGCACCTCGGAGCCGAGAATATCGGCCGGCATCAGGTCCGGGGTGAACTGGACGCGGCGTTCCTCCAGGCCGAAGACCCGGCCGAGCGTCTCGACCAGCTTGGTCTTGCCGAGCCCGGGGACGCCGATCAGCAGCAGGTGGCCGCCGGAGAGCAGGGTGATCAGGGTCTCGTCGATGACCCGGTCCTGGCCGAAGATGATGCGGCCGACCGCTTCGCGCGCGCGCGAGACCAGCGCACCGAGTTGATCTATGCTTTCGATCAGCGCAAAATCGCTGCGCTCGCCGAGATCGGTCGTCTCGCGGGCTGTCACTCGTTTCTCTCCTGCCTCACCTTGATGACGCGGATTGATGTCGAAGCCTTTCTGCGACCTTAATGCCAAGGCGCCTGCAGCCGGCCCCGTCTCCTTCACTCCACCGTCCGATCTGCCGGGAGTGCCGCCCGTCTCGCCCGGCGGTCGGGTGCTGTACGAGAACCTCGGCATCAGCATAGATAAGGACGGCATCTGGCATTATCACGGCTCGCCGATCCGGCGCAAAGAGCTGGTATGCCTGTTTGCCCACGCCCTGACCCGCGACAGCGATGGCCGCTACTGGCTGGTTACCCCCGCCGAAATGGGGCCGATCGAGGTGGCCGATGCGCCGTTGCTGGTGGTCGAGATGTACGTTGCCGGTGCCGGGGAGGATCAGGTCATCAGCCTGCGCACCAATGTCGATGAGATCGTCGACCTCGATCGGCAGCATCCGCTGCGCCTCGGCCGCAACCCCAAGACCGGCGAGGTGATCCCTTACCTGCAGCTCGAGAACCGAATCGAAGCGCGGATCACCCGCCCGGTGTACTACGCCCTCGCCGAACTGGCGGTCGAGGGCGAGGCGGATGGACGGCGCTGCCTCGGCGTGCGCAGCGACGGCCGGCTGTTCCCGCTCGGCTATCCGGGCGGGGAATCGTGACCGCCCTGCACGACCGCGGCTTCATCGAAGAGCGCTTCGCCGGCAGGCGGTCGGTTCCCGCCGAGCCGGTGTTTCCGGACGACATTACCGCCGAGCGCGGCGACCACGCCCTCAACCTCGACATGATGCCGGATCTGCCGCTGAAGGCGGCGGCGGTGCTGGTGCCGCTGATCGAGCGTCCCGACGGCCTGACCGTGCTGTTCACCCAGCGGACCTCGCACCTTGCCCACCATGCCGGCCAGGTCAGCTTCCCCGGCGGCCATATCGAGCCGGACGACGGCGGCCCGGCGGAGACGGCGCTGCGCGAGACCGAGGAGGAGGTCGGCCTCGACCGCCGCCATGTCGAGATCGTCGGCCGGCTGGATACGTACGTCACCCGCACCGGCTTCATGGTGACGCCGGTCGTGGGGCTGGTGAGGCCGCCGTTCACCCTCAGGCCCGACCCGCACGAGGTGGCGGAGATTTTCGAGGTGCCGCTCGCTTTCCTGCTCGACCGCCGCAATCATGAGCGCTGCAGTGCCGAATTCGAGGGCCGGACGCGGTTCTTCTGGGCAATGCCGTACGGGCGACATTTCATCTGGGGGGCAACGGCCGGGATGGTCATCAATCTCTGTGATATCCTGGACGGCCGATGAGCCGGATTGTCCTCCAGTACCTGCTGCCGCTGCTGCTGCCGACGCTGATCTGGCTGGTGTGGTACTTCACCGTCGGCCGCAACCGCCCGGCGGCGGATGGCTCGGCCTCGAAGCTGCAGCACGGACCCTGGTTCTGGCTGATTCTCGCCGGCCTCGTCCTGCTCGGCGGCAATCTCGTCTATTCGGCGCTGACCCGCGGCTATGATCCCACCGGCACCTATGTGCCGCCGCACTGGGAGGGCGGCCGGGTGGTGCCGGGTCGGGTCGAATGACACCCACCGCCTGCTGCGAGCCCGGCCAGCGCCGGCCGGCATGAGCGGTGATCGGTGGGGCGGCGAGGCGGACGGCTTCGCCGGCCAGCCGCCGCAACCGGTGGGCACCATCCATCCGCAGCCGTGGATGACCGCCCCGGAGACGGTGGCGGTGCTGGAGGCGCTGGCGGCGGACGGCGCCGAGGTGCGCTTCATCGGCGGCTGCGTGCGCGATTCGCTGCTCAGGCGGCCGGTGCGCGACATCGACATCGCGCTGGCGGTGCCGCCTGACGGGGTCATGGCGCTGCTGCGGCGGGCCGGCATCAAGGCGATTCCAACCGGCATCGACCACGGCACCATCACCGCGGTGGTGGGAACCCAGTGCTTCGAGATCACGACCCTGCGCGTCGATGTGGAGACGTTCGGCCGGCGCGCCCGCGTCGCCTTCACCGACGACTGGCTTGCCGATGCGGCGCGCCGGGACTTCACCTTCAACGCCCTGTCGTGCACGGCGGCAGGCGCGGTCTATGACTACTTCGGCGGCATCGAGGATCTCGGCCATGGCCGCGTCCGCTTCGTTGGCGACGCCGGCGAGCGGATCGGCGAGGACGTGCTGCGGCTGTTGCGCTACTTCCGCTTCTATGCCCATTACGGCAGGCCGCCGCCGGATGCGGCGGCGCTGGCTGCCTGCCGCGCCTACGCCGAAAGGCTGCCGATGCTGTCAGGCGAGCGGGTTCGCGTCGAAATCTTCCGCACGCTGATGGCGACCGATCCGGCCGACGTCGTCGCGCTGATGCGCGCTCACGACGTGCTGGTGCACGTGCTGCCGGAGGCGAACGGCGAGGGGCGGCTGAAGATGCTGAGCTGGCTCGACAGCCGTGCCGTACGCATCGAGTCCGTCGCGCCCGATCCGGTGCGCCGGCTGGCGGCGCTGCTGGCAACCGATGCGCAGGGCGCGGCGCGGGTGGCCGAGCGGCTGCGTCTTTCCAACCACCAGCGCGACCGGCTGATCGCGATGGCGGCCGGACCTTCGGTTCACCCCGACCTGGCGGCGCTGGAGGTGGTCCGCCTGCTGCGCCGCCATGGCCGTGAGACGGCGCGCGATCTCGCCCTGCTCGGCTGGGCGGGCGAGCTGGCGGCGACGACGCGGCTGACCCGCGGCCGCAACACCCGCTGGGTCGAGCTGCTGCACGGCATCGATGCGTGGCAGCCGGTCGTCTTTCCGCTGCTCGGCCGTGACGCCATCGCCCTCGGCGTTCCCCGCGGCCCGCGCATTGGCGCGCTGCTGCGCGAGGTGGAGGAATGGTGGGAGGAGGGCGGCTACGCCGCCGACCGCCCCGCCTGTCTCGCCCGGCTGCGGCTGCTCGCAGGCCGGGACGGCTGGACCGGGTAATTGCCGGTCGCCGGGCGCCGGCGGCTCAGGGAAGGACGCGCCAGATGGTGCAGGCGCGGCTGTCGGCGTCCTCCAGGTCGCGGCTGGTCGGTACGTCATAACGGGCGACCGGCTCCAGGCCGTGCGCCGGCAGGTAGGCGCGGCCGGGATCGGCGAGCAGCACCTCGTTGCCGGCGGCAGCCTCCGCCCGCAGCCAGCCGAGGCAGCGCTCCGCCATCGTCTGCTGGTAGCAGACATCGCCGGCGAGCACGATCCGGCCGGCACCCGGGGAGGATGGAATGGAACCCGCGGCCGGCGATGCGGCGAGCAGGTCGCCGGCCTGCACCGCTACGGTCGCCCCGTTCAGCCGGGCGTTGATCGCCACCGCCCGCAGCGCCAGCGCGTCGATGTCGTTGGCGATGACCTGCGCGCCGGCGCGGGCGGCAGCGATGGCGGCGATGCCGCCGCCGCAGGCGAAATCGAGCACGCGCCGGCCGCGTACCCGCTCCGGCTCGTCCAGCAGCAGCCGGGCGAGCGCCTGGCTGCCCGGCCAGCAGAACGCCCAGTAGGGCGGCTCGACGCCGATCTGCTCCAGCGCGCGCTCCGTCGCCTGCCAGATCGGCACTACGGCGCTGGCCAGCCGCAGCCGCAGTTCCGGCACCAGCGGCGGCGTCGCGATGACGGTGTTGGCGAGGATGAAGGCGTCGGCGTCGGCGGGAGTGGTGATCACGTCGGGGAAAGCACCCGGCCGAGCAGGATGGCAAGGAAGATCAGCAGCCCGGCGTGCGCGTTTGACTTGAACAGGGCAAGGCAGCGCTTCGGATCGTCGATATCGAGCCGCGCGGTCTGCCAGGCGAAGTGGACGGCGACGAGGGCGAGCATCGGCCAGAAGGCGGGGCCCAGCCCGGCGAGCGCCCCGGCCAGCGCCAGCAACGCCGTCGCCGACGCATAGAAGCCGACGAGCCACGGCTTTGTCGCGGCTCCCAGCCGCAGCGCCGTCGAGCGCACGCCGACGATGGCGTCGTCCTCCTTGTCCTGATGAGCGTAGATGGTGTCGTAGCCCAGCGTCCAGGCAAGCCCGGCGGCGTAGAGGCAGAGCGGCGCCCAGTCGAGATCGCCGCGGACCGCCGTCCAGCCGACCAGCGCGCCCCAGTTGAAGGTGAGGCCGAGCACCGCCTGCGGCCAGTCGGTGATCCGCTTGGCGAACGGGTAGAAGGCGACCAGCAGCAGCGACGCGGCGCCGAGGGCAATGGTGAACGCGTTGAACTGTAGGAGAACTACGAGCCCGGCGGCGGCGAGCGCCGCCATGAACACCAGCGCCTGGCGGACGCCGATGGCGCCGCTGGCGATCGGCCGGGTTGCGGTCCGTGCCACCCGGGCGTCGAAGTCGCGGTCGGCGATGTCGTTCAGGGTGCAGCCGGCACCGCGCATGACCGTCGCCCCCAGCGCGAACAGCAGCAGGAACCAGGGGTCAGGCCAGCCGCTGCTGGCCAGCGCGGTGCTCCACCAGCAAGGGAACATCAGCAGCCAGATGCCGATCGGCCGGTCGATGCGCGCCAGGCGGAAATAAGGTTGCGCCGCCGGCGGGATGTGGCGGTCGATCCAGTCGCCGCGGCGGATGTCGCTGGCGTCCCCGGCCGCGCCCGGCGAGCCGCCGGTGCGGCCGTCAGCGGGCCTCATCGGCGCCTCCGCGGCTTGGCCCGGCGCCGCTGTGGCAGGCCCGCCGCGGCAGCCGGGCCGCCTGGTCGTCCGAGTCGGTCGCGGTTCTGCCGGAAATCGCGCCGCCGTGCGATCGCGACCCTGTTGCACCGGAGAAACACCGGGGGCTGTCGTAAATATTCTTCATCGTCGGACGGCGGCGGCGCGGAGTGCGCCTGCGAAAGATGGCAACACCATGAAAGCAGCCCAGAATTTGACCCCGACCTGGGATCGGCGGCTTGGATCGCCGCTTCGTGCGAAAATTTTGTGCGCCAGCGTCGTATTGACTTTGCCGTAATCGGTGTCCAGATGGCCGGGCGTGGGACGAAGTGCTGACACCACCTTGTCCCCCGCGAAAGCCCTTTGTGTGAAACGACAGGAGGTTCCTGATTTGGTGAACGTTATCTACAGTATCGAGCGCGACATTGTCGATCCGGTATTTTTCGCCGTCGTGCCCGACTCCTTCATGACCAGGTCGTCCATTGGACACCCGGCGTCCGCCCTGCCGGCGGAAGACGATGACTGGGATGCGGAGATCGAAGATGCTCCCGTCGTCGCCCCGCGCGACCGCTGGAGCTTCTAGGGCTCGCGCCACTCCTGGCCCAGCTTGGGCAAGCGACAACGATACCGACCGGAACCAGCATCAAACCGTGCCGCCCGCGCACCTGCTGCGGGCCCCGACATCGGGGGTGATGCTGCAAACTCCGGCATCCAACGCCAACGTTGGGGAGGCCGACATGCTTCAGTTGCATTCAACGGGCATTGCCTGCCGCGCCGCTGTCAGACTGCTGCAATCCCACGGGCCGGCATCGGCCAGTGAAGCCGCAGACCGGGCCGACGAGCGCTTCGCGAACATCGATCTTGGCGGCTTCGGCTTCTGGAAGAGCGTCGAAAAGCTGATCCGCGAGCATCGCGTCACGCTGTAGATCCGCTGACGCACGTCATCGCGCCCGCGCCAACGGCGCCGGGGGTGGCAAGTCGGGCCCTGTCCGCCTGCGGGCAGGGCCTTTCTGTTGCTCCGGGCGCTGCCGCCGCTACGCCGGCTTCGCCGTCGCCGGCGAGAAGACGGCGCGGAGCGAAGGCAGGATGACGAGGGTGCAGACGGTGCTGAAGATCAAGGCGACCGTCAGCAGCAGGCCCATGCTGGCCATCCCGGGGTGCTTGGAGACCGCCAGCGAGCCGAACGAGCCGATGGTGGTCAGTGCGCTGAACAGCACCGCCCGCGGTGTCGAGGTGATCAGCAGCGAGCGGTTCCCCTGCTGCCGGCTGCGCACCATCATGTTGATGCCGCTGGAGACGCCGAGGCCGAACAGCAGCGGCAGGACGATGACGTTGGCGAAGTTGAAGGGCACGTTGATCAGCACCGTGACCGCCACCGTCAGCAATCCGGCGAGGATCAGCGGTGCCATGACCATCAGCGAGTCGCGGACGCTGCGCAGGACGACGAGCAACAGCAGTCCGATCATCACGAAGGTGAAGGCGCCGGCCTGAAAGAACGACCGGATGACCGCCTTGCCGGCCTCGGAAACGGCGACGGCCTCGCCGCTGGCCTGGGGGACCACCTCCTGCACCGCCGCGGCGAAGCGGCGCCGGGCAACCTCGTCGCGCAGGTCGGCAGAGGGAAACACCTCGACAAGCACGCGTCCGTCCTTCGTCTGGCGGCGGGCAAGCAGCCCGGGCGGGACGTCGGCGAGGCTCACCGGTCCGGTGTTCAGGCTCTCGGTAAGATCGGCGAGCATGCCGGGAAAGCCGGCGAGCAGGGCGCCCTGCAGGACATCGAGGTTGTGATCGGTGGGCTTGAAGTCGGCGAGCGCGGCGGCCAGCGCCGCCGCCGCCGGTGCCTTCGGCGCCGCCGCCTCGGCGGCGCTGCGCAGATCGGTGAGCGCCGCCCGCAGAGCCGCCGGATCGGGCGCCGGCTTGGCTTCGGCCGGCGCGATCACCGGCGCCATCATCAGGGCAAGGTCGCCGATCTGTGCCAGCTTGGCGTCCTGGTCGGCCGGCACCAGGTCGGCGGCCGTCTCCACCCGCGCCACCTCGGGCAGCTTGCGCAGCTTCTCGGCGATCGCTTCCGCCTCGGTGCTGTCCTTGGCGAGGACCGCGGCGCGGAAGGGATCGAAGCGGCGGTCCTTCAGCAGGTCGAGCAGCGTCTGCACCGATTCGGTGCTCTGGTCGCGCAGGTTCAGCGGCGAGTCGTCGAAGCGGACGAACGGCAGCGTGCTGGCGGCGGCGAGGCCGAGGGCGAGCGCTGCCCACAGGATGGGACGCGCCCGCGGCAGCAGCGCCCGCTCGATGGTCTGGCTGACCTGCCGCTGGGTGCGGACGGAGGAGGGGCGGGGCGTGCGCACGGCGAGCCAGGCGGGCACCAGTGTCAGCGAGCTGACCAGCGCCACCAGCATGCCGAACGACGAGATGATGCCGAGTTCGACCAGGCCCTTGTAGGCCGTCGGGGTAAAGGCGAGAAAGCCGATGGACGCGCAGATGGAGGTGAGCGTCAGCCCGGGCGAGACGCCGGCCGTCGCCTCGTCCACCGACAGGCCAGGGCCGATGCCGCCGTCGATGTACTCCTTGGCGCGCATGCACAGGTGGATACCGAAATCGACGCCGAAGCCGATGAACAGCACGGCAAACGCCACCGAGATCAGATTGAGCTGGCCGACGGCGGCGACGGCGAAGCAGGCGGTCCAGGTAAGGCCGGCGATCAGGGAGAACAGCGCCGCTTCCACCAGGCGGATGGAGCGCAGGCCGACGACGAGCAGCACGGCGACGACGGCGAGGGTGAGCAGGTTGGCGTAGCCGATGCTCTCCTCGACGCTGCGCAGTTCGTCCTCCAGCATCACCGGCTCGCCGGTCAGGCGGACGCGGACCCCGTGGTCGGGGGTCATCTGCATCTCGGCGGCAAGCTGGCGGATCAGGCTGATGGCGCGGTCAGCCGGCTGCAGCGAGGTGTAGTCGAACACCGGCTCCAGTAGCAGCAGCTGGCGGTGGCCGGAAAATGTGCTGTCTTCGCTGGCCAGCGCGCCGCGCCAGGAAAACGGCGCGACCGGGGTATCGCCGCGCTCGACCGCCTTGATCGTGCCGGTGATGCCGGAAAGCGCCGCGCTGAATTCCGGTGGCAGGCCGCCGCCGCCGATCTCGTCGATATGGCGCAGTGCCAGCGTCAGCACGTCGGCGAGTCCACGCAGGCTGGGGTCCTGGGCCAGTGCCGCCAGCAACGGCTGGGCGCCAGCCAGCATATTGCTGAGCGTTTCGAGCTCGGCCGGCTGCAGGAACAGCAGGCCGTGCCGGCGGAAAAAGGGGTCGCCCTGCGGGTAGAAGACATCGCGGATGACGTCGGGGTGCGCCGACAGCTTTTCGGTCAGGTGCTGTGCAGCCGCACTCGCCTGTTCCGGCGTATCGCCGTCGACGACGACCACCACCGTCCGGTAGTCCTGGGGAAAGGCCTCGTCGAGCTCCTTGAACTGCTGCTGGAACGGCAGATCGTCGGCCAGCATGTCGTTGGTCGAGGTGTCGATGGCGACGTTGCGCACCGCATAGGTGCCGGCGAGGATGGCCGAAATCGTTGCCAGGACGAGCACGACGACGGCGTGACGGCGCACGAAGCGCGACCATGCGGCCACCGCCTCGATCGCGCGCGTCGCCGATCGATCGGTCGCCGGCCGCGGAGGCGCATGGCGCGTCACGAGCGCCAGCCGACAGCGCCGGCCCCCCACCAGCCCCGGTTTAGCTCAGGGCACGGTTGCAGGGAAAGCCTTGGCGTCGTGCCGGGGCTTATGATAGGCGAGTTCGTCGTTGATGACATGCAGCAGGGCGCCGATGGCGATGCGAGGGAGAGGACCGATAGCATGGCGGAAGTGATGCGAGTGTTGCGTCGGGAGCATGCAAATATGATGGCCCTCGTCAAGGCTCTCGAATGGCAATTGGGGGAGTTCGCGGCTGGCCGGCTGCCCGACTACGACGTGGTGCGCAGCGCCCTCGACTACTTTCTCAGCTTTCCCGACCTCTATCATCACCCGAAGGAAGACCTGATCTACCTCAAGCTGAAGGAGCGGTCGCCGGAAGTGGCGGGACGGGTTGGCGATCTGCGGCGCGAGCACGAAGCGATAGCGGCGCGGACGCGCGAGTTCGCCGCCGGTCTGCGGGCGGTTCTCGACGAGGCGCAGGTGCCGCGGGAGGCCTTCCTGCGTTGGGGAAACGCCTTCATCGATCTGCAAAAAGGCCACATGCAGATGGAGGAGACGGAGTTCTTCCCGGCGGCGATGCGGCATCTGACCGACGATGACTGGCGTGAACTGGAGGCGGCGATGACGTCGCCCGAGGACCCGCTGTTCGGCGAGAAGGTCGGTGAGCGCTTCGAGGTGCTCCGTCGTGCCATCCTGCGGTGGCAGGAAGATCACCGCCGATCGGCCGAAAGCCTCTACTGAGACAGAGCCCCGGCCTCTCGCCAGAGGCCGGGCGCTGCTCATCCCCCCTTCGTCCGCTGCCGCCGGCAAGCGGTGCCGCTCTGCCGGGCGGACGCACCGTTTGACCGAGGCGGTTGCTCTGCTTCAGGCGTCGAGAATACGAACGACGGTGCCGATTCCGTTGCGCCGGTTGTGCCGGTGCGGACGATGGCTTGCCGCCGGGCCTTCGCCGTTCGTGCGAACCATCGGCACGACGGGGGCGAGAGTGCTCACCGGGGCGGGCGGCGTATAGCCGGGAACGTAGCGTGCGAGCAGGCGGATGACCGCGGCCTTGTCGGCCGAGGCGCAGGCCAGCTGCAGGTCCTCGAAGGCATCCTCGAGGGTGGCCATCGCCAGCGGCGTGGATTGCGCCATGAGAACGCCGGCGATGCCGCTGTCGATCCGTTGCTCGCGATCGTCGAACAGCTCCTCGTACAGTTTCTCGCCCGGACGCAGCCCGACGAAACGAATCGGCACGTCGGACAGCCCGGACAGGCGGATCATCTGCCGGGCGACATCGAGGATGCGCACCGGTGCGCCCATGTCGAGGACATAGATCTCGCCGCGGTACACCCCGCGCTTCAGGCCGCCGGCGAGCGCCTGGAGGACGAGCCCGGCCGCCTCGCGGATGGTCATGAAGTAGCGGGTGATGTCGGGGTGGGTGACGGTCAATGGACCGCCCTCGCGCAACTGGTGCTGGAACAACGGGATGACCGAGCCGCTCGATCCCATCACGTTACCGAAGCGCACGGTCTTGAAATAAGTGTTGACCCCATTGTCGCGTCCGGCGAGGTCCAGCGCTTGGCAGTAGCATTCGGCGAGGCGCTTGGTTGCCCCCATGACGTTGGTGGGAGAAACCGCCTTGTCGGTAGACACCTGCACGAAAGCAATGACCCCGGCGCGCCGGGCCGCCTGAGCGACGTTGCGGGTGCCGAAGACATTGGTCAGGACGCCCTCGATCGGGTTGTGCTCGACCAGCGGGACGTGCTTCAGCGCGGCGGCGTGGAACACCAGATCGGGCCGGCTGTCATGGAAGACGCGTTCCAGCGCGACGGTATCGCGAACGTCGACGAGCACGGAATGGCGATCGAGCTGCGGGAAGCTCTTCGCCATTTCCATGTCGATGGCGTAGAGGTTGTACTCGCATTGATCGAGCAGGATCAGCTGGCCGGGATTGCAGCGGGCGATCTGCCGGCACAGCTCGGAGCCGATCGAGCCGCCGGCACCAGTGACGAGGACGCGACGGTGCTCGATCAGACCATCGATCGCCTGACGCTCCAGCTTCACCTGCGGGCGGGTCAGCAGGTCCTCGACGGCGATCGGCCGCAGATCAAGGCTGCCGTCGCCGCGGGCATCGCGGAACTCGGTCGGTTTCGGCAGCCGGCAGAGGATAACCTTCGCCTGCTCGGCGACCGCCTGCAGCCCGCGCAACGGCGGGCCCTGCAGCTGCGACGTGAGAACGATTCGGTGCGGCCGCTGACCTTTGCGCTCCAGCGACTGCAAAATCTCCGGAAGACGGGCGATGCTGCCGAGGATCGGGACGTTCATCACGCCGCGGCCAACGTGATTTTCGGCCAGATCGACGATGCCGATCACCTGGTACGGGACCTCCGATGCCCGCTGGCGGCAGGCGCGGATGGTCAGTTCGGCGCTCTGCGGACTGCCGACGAGCAGAAGCGGAACGCGGCGTGCGGCACCGCCACCCGCCGTCGTGCTGGCGAGATTGTCGCGAATCAGCCGCCGCAGGCAGCGCGAGCCGGCGAGCAGGGCCGCAAGGCAGAGAAACTGGATGAACAGCGCCGACGGCGGCACATCCAACCCGGCAACGAAGTGCATCAGGATGGCGTAAGCCAGCACCGAGCAGGCGACAGCGGCGACAATCGCCTGCAGATCGGCAATTGATGTGAATCGCCAGAGCGACTGGTGAAGGCGGAAGTGGACGTAAAAAACCGTGGCGACGACCATGAACAGTGGCACGCCAACAGTTATGAGGCCCTCAAACGCCCGCAGACCTTCGAAACCGTCAAGGAGTACCAAGGCCAAGGGCAGCGATAGTACAGCAAAGGCACCATCATGCGCGAACTGTAGAAGACGCTTCGCCCCAGTCGGGGTGAACGCAAGTGAATACATGTCCCAACCCCAGTCCCGTTCGCTTTGTTATTTGCGAGACGCCCTACCTTTACCTTGGACGGCAGATCGGTTCTTGGCCAAACGCGAAGGCGTTTCGGCAACATGCATACGCTGGATACACGCTGATGGTTGCTAAATCAATCGCACCACAACATTCGCGGCTACTTTGTGTCTTCGGTGTGGCTAACGTACCGCCTTTGACCGCGATCGCGGCGAACCGAGCCCCGAGTTGCGCGTGTTTCTCAGTGTCGCGGATGGTATCCCTATTTTCCCTATCTGCAAATCACCATTTGGCGGTGGATCAATCCAGATGCGAGAGACAACTCATAAGTGGGACTGCCGTTCCGCGCTGCAGCGTGCGCCCGATGATGTCGTGGGGTCCGCCGCATCCTGCAAGCCGCCCCTGACCTGCGGAAACAGCGGGGGGCCGAGACCAGTATGGACTTTTCCAACCGGGCGTGCATAGGGTAATCATCCGCGCCTTTCGGCGGCAACAAGGCCGGGCCTGAAGTGCTCGTGCCCCCCGATTCGGTGGATCGAAGGGTTGAGAGCGGCGACTGTCGCATCGGCATAACAGCGCGGGAACAGAAGTGCACATGCGCGGCAGCGACGCCGGTCCGAATAGGGGATCGGTTACCGCGGGGAGTGTGCCCTTGGGGTCGTCTGGTCCGGGATGCGGCCAGCGTGCCACTGCGGCACGGAAGCGAGGGTGAGGTGTCAGCCATGCCAGAGGGAACCTCCGGGATCAGGGAGGGACGCAAGCCGCACAGTCCTGAGTGGGGCAAGCTGTCGCCGCAGATGGCGCTGCCGACGATTCAGCGGCGCTGGCGGCTGATCGCGCTGGTGATCGCCGTCGGACTCGCCTTCGCCAGCCTGGCGCTGTGGCTGATTCCACCGCACTACACCTCCGAGATGACGTTGCTGTTCGAGAGCAAGCAGAGCCCGGTCGACACCAACGCCAACAATGATTCGACGATGATGGAAGGTCGTCCGCAGGACGACGTCACCATCGTCGGCGAGATCCAGGTGCTGCAATCCCGCGATCTGGCGCGCAAGGTCATCGAACAGCTGGGCCTTGCCGACGATCCCGACTTTGCGCCGCGCGTCCCGAAGGAGGGCGATTTCGTCGGCCAGGCCGTCGCGACGGTCAAACAGTTGCTGCTGCCGGGGCGGACCGGCATGGAGGCGGTCATCGACAATTTCCTCGATGCCCTGCGCGTCTCCCAGATCACCGGATCACCGGCGGTGCTGGTGCGGTTCACCTCCAGCAATGCCGAGAAGTCGGCGAAGATCCTGTCGACCGTCGCCAACACCTTCATGACCGCGCGGCTCGAGGACCGGCTGTCGAATGCCAAGTGGGTCAGCTCGTGGCTTTCGGACCGCGTCCGGTCGATGCGCGGCCAGGTCGAGACCGCGGAGCGGGCGGTCGCCGAATACCGCAAGCGCTTCGGGCTGGTCAGCGGCGAACGGACGGCGCTGGTCAACGAGCGAATCTCCAAGCTTGGTGTCGAACTTGCCGAAGCAACCGCGGCCCGGCAGACCGCCGACGCACGGGCGCAGCAGGCGGCGCGAAGCCTGCAGCGGCCGGACACCGCCGGGCGGGTGATCGATTCCGACCTGATCCAGCGGCTGCGGCAACGCCAGGTGGAGCTGGAACAGCGCGGTGCGCTGCTGGCGCAGAGCCTGGGCAGCCGCCATCCCGAAATGATCCAGCTGCAGGCCGAGCGGCAGAAGCTGGCCACGGAACTGCGCGCGGAGATCGCCCGTCTCGCCGACGGCTTCGAATCCGAGGCGCGGGTGGCGCG
Organism: Rhodospirillales bacterium; assembly: GCA_039808105.1. Taxonomy (GTDB): domain Bacteria; phylum Pseudomonadota; class Alphaproteobacteria; order Rhodospirillales; family Defluviicoccaceae; genus Defluviicoccus. Next base: position 21,267 of record JBDHSN010000023.1, read on the forward strand.
GGCGCGCGAGCAGGGCATCCGCGAGCAGCTGGAAGCGGCCAAGCAGGAATTCGGTGCCTCCGACCAGGCGTCGGTCGGCTTGCGCGCCCTCGAGCGCGACGCCGATGCCAACCGCATGATGCTGGAACGCTTCCTCAATCTTGTTCCGCAGATCAGCGCGCAGAGCGACGTCCAGGCGGCGCTGCCGAACGCCCGCATCATCTCCAGCGCCAACACGCCCAACACGCCCTCTTTCCCGCAGCCGATCCCGGTGTTGATCGTCGCCCTGATGGCTTCGCTGGGGTTGGGCGTCGTGCTGGCGCTGCTGGCCGATTACCTCGACCGGCGGACCTTCGTCAGTGCCGAGGAGGCGGAGGCAACCACCCATCTGCCGGTGCTGGCGCTGGTGCCGCTGACCCGCGCTGCCAGCGGCCGCGATGTCACCGAGCGCGTGCTGGAGGCGCAGCGCTCGGCATTCTCCGAGGCGATCTCGGCGCTGTTCACCCGCATGGTGCTGGCCCACCGGACCCACAGCGACATCCTCAGCAACCGGCAGGAGATCAAGAGCGTCGCGATCACCTCGTGCCAGCCGGGCGAGGGCAAGTCGACCGTCGCCCTGGCGCTGGCCCGCCACCAGGCGCGATGCGGCCGGCGCGTCGTGCTCGTCGATGCCGACTTCGCGATGTCGCGGCTGCCGGCGGTGGCCGGCCTGTCGCCCGGTCTTCCCGGGCTGAGCGAGCTGCTGATGGGCAAGGTTGCGCTCGACGACGTCATCTGCAAGGACGAGCGGACCTCCCTCGACATCGTGCCGTCGGGGCAGCGGCCGATCGAGCACGCGGCGATGGCGACGTCGTCGGCGGTCGAAAGCATCATCGCCCGGCTGCGCGACCGCTACGAACTGGTGGTGATCGACACCCAGCCGGTGCTGGCGACGGCGCACGCCTATCAGTTTGCCGGTGCCGCCGATATCTCGCTGATGGTGATCCGCTGGGGGCGCACGCCGCGCCGGGAAGTAATGTACGCCCTGCACCAGCTCAGTCTGCTTGGCTGCAACGTCAACGCGCTGGTGCTCTCGATGGTCGATACCGCCCGCAGCAAGCTGTATGGCTATGGCGATTCCCGCTACTACACCGGCAAAGCCACCCGCTACTACACCAAGGCACCGGTCGAGCCGTAAGCCGGGCAGGCAGGCGGTGGGTCCGCGGCGCCGGTTGCGCCGCCGTTGCCGCAGGGGCGATCAGGCATGAGGAACGAGGCAGAGCACACGGCGGCTGCCGGCTGGCAGCCGCCCGCCGAGGCCAAGCCGTGGCTGCTGACGGCGGGGGCGTTCATCTGTGCGCTCGGGCTGCTGCTCGGCCGCTGGTCGCCCGCCCGGCTGATGGACTATCAGGCCTGGGATCAAGTGCCGTGGTTTCTCGACGTGCGGCTGCCGCTGGTCATCGCCGGACTGGTGGTCATTGCGGCGATCAAGGACGGCCGTCCGGCGGCAGCGCGTCTGCCTCCGCAGCTCACCATCGGCGTCACCTTTATCGTCCTCGCGCTGCTGACCTTCACCGTGACCAGCGGCATCGGCGGCATCGACTGCCACACGGAATACTGTGGGGATAAGGCGCTCGACGTCATCTGGCTGGCCTGCTTCCTCTTCATCACCTTCTTCCTGGCGCTGGAGCCGGGTTTCGAAGACCGCTTCTTCATCTGCGTGTTCGCGCTGTGCATGGTGCTGGCGCTGATGGGGCTGCGCGGCGCGTTGCAGACGGTAACGCCGGGGGCAACCGGGCTGACGGTGATGCAGGGCGGCCGCAACGTCTTCAGCCGGCTGCTGGGCGTGCTCGCCATCCTCGCTCTCTACTATTATCTGGGTGCGCGGCAGAACAGCCTGCGGCTGGGCATGCTCGGCATTTTCGGTCTGTCGCTGGCGCTGCTGGTGCTGACCGGATCGCGCGGCGGCACGGCGGCGAGCCTGCTCGGCATCGCCGCCGCGGCGGTCCTGTTCCGGGCACCGTTGCGCGGCGTCCTGATGATCGGCCTCGCGGTGGTCGTCGTCGGCGCCGTCGCCGTGGAGAGCGGCCTGCTCGACACCTTCGCGCGCTACGTGTCGGACCGCTACATCAACCGCGTCTTCGGCCAGCTCTACCTCTCCGGCCGGGACACGCTGATGCGCGACGGCATCGAGATGTGGATGGACTATCCGCTGACCGGCGCCGGTCTCGGCCGTTTCAGCGAGTACAACGCGCTGTCCTACCCGCACAATTTCTTCATCGAGCTGCTGGCGGAGACGGGCATCATCGGCTTTGCGCTGCTGCTGGTGCCGCTGGGATTCATCCTTGATGTCGTTCGCCGCTACTGGCCGGCGGTGGACAAGCGCGGCATGGCCATCTTTGCGCTGTATCTGGCGGCGTCACAGGCGAGCGGCGATCTCTACGACAGCCGGGCCCTGCTGCTCATGCCGGTGGTGGCCGCCTGCGGCGCGGTGACGCGGCGCGGCAGGGTGGCAGCACCGGCGGCGCGGCGCGAGCAATCCGCCGGGAGCATGGCTTGAGCCCCCGTTGCCCGTGAAGCCCGCTCTGTTGTCGCGCTGGCGCGCGCCGGGGCAGCCGCGGCGGTGCTGCCGGCGGAGCCCGGCATGAAGCGCGTCTTCGGGTTGCTGCGGCGCGCCGGCAGCGGTGCCGGCGGCCGCGAAGCGGCAACCCTGTCGCTCGCCACCATCCTCGGTCAGGCCGTCCAGTTCCTCGGCGCCTTCGTGCTGACCCGTCTCTATACGCCGGCGGAGTTCGGCACCTTCGCCGTCTTCCTCGCCATCAACATCGTGCTGCTGCCGCTGGTCTGCTTCCGCTACGAGTGGGCGATCCCCATCGCCGAGGACGACGACGAGGCGCGCGACCTGCTTGGCCTGACCATGCCGTCGGCGCTGGTCGTCGGCATCGCCATCGGCTTCCTCCTCGATCTGGCGGTGGGGCTGGTTCAGCCCGCCGTGTTCGAAAAGGGGATCGCCGCCTGGATGATGCCGGCGGCACTGATCTTCATCGGGCTGAGCGAGAGTGTCCGCCTGTGGTTTGTCCGCCGCAACGCCTTCCCGGTGCTGGCGCGCACCCGTTTCACCATGCTGGCGGCCCCGGTGCTCGGGCAGATCGTGCTCGGCCTGACGCTCGGCGGGGTGAACGGACTGCTGCTCGGTTACATCCTCGGCCATGCCGCCAACGCCTCGCTGTCGCTGTTCTACGGCCGCAGCGCGGTGGGCGAGGCGCTGCGGCAATGGCGCGCCGCGCGGGTCGCGGCGGCGGCGCGGCGCTACCGCCGCTTCGCCCTGTTCACCAGCCCAGCGGCGGTGATCAGCGCGGTCAGCATGCAGTTACCGGTGATGTCGATGCCGACGCTGTTCGGCGCGGCGGTCGCCGGCGTCTACGCGCTCGCCCAGCGCGTCGTCCTGCAGCCGGTCTACCTGATCAACTATTCCATTCAGACGGTGTTCTGGGCGGGCGCCGCCAAGGCCTTCCGCGAGGATCCGCACGGCGTGCGACCGCGGTTCTTCGACACCAGCTTCGCCGTCGCGCTGCTGTTGATCCCGGCGGTGGTGTTCGCCAGCGTCGCGCCCTCGCTGTTCGCCCTGTGCTTCGGCGAGGCGTGGCGGCAGTCGGGGGTTTACGCCGGCATCCTCGTCATACCCGCCATCACCTACATCATCGCGACCAGCACCAACTGCCTGCACGTCTGCGGCTATAACAAATGGCAGACGGTGCTCGAGGCGGGCCAGCTGATCGCCTGCGCCTCGGTGCTGGCCGCCGCCTGGAAGCTCGGCATCGATCCGGTGACGACCGTCTACGCCCTTGCGGGGGTAGCGGTGCTCTTCCACGTGGTGCTATGGAGCACCAACGCCGTCATCCTCAGCCGCGGCCTCGCCATTCCGGCCGGCCCCGTCGATGGCCGCGCTCCGGGGACGCCAGCGGACTGAACGGGGGCGGCCCTCGCGTGGGTCCGGCCGCGTCAGCGGCCGGCGAGCAGGCTTTCGGCGATCCGGCGCATTTCCTCGGTGTTCTCGATGCACTCGGCACGCCGGTCCGGCCGGCAGATCCGTTCCTGATCCCAGCCGTTCCACCGGTCTTCACGGCCGAACTGGCCGGGATAGAACTCGATGCCGTCAAGGGCGCCGCTGCGCAGCAGCGCGATCTGCTCGACGAGGGCCTCGCGGAACAGGCCGATCTCCTGGTCGCGGCTGCACGGCGTCTTGTCGGCGCCCTCGGCGCAGGCGATGTAGTCGATGCGATCGTAGGCGTAGACCCCGCCGAAGACCGCCGCATGGGGAAAAAGCGTCCGCGTCCGGGCGACGTAGCGGGCGTAATCGGGACCATTCTTGCGATAATGGAGATAGAGATAGACCCGGTCGATACGGGCCAGCAGTTCCGGCGGAAACAGCGCCGGCGACTGGGCGAGCGATTCCAACTCGTCCTCATAAAGGGTCACGCCGAAGTGCAGGGACGGCTCCGCGCCGCGCGCCTTCTCGACCACTGCGGTGAAATTGCCGGGGGTGTTGCGGCGCATGAAGCCGTAGTAGTCGTCGATGCCGATCTCTACCAGGCCGGGGGTCGAGGCACTCAGCTGGCCGTAGCGGGCGGCGTAGTCCAGCAGTTGCTGCGGATCGGCGCGCGGCAGGGCGATGGCGATCGCCACCTTGCCGACGCCTTCCGAGCGCTCGAGGGCTGAGACGCGCTCGACGCAGGTTTCCGGCGGTGCGCCGCAGCCGGTGCGCAGCTGGGTGACGCCGAGTGCGGCGAGGCCTTGCG
>JBDHSN010000024.1:0-25890 GCA_039808105.1 Rhodospirillales bacterium
ATCAGGTAGTCGGGCTCGTCGTCGGGGGTGATGACGCCGTGGCGGATGAGGAAGTCGATCGCCACCGGGCCGCAGTTGAACTTGAAGTCATCGGTATCCCGGACGCAGGCCAGCACCCGCTGCACCGGCCAGAGCTCGAAGTGGGCGATCTCGCCGTCGCGATTGACCGGGGTGAAGCCTGCCGGCAGCTCGAGGTCGTAGAGGTAGATGACGTCGCGGCGCAGCCCTTCCGGGCGCACCGTCCGATAGGACAGGGCGCCGACCGGAACCGCCTGCCGGGCCAGCGCCTCGTCGATGCCGGCCTCCTCCTCCGCCTCCTTGATCACCGTCTCGAGAACGGTATAGGGCGCCGACCGGCCGCCGGCCACCATCTGGTCGAACTTGTTGGGGGCGACGTGCTTGTCCGGGCTGCGCCGGCCGATCCACATGAACAGGCCCTCGCCGGTGCGGACGTAGCCGTTGACGTGGACGCCCGATGCCCAGATGCCGAAGTGCGGGACCGCGGCGCGCTCCATCAGGAACAGCGACTGGCCCTCCAGCCGCTGGGCGACGGTATAGGGCTCGTCGCGCCAGGAGCGGATGGCGCCCTCGGCGCACAGTTGGCGCAGCACCGTCTCGATCGCCTGCGTCCGCGCTTCGAAGCCGGTCACGTCGGCGGCGAGGCGGACCCCATCAGCGGCGGTGGCGAAGACGTCAGGGAACCGGGCGAGGCGGGCGGCGAACTCCGGCCGGATCAGCCCGACCTCGGCGCCATCGACGAGAAACGGCAGATAGTCGGCCGGATTGAACCGGGAGCATTCCCGCAGCCGGTCGACAAAGCTCATGGGGGCCCTCCTTCGCCGGCAGCCTGACAAGCGACGCAGCATCGGCGGCAAGTATACCGCCCGCGATGCTGCGTCCGAACGAAATGTGCCGGCAGGCGCAGGACCGCGCCGAGGTCAGGCGACCGAGCTCTCGCCGCGCTCGCGGGTGCGGATGTAGGCGACGGCGCAGTGGCGGGAGCAGTAGGGCTTGCCCGGCGCCGACGGCTCACCGCAGAAGTGGAAGTTGCGATCGCCCGGATTGCCGACCGGCCAGCTGCACATGTCGGCGGACAGACGGTCGAGCCGGACGACGTCGGCGAGTTCCGGTTCGTCCTTCGGCGTCGGCCGGCGCTGCGGCAGGCCAAGGCGATGGACCTTGCCGATTACCGCATTCTTGGTAATTCCGAGCCTTCGACCGATGTCGCTGGTCGTCAATCCTTCGTTCCACAACGCCATCAGCATTGCAATGCGGTCGGCCGTCCAGTCCGCTGTAGACATGTCGTTTCCAGGCCCTGCGCATAGAGAAACCGAGGAGGTGGGCGATCGGCTCATCCGATGACGTCAAGTCCAAATGACTTCCGTCCGCCGCTATGGGTCTTATTTTTGCTAACGCTGGCCGCAATGTCCACTACATATTGAGTTTTCCACAACATTTTGTGGGTCTAGGCGCAATAACCAACAAGGCTGCTCAACTGACTTTCGAGCTAATGAATGGAGTAGCATGATTCAGCTTACGAATCGACCTGAAAGCTCGCACTGACCGGCGGCCACCTCATCGGCATAGAAGAGGAACGGCCCGATCAGCGATCCGGGTCCGCGGCAAGCAGCCCAGGCGGGTCGGACTCCGAGCCGATGAAAGCGCGTTGCTCCCCCTGTTGGGTCAGAAAGAGCCCCATTTACCGCGCGTTGCGCGATGCGCCGGCACGAGGCGAAGACCGGGTCGGCCGCTGGCGGCGGACACGCCGCTCCCTGCCGCTGTTCCCGGTCGAGGCAGGCGGCAAACAGCAGCGCCCGCGCCGAAGCGCCCTTCGGCCCCGCTTCTCCCGCGCTCCCGGCTTCCCAGGCGCGCACCTGATTCGCGATGGCGGCGGCCAGCGCCTCGCGAACGCGCACCGATTCGCTGCGCGTCTGCTCCCACAGGAACAGCGCCAGCAAGAAGGTGGCATCGACGACGCCGACCGCCGGCCGGCATGGTGCATGATCAACGCTGATCGGCACGTCTTTCTCCCCCTGGTCTGACCATCGTGGCTGTGCCGGAAAGCGCCGGCGTCGCGGCCGCCCCCGGCCTCAGAGCTCGAAGGCATCATCAAGGCGGACCAGCCCGCCGCTGCCCGGGCGCCAGCTCTGGGGCCCGGCAGCCGCGGGCTCTTCCGTTCGCGGCAGCCGGACCGGCTCGTCGGCGAGGCAGCCGGCGACGGCGTCGAGGCCGTCGTCGCGGCCGCGCACTCCCGGCCGCCATTCACGCATCTCCTCAATGAACGGCGTCTGCCAGACGCTGCGGTGGGCGAAAAGGCGCCCCGCCGCCAGCACCGTCTCGAACGCCGCGAGGATGCGCAGGTCCTTGTTGCGCGTGGAGGTCTTCTCCACCACCGCGCAGCGCAGCCCCGCGGCGCGCAGCTCGCGGCGCAGCAGGCCGGGCAGGAAGCGGCCGATGCCGTTCGTCTCCAGGGTCACCGCCGGCAGATGCAGGTCGCGGGCGAAGGCGGCGACCTGGCGGCAGAGCTGCGTCGCCTCGTCGATCTCGTCGATGCGCGCCGGGTCGTGCTTCAGATAGCGGACGCCGTGCAGCCAGAAGCCGCCCTCGGCGTCGCTGAAGACGGCGGCGACGACGCTGCCGTCGCCCTTCCCCGGCGCCCCGTAGGCGGGATCCCAGCGGCACGAGACGGAGACGAGCCGGCGGCCGCCGAGGCTGAGCGTCGCCTCGTGATTGCCCTCGGCATAGGCGAGGGCATCGCCGTAGACGCGCAGCCGGTCGGGATCGAGCCGCCCCTCGGCGATATTGCGCGGCCGCAGCAGCATCTGGCTTTCGAACTTGGCCGGGCCGGTGCGGCTGCGGATGGCCTCGATGCGCTGCGTCGTGAAGCGCTCCGGCCAGCAGCAGCGGCCGTCCGCGTCGAGCAGCGGCAGCTCCAGCCGGCGGAAGCCGGTCAGCAGCGGCTGCGCCTCGCCGGCCTCCGGCCGCGCTTCGGCGGCATAGATGGAATAGAAGGTGTGCGGGGTGCCGACGTACATCTGCAGCCCGCCCGGCACCAGCACGTACTCCAGCTCCAGCAGCCGTTCGCGCAGGTCGAGCCGCTTGACCGCGGTATCGCAGGTATTGGGCACCTCGACGTCGTCGCAGATGACCACGTCGGCGCGCAGGCCGGTGATGTTGGCGGCGATGCCTTTCGCCAGCATCGACGGATCGCGCAGTTCGGCGGCACGGCGCACGGTGAACTGGTCGGAGGCCCACTGGTCGGCGCGGGCCGGCTTCAGCGTCGCGGTCAGCGGGTGGCGCTCGATGATGCGTTTGACGTTGCGCACCATCTTCTTCGCCAGCGCAAAGTCGCCGGCGAGAACGAGGATGCGCAGGTTGCGGTCATGGGCGAGCAGCCAGGCGCAGAACAGCCCGACCAGCGTCGACTTGCCGGAGCTGCGGAAGGCCAGCAGCAGCAGCTCGCGGTCGCCCGCCTGCCAGCGGTCGGCGAGCCAGCGGGCGATGCGCAGGTGCAGCCGCGGCGTCGGCTGGCCCTGCCGGCTGTTCCAGATCCAGACAAAGGCGGCGAAGGTGCACACGGCCGCCGGCTTGCCCGCGGCACCGCCGGCGGCCGGCGCGGAGTCACGGCCCGACGACCTCGACGGCACCACCTTTCTCCTCCGCGGCAACCGGCGTGGCCATAACTCGCGGCTCCGGCCGCAGCGCCACACCCCCCAGGCCGGCGGCCTGGGCGCGGCGGAGCATCAGTTCCGAAACGAAGGCGGCGAACTGCGGGCAGTCGGCCAGCAGGCCATCGACCCAGAAGGTACCGAGCCGGCTGTCCACCGCCGCGGCGCTGATCGTCGCCGGCGTCAGCAGCGGGCTGAGGCAGCGGGCGGCGCGCAGCCGCTGGCGCTCGATGTCCGCCTGCACCAGTGCTTCCAGCTTGAAGCGCTCGGCGACGCCGACGGCAAGATCGCTGCCGTCGCGGGCCCGCTCGATGTAGCTGCAGCCGGCGATCAGGCACAGCGGCACGGCGAGCAGCAGCGCGCGCGCCGCGGCGCCGCCCGGGGGAGGATTCTGCATCGGATTTCCTTTTCGATACGGAAAGCTGCGGTGTCAGCCGCGGCGGGCGCAGCCGCGATCAGTCGTCGGTATCGGCGGAATCGTCGGCGAGCGCTTCCTCGGCCTCCCGCACCAGCCGGTCGAGCTGGTCGGCATCGGGGACGGCCACCCCGCTCGCCGCTCCCGCCCGCGCCCAGTGCGCCAGCTTGACCAGCAGGTGGATGTGCGACAGCGCGGCACGGCAGGCCGCCTGATAGGCGACGAAGCCCTTGGTATCGGCGGGGGGCAGGCCGCTGGCATAGCGCCCGTAGCCGGCCAGCGCGCGTTCCAGCAGGCCGGGCAGGTCGGCGAGCACGTCGCGGCGGAAGTCGTCGAGGCCGTCGGTGGCAGCCTCGCGGTCGCTGAACGGCAGCTCGCCCTGGATTCCCCCACCCGCCATCACCGCTCTCCGCCGGCCGGATGCGCCGCATCATCGCGCGGCGCGGTCCCGGCTTTCCCGGGCCGACGCCGGCGCCCATCGTCGGCGCGGCGGCGGCCGGGCTGCGCCGGACCCAGCGTCAGCCGGGTCGTCGCTACCGCACGGCCGACCATGCCGGCGAAGATGCCGGCGAACTCAGCTCCCTGGTAGAGGAAGCCGATGGCCGTCGCCGGATCGATATCGGCGATGCCAAGGCTGCGCAACGAGAACAGGACCGCCGTCACCAGCGGGCCGACGAAGCCCTTGGACAGGTACCACGGCTTGCTGACCGGACTCATCCGCACCATTCCCCCAGACCCCAACTCCCCGGACCGCCGCAAGCGGCTAGTCGCCCAGCAGCGATGTCGAGCGAAGCCCCTGCTGCATCAGTGAAAACGCCGAGCGGTAGCGCGACGACGAGGCATCCAGCAGGCTGCGCCGCTGCTGCCAGTCGAGATCGTCGCCGATCCGCCCGACGCGCAGGGCGGCAAGACTGCCCGCCTCCTGGTCCTGCCGCTCGCTCTCCGCCGCGAGGCCGCCGAGGGCCGCCGCGGCCGAACCGCTGCCCGAGCTGAGGCCCTGGGCGCCGAAGCGGGCGCGCTGGGTGGCCAGCGCGCGGCGAAGCTGCTCGGCGCGCTCGCGCGACTGGATCGCCTGCGTCTGCTCGACCTGCAGCGTCTGGGCCCGCGCCTCGGCTTTCGCCTGGTCGCGGGCGTTGTCCCGTTGCGCCGATTCCATGCCGAGCTGCACGGCGGTCATCGCCGCGGTGGGCAGCATGCCTCCCATCACCCTATCTCCTGTGCTGGTTGCCTGATCGCCGCCGCGGCGGCACGCCATCGCGGCTCATCCGGCAAGGCCGATTTCGGTCGCCGCCGACAGCAGAGTGAACGGCAGCGGCGTGTCCTGCTCGATCCGCCACAGCGGCTCGATGCCGGCATCCCGCCACCCCAGCGTCCGGATGGTGACATCGCCGCTGTAGGGCTGTGGCGGCGCATCGAGAATGCTGCCGCCGAAGCGCGCGAACGGCACGTGCACCAGGCCGCGGCCGGTATCCAGCCGCAGCGCCTTGGTCTCCCACACCCGCAGGGTCAGCGAGATCGGGCGCAGGCGGCTGGCCTGACCCGCGGCGAGCGTCTGTCCCGACGGCGGCAACGGCTCGACGACGTGGGTGAACACCAGCCCGAGCTGGACGGCGCTGGCCGGCTGCTCAAGGACGATGCCGCCGTTCTCGACGACGCGCTCGCCGATCAGCGCGCCATCGGCGACCACCTTGACGGTGCGGCCCTCGAGATGATCCGCCCCCGACCACTGGGATTTCGCCGGCACCGCCGTGCCGCCCAGCCCGCAGTCGACGTGGAAGGTCTCATCGAACGCCTCGATGGTGACGCTGCCTTCGCGATCGATCAGCAGGTAGGTTTCCTCGCCGACATTGGCGACGGCGAGGATCAGACCGCTGGTGTTCTGCTGCGTCCAGCCGCTCACCTCCTCGTCGCGATAGACGGTCAGCGTCGCCATCGTGCCGGTGGCCATGACCACGTGCAGCAGCCGGCGCGGCTCGTCGTAGGCCATGTCCACCGGCCGGTCGATGAGATGGTGCGCCAGCATGGCGAGGTCGGTCGCCTGATAGGCCTGCTCGCTGTCGGCGAACAGGAACTCGCGCAGCTGCGGGCCGGCGCGCGGCACGAACAGGGTTGCCCCGTCCACGTCCTGCGGCGGGATCGTCCGGTCGATGCGCGAGCCGACGCGGGTCTGCCGGAACAGCTGGATGCTGGTCGGGGTCAGCGGATCGCCGGTGACCATCCACTCGGCGCCGGAGGTGAAGACCTGCAGGTGGCGGCCGGAGAAGACGTGGCGGATGGCGTTGACCTGGTCGGAGAGGATCGGGAACTCGATCGCCTCGTCGTCGCGTCCCTCCCCCAGGTCGAAGCTGAACAGGTTGGCCGACTTCGACAGCCACAGCCGGTTGGGTAGATCCCGCGATCCGCCGATTACCAGCCGGTCCTGGTGGAAGCAGACGCTGACCGGCCAGCCGCGCACCGGCGAGAACGCCTGCTCGGTCCAGTCCACCGTCGCTGCGGTCGAGGCCAGCACCTCTCTGCACAGCGCTGTCGCGTTGATCCCGCCGACGCCGGCCGAGAGGATTTCCACCTCCTTGTTGCCGATGCGCAAGCGGGTGCCGACGTGGCCGGAGCCGAACACCGGCGCCGACGCCGTCAGGCTGATGGTGCCGCTCGTCGCCGACGGCGTCAGCGTCACTGCCGGCGCCGCGAACTTCTGGTGCGGTGTGTGGATGCGATTGCCGGCGGTCTCGAAGCTCCAGCCGCTGAGCAGCCACACCTCGCCCGCCGTGCGGGTGATCTTGCGCGGCGGCACATCCGGGTGAACCACCAGCAGCGTGTCGGCGCTCTGCGTCCAATTGATCTGGGCCAGCTGGCCCGCCGTCCAGGGCGCCTCCAGCCGGGCGACCCGCGTCCCCTGCCGGTAGACATCGACGCAGCGGTCGGAGAAAACCAGCAGGTAGACCTGCTCGGTGTTGAACTCGAAGGCGATCAGCCGCCCTGGCCCGGGCGCGAAATCGACGAAGCGCAGCCCGTGCCGGCGTGAGACGCCGCCGGTTGGGTGAATGAAGACGTTGCGCAGCCGGCGGGCACCGTTGTCATAGGCGCGCAGGTCGCCACGGCCGAGCAGCTGCGGGGCGATCTCGCCGCCGGCAAAGCTGGTCTTGTAGATGCGGGCGTGCGGCATCAGGCGCGCCCCTCCAGCAGCGAGAAGTCCTCGACCGCCGGTGGCGTATCCTCCTGCGCGTCGATCAGCTTGGCGCGGCGGAGCTGGGCGTCGGCCAGCTTCTGCAGGATCTCCCAGCGGCTGGTGCTGTCGGTCAGCGGAATGCAGAACTCCGCCGCCAGCTGGGCGATCAGCGCCATGTCGAAGAACGGCGGGAAGTCCTGCTCGTCGGGGCGGGCGATGTAGGTCAGCACCACCTCGTCGGCGTCGGTCAGCACCTGCCGCTGCGCAACCTTGTAGACGATGCCCTGGCCGCGGCCGCCGGTGCCGGCGGACAGCACCCGGATGCACTCGCCCGGCAGTTGGAAAGCGTTGGCGAAGTCGGCGAGCGGCGCCGTCGCCAGCTTGGGCAGCGCCATCTGCGTCGTCGCGAAGTTCCACGGATGGGAGGAGAGCATGGCATCGCGGACCGTCGGATAGAGGCTCGCTGCCACCTCCGCCTCGACGGTGCCTTCGTCGAACGAGGCGATGGTATGGGCGCCCACCTTCAGCAGCGCCCGCGAGCACAGGTCGATCTGGGAAAGGGCCATGACGGGTTCCTGCAGACGGCCGCGGCTGGGCAGCGGCCGGGGGAGCAACAGCGGTCGGATGAGATCCCGCAGTCAGGAGCGGCCTTCCGCCGGCCGGTTCATCCGGCGGAAGGCACGCGCCGGTGGCTAGTCGGTATCGGCGGCGCCGACCACCGTGAGGTTGGCGACGTCAACGGCGCCCGCCTGGTTGGCGTTGACCAGGTAGATGCCCGCCGCCGGGGTGCCGCCGGTGCTGACGTTGGCGAGGATCATGTCGCCGACGCGCAGCATGTCGGCGGCGCTGTTGAAGTAGCCGCTGGTATCGACGACGGCGCCGTCATCGGCGCTGGTGTAGTGCCAGAGGGTGAAGCCGTTGGCGTAGGCCAGCACGCTCAGGTTGTGGGAACTGTAGGCCATGGCGTTCCTCCTCAGCTCTCGAGGCAGCGCAGGGTGACGACGCCCGTCGGGTCGATCAGGCAGGCGCCCTGGCTCATCATGTTGTTGACGAAGTGCGCGGCGCGGTCGCCGTGCCAGGTGATGTCGGTCTTGACCTCGGCGCCGATGGCGTGGCCGATGGCGGTCTTGTGGTACCAGAAGCACTTGCGGACGTTGCCGGTCTTCGGCAGGCCGGAATGCGGCAGCCACAGGGTACCGAGCCAGCGCTTGGCCTGGGTGCCCTTCCACGGCAGGTCGTCCTCGCCGACGTAGTCGGAGTTGGCGAATTCCTGGATGCCGAGCAGCTCGCTCCACTGCTTCCAGCCGACCGCGGCAAAGCGCTGGCCGTCATCGGGCACGTCGATCTCGCCCAGCGCCTCGAAGGCGGCGAGCACCTTCGCCTTGGTCAGGCCGTCGGTGTCGGTGCCGGCGAAACGGGTGCCGGCGGCAAGCTGGCCGATCACCAGCTCGTCGGTCTTGCGACCGAGGGCGAAGGCACCGGCCTTGGCGACCACCTGCTGCTCGTTGATGTTGGTCTTCAGCTCGTCGAGCTGATCGACCCAGTCGCCGGCGTAGTAGTCCTGCAGCGCGCACTCGACCGGGGTGTGGTCGACGTTCATCACCGGTACCTTGCCGTGCCGCGCCTTGGTCGACGCGGTGCCCTTGCCGACCTTCTGGAAGACGGTGGTGGCGCCGGTGACGTTGTTCTTGGTGCGGACGGTATTGCGAAGCTTCGAGCCCATCTGCTGGTACTGCAGATGGACCTCCGCCTCGAAGTTCTTGACGAATGACAGCTCGACGGATGTCGACATGAAAGAGCGCTCCTAATCCGCGCGAGGGCGGGCGGAAATGCGAGGAACCGCCGGTTGTGGGTGACCGCCGGCGAACATCCGACGGGCCGCGCCGCGGCAGGCGGGTGCGGTTGTCCTGTCGGGAAGGGCGTTGGCTGGAGGAAGAGGGAGAGCAGGCCGCCGGCAGGCGGCGGCGGCCTTATAGTCTCAGGCCTTGTCCTGGTAGAGGCGGCGGAAGCCCTCGCGCACCTTGTCGACGATCGCCGGATCCTGATGCTTCCAGTAGCGGGGATCGCGCATCAGCTGCTTCAGCGAGGCTTCGTCGGCGGCGGTATCGGTGCTGCTGCCGCCGCGCATCAGGCCGGGCTCCTCGCCCGCCATCATCCGGTGCATGGCAACGACGCCCTCGAACGTGGTGGACAGCGCCTCGAAGACGCGGGTGGGCAACCGGGCCCGGCCCCAGGCGTCGATCTGCCGCGCCACCTCGCGCCAGCGGTCGGCGCCGCCGAAGTGCTGGGTCAGCCGCTCGATCTGGGCATCCGCCTCGAACATCGCCGCGAGTTCGCCGATCATCGGCATCAGCCGTTCGCAGGCGAGGTCGTAGACCAGCTGCGCCTGGTCCTGGGTGAAGCCGGCGGCGTGCAGGCGCCGGTTGATGTCGGCATCGGTGGTCAGCAGGTCGTTCTTGACCACGACCTTGTACTGGTCCGGCGCCGCCGGCACGTCGCGCATCGGCGGCGAGCCCAGCTTGCGCTCCAGTTCGGCGTAGGACTTGATCAGCGCGTCCAGCCGCACCTGGCCGGCCCGCTCGTTCCAGAACTTCTCGGGAAGCCCTGCCGGACGGCCGGAGCGGACACTGTCGGCGCTGGCGGTGGCGGGCGCGGGCGCCGGCGCGACGTCGGTGCCGCCGGCGGATGCGGACAGGCCGGCGTCGAGCAGGTTTTCGGTCATCGGGCTAGTCTCCCTGAAGGTCAAGGTTGCGAGGAGAAAAGGGGTGCGGACCGGAAGGCTCGCCGCCTCCTTCGCGGATCAGCATCAGCACCTGGGCAACCAGCTGGCGCTGCCCTTCCAGGTGGCGGAGCTGAGCATCGGAGGCGGCCGGGCCGACCGCCCGTTCCAGCGTCCACGCGCGCAGCTGCTGCAGAACCCGCCGCCCCTCGGGCGTCGCGAAGCAGCGGGCGAAGGCGATGGCAAGGCTCTGCCCGCCGTCGCCGGTACCCGTGTCCGCATCGCTGGCGGCGCCAGCACCGTCGGCCTGCCACGGCCAGCCGGCATCGCCGGTCATCGCCGCTCCTCCTGGCGGATGGGATCAAGGGCAGGTTCGGACGGGACGGTGTCCGTCTCGGTGCGGATCAGATCGCCGGGAACGCCGAGGGTGCGGCCGAGCCAGCGGGCGGCCGCCGCCTGGTCCACCGCGGCAAGCGCCTCCGGCCCCAGCGCGCGGACCGCTTCCAGCCACACCAGCGTGTTCTGTACGTCCTGCTGCGCCTGGGAGCGGGCCTGCGGCGACTTGTATTCCAGCACCACCAGGCGGTGGTCGAGGGGCAGGTCGGGGATCTCGCCGCGGCGGGCGAGGATAGCGCGCGCCCGTGCCGCCAGCGGCGACAGCAGCTCCGACTGCAGCCGGCCGTAGGTGGCGCCGAGGATGCGCGCCATCTCGGCCGACCGCTCGAGCACTTCGGTTGCCGTCATCCGCGGGCCGTTGACCTGGCCGAGCTGATCGACGAACAGCGCCTTGCGAATGCGCTCGCGCAGCTGGTCGAGGACGAGTTCGGAGACATCGAAGCGGCCCGGCGTCTCCAGCGGCGTCAGCCCGGCCGAGCCCACCGCCTTCGGGATGATCGTGCCGGGCACCAGCTTGATCGTCGCCGGGTTGATCACGCCGTCGTCGTCGGCCTGCCAGATGCCGGTGACGGCGATCGAGGCGTTCTTCAGCACCAGCTCGACCACCTTGTTGGTGGTCTTGATGTCGGGCAGCGCCTTCATCACCGGCGAGCGGCCGTAGACCTCCCCCGGCGCCTTCAGCCAGCGGAAATTGATGAACGGCGAGGCGGCGAAGCGGCCCTCGGCGAGGACCGAGCCGCCGGCGAGGTCGAAGGCGTCGGCCTCGGTCACCGCCATGTAGGCGAAGCCGTTCTCCTCCGGCATGACCGCCTCGATCACCGCGATGCGCCCATCGGCATCGAGGGCCCGATCGGCGTCGTGCCGCCCGCGCCCGCCGGACGCGCCGGGAAAGCGGGTCCGCAGCTGCTGCGGGGTCAGCTCGTGGCGACGGAACGTCGCATCGAGGCGGCCGGTTGGCCCCTCCTCCACGATGACCTGGGCCAGCGGCACGGCGGTGAAGCGGAATGCCGACGATTCGCCCGCCGGCATCTCCTCGAACAGCAGCGACGAGGTGCCGGCGGTGACCAGATCGAGGTAGCACTGGTGCATCTCGACGGCGAAGTTCGAGCGGTCGAAGTGCGATTGCAGGATGCTGTTGGCGCGCTCCAGCTCGGCCACCAGTGCCGGCCGCTCGTCGTCGGTGACGTCCGGGCCGGCAGCAAGCCCCATCCACCGCGTCCACGGCGGCGTCAGCTGCGCCATCAGGCTGGCGGCAAGCTGATCGACGGCGTCGGGCGCGGTGCCATCGAAGATGCGGTCCCAGCGGCGAGCGCCGGCGGAACCGGGGCGGACGGCGGTATCGCGGGTCGGCAGGGCGAAGTCGTAGCACTCCTGCCACAGGCTCTCCCAGGCCGAGCGCTGCTCCCGCGCCCGGCGATAGCGGGCGAGCATCGCCGCCGGCGACAGCGTGGGCATGGCTATTCGCCCAGCAGCGACTTGCGCGCCGGCAGCCAGGTCGCCGGGGTCAGCAGGCCGCGGTCGGACGTGGTGACGGTGCCGGCGCGGCCCTTGCGCTGCTCCATCACCGCTTCCCGGCGCCGCTGCTGATCTGCCGCCTTGGTTTGGGCTGTTGCCGCTGCCGTCGCTGCCGCCGTCGCGGCAGGGCTCGGCTGCGCGGCCGGCGATGAAGACGGTTTGCTGGCCTTGAACAGCCCGCCCATCCGGGTGCCTCCTGCGCTGCGAATTTCGGGGAACGGCGCGAGGCACACTTCGGGCCGTCGCACTAGGAATATAGGCCTAATTATGGCGGCCTGTCAAGAGCCCGGTTGCAAAAGCCGGCGATAGAGCTGCCACGGCGTCAGCACCCAGGGCGCATGCAGGCCGAGGACGCGCTTGACCGCCTCGACGCAGGTATAGGGGCGGATGGGGGCGGGCCGCCGCGGCACCGCGCGCAGCCGGGTGGGCACGACGCGCAGGCCGCACTGATGATACCACTGCGTCAGCTCGCCGGCGGTCAGGCCGGTGACGACGGCAAGGTCGGTGCGGTGCGACAGCGGATCGCAGATCACCCAGCCGGCGTCGCTGCGGACGACAACGAAGCAGTGGCGGAAGCCGCGGCGCAGCGGCCGCAGCCGGCGCAGACTGCTGTCGTCGGCGAAGACGACCAGCGCCGTGCCGGCGGCATCCACCCCGGCGGCAGGGACGGCTTGCGGGCACGGCCGCGGCAGCGCCGCCGGCCTCAATCGAGGATGCCCTTGGCCCGCAACACCGTCGACAGCCGGTCCAGCGCCTCGGCCCACCGTCTCGCAGCGAGGGCCTCCTCGACGCAGCGCGGATCCGGGGCACGGCCGGCGAGGCCGAAGCTGCCGAGGACGGCTAGGTGGGCGTTGGTCAGCACGCCGCGGCGCTGCAGCGTCATGATCGCGCGGTAGATGTCGTCGGGATCGCAGGGCCGGGAGAAGCCGCCGCCGCCGCCGGCCAGTTGCGCGCCCTCGCGGCGGACCTGCTGGCAGCGGACGAACCAGAACCACGCCTCCTCGGCACTGTGAAACGGCGTAAGGGGCGCCTCGGCGGCGCTGCGGGGGATGTAGCGGGGGGTGGACACGGCACCTCACAGAACCATGGCTGCGACTGCGCCAAGCTATTCAGAAAATATTCCTTTGTCAAAATATTCCTAGCAACATCTTCCTAGTGCAGGCCGTCGCGGCATGGGAGACGATGTTCCCATGCTCAGGCATTCAGACATCTGGAACGCCATCGACCGGCTGGCCCAGGACCACAACCTCTCGGCTTCCGGGCTCGCCAAAAAAGCCGGACTCGACGCCACGACCTTCAACAAGAGCAAACGGAAAACCCGCGACGGCAAAGAACGTTGGCCGAGCACGGAAAGCATCGCCAAGATCCTGACGGCGACCGGGGCGTCGCTCAGCGAGTTCGTCTCGCAGATCGGCGGCGGCAGCGGGGGCGCCAGCTACCAGAACATTCCGGTGATCGGCTACGCGCAGGCGGGAACTGCCGGCTACTTCGACGACGCCGGCTATCCCAGCGGCAGCGGCTGGGATGAAATCCCCTTTCTCAATGTCGGCGACCCCCACGCCTACGCCCTCGAGGTCAGCGGCGACAGCATGGAACCGGTCTACCGCGACGGCGATGTGATCATTGTCTCACCTGCCGCCGAGATCCGCCGGGGCGACCGGGTGGTGCTGAAGACGCAGGAGGGCGAGGTGATGGCCAAGATCCTGCGCCGCAAGACCTCCTACAAGTACGAGCTCAGCTCGCTCAACACCGAGCACCCGGACCGTTGGCTGGCCGCCGAGGACGTCGACTGGATCGCCCGCATCGTCTGGGCCAGCCAGTAGCGCGGTCGGTCGTCTCCCGTCCGGCAGCGGCGGCGGCTGACGACGCGCCGCCGGAGCGGAGCGGCGCTGCTATGCCGACGCCGACATTGCCGCCGCCGCGCGGCGGGCCAGCTCGTCGCCGCCGACGTCCTCGACGTGGGTGGCGATCCACCAGAAGTTGCCGGCGGGATCGCGAACGCCGCCCATGCGGTCTCCCCAAAACTCATCCGAGGGCGCCATCACCGATGTTCCGCCGGCCGCCAGCGCCTGCTTGTAGGTGGCATCGGCGTCTTCGACGTAGAGATAGAGGCCGGCCGGCATCGCCGGACATTCCGTCGAGGCGCCGCTCATCATCACGATCGAATCGCCGATGCGCACCTGCGCATGCATCAGGCCGCCGTCCGGGCGCGACACCCGGCAGACCTCGTCGGCGCCGAACGCCGCCTTGAGGAAGTCGATCAACGCCGCCGCGTCGGCGACGATGAGGTAGGGCGTGATGGCGTGATAACCTTGCGGGATCGGTTGGACGGTCATCGCTCCTGCCTTCTGCTGTGGATCCTGCTCCGCAGGGCGCGTCCCGCCGACGACGGCCTGACGCCCCTGCCGGTATAAACGCAGCAGCGATGTCCCTGGTGCCACCCGGCGGAAGCGGATCGCGAGGCCGGTCGCACGCCTTAGCTGATGGCGTCGATCTGCTCGTCGGAAAGGCCGCCGGGAACGATGGTGACCGGGATCGGCAGCTTGCCCAGCCGCTTGATGACATGGTCGATGATCCGGCCGGGCTGCTCCGAGCCGGCAGCAAGGACGAGGATCGACAGGTCCTTCTCGGTGGCCAGCAGGCTCATCAGCTGGTCGGTGACCGTGCCCTCGCGGATGTAGACGACCGGCACCCTCCCCGCCAGCTTCTGCACCACCGAGGAGACGACCTGCAGCATTTCCTCCGCCTGCTCGCGGCGCTCCTCCGCCATCAGCTGGCCGACCGCCATCCAGTGCTGGTACTCCACCGGCTCGATCACGTAGAGCAGGGCGACGCGGCCGTGGGTGCTGCGCGCCCGCCGGCAGGCGTAGCGCAGCGCCTGGTGAAGTTCCTTCGTTTCATCGACGACGCACAGGAAGGTGCGCTCCGCCGGCTGCATCTCGGCTTCCGTCCGGGCGTCGGCCAGCCCGGCTGCGTCCTCTGTGCCCGGCATCGGCTAGCCCTTCCGAAAGACAAGACTGGCCCCCCAGCCGACCGCTGCGGCGAGCAGAACGGCGGCGATACCATAGAACAGCCCGAACTGATGAGCGAACTGGTACACGCGTGCCTCGAACCCGACCTTGCCGACCACCAGCGGCGTCGTTTCGGCACTGATGACGTCGCCGTCGCGGACCAGGAAGACGGTAACGGAATAGGTGCCGATCGGCGCATTGGCCGGAATCCACAGATCGGTGCGGAACAGCCGGTTGCCAAGGAAGATGATCTCCCCGGCTGCGGAGGCGAACAGGCCTTCGCGCTGCCGCGTGCGGATCAGCGCCTCGCGGAACTCGGCGATGCGCCGGGCGCTCGTCGGCTCCATCGGCGTCAGCCGCAGATTCTCGAGGCCGATCTGGTGAAAGGCACCGACGGACGGCGCCAGGATCTCGTCCACCGGCCGGCTCGCCGCGATCGTCCAGAATCCGGGGGTGCCGGCGAAATCCATGCCGGCCTCGTTCACCCAGATGCCCATGCTGCGGCCCTTGCGATGGACGCTCGCCACCCCTTCCGGCCCACGCACCACGACGATCACGTCGGCGGGCGTATCGACGGCGCCGAACAGCAGCACGCTGGAGCCGCTGAAGCCGGTGGTGACGGCGACGAGGTGGTTGGACAGGGCGGCGACCAGCTCCGCCGCTGTCGCCGGCCGGATCGCCAGGCATGGCAGCGCGGCCAGCATGCACAGCACGAGAAGCACGCCGCGGCATCGCCGGCTCATGGCATCGCCGCCCCGGTCACCGAATAGAGATCGGCGGGCGTCGCGATCAGGTCCCAGGCGAGATTGCCGGCGGTGAGCAGCACCAGCAGCGCCAGCAGCACGCGGAGCTGGTCGCCGCGCAGCCGCAGGCCGGCACGCAGGCCGAACTGTGCGCCGATCACCCCGCCCGCCACCAGCAGCAGCGACAGCACCACGTCAACCGTCTGCGTCGTCGCCGCCTGCAGGATGGTGACGCTGGCGGAGACGAAGATGATCTGGAACAGCGAGGTGCCGACCACCACCGAGGCCGGCATGCCCAGCACGTAGATCATCGCCGGCACCATGATGAAGCCGCCGCCTACCCCCATGATGGCGGCGAGCACGCCGATGAAGAAGCCGATGGCGATGGGCAGCAGGACGCTGATGTAAAGCCGGGAACGGCGGAAGCGCATCTTCAGCGGCAGCGCATCGAGCCAGGTGCGCCGCGCCTTCGGCTTCACCGCCCGGGTGCCGGCCCGTCGCATGGCGGTGATGCTCTCCTTCAGCATCAGCAGGCCGATGACGCCGAGAAACACCACGTAGGACAGCTTGATCACCACGTCGAGCTGCGCCATGTGGCGCAGCTCGGCGAAGACGGCGACGCCGGCAGCCGATCCGCCGAGGCCGCCGGCCAGCAGCGCGAGGCCCATGCGCAGATCGACGTTGCCGCGCTGCCAGTGGGCCAGCATCGCCGACAGCGACGGGGCGACGATCTGGCTGGCGGAGGTCGCCGCGGCCACTGCCGGCGGAATGCCGATAAAGATCAGCAGCGGCGTCGTCAGGAAGCCGCCGCCGATGCCGAACAGCCCGGAGAGGAAGCCAACCAGACCGCCGAGGCCAAGGATAAGCAGCACGTTGACCGCCATCTCGGCGATGGGGAGATAGATGTCCATCGGCGGTGCGAAACCCCGGCTGAGGCGGCGGATGGCAACGGCAGGCCCCCCGGCTCTCCGCCACCATACCGGCCGGCCGCCGGCAAGGCAAAATCCGACCGGCCCGGCCCCTCAAGTCGCGGTGGCAGCGTGGTAAGCGCGATACGCCTGCTCGACGATGCGCACCGTCTCGCCCCAGCCCACCGTCGCCGCGACGGCGGCCACCGGCACCCAGGCCGCATCGGCCGCATCATCGGCGGCGCGCGGCTCGCCGGCGGTCCACGCCGCCGCGACGTCGATCAGCGTATAGTGCCAGCGCACCCGGCCCGCCGGGCGATCGTCGCGCTCGATCAGGTCGACGACGTCAACGAGGCCGAGCGGCCGCACCAGGACGGCGGTTTCCTCGCGCACCTCACGGACTGCTGCCTCGAACACCGTCTCGCCCAGCTGCTGCAGTCCGCCCGGCAGGCTCCACTCGCCCTGCCGCGGCGGCCTGGCGCGGCGGATCAGCAGAACCTCGTCGCGGCGCAGGACGACGACGCCGATGCCCACCAGCGGGGCTTGTGGATACTCGCGGGTCATGGGCGAAACACCTGCTCCCCTGTACTTCCCCGCCCGTCGCCCCCGCCGTCGCGAGCCGGAAAACGTCGGCGGCATCGCGGCATGCTATAAGCAACTGGTACGCCGGGTGCATCGCCGATTTGCAGAGGAGCTGAAGGGTTCTTCATGTTCGAGGACTTCGCGACAAGGGACATCCCGACCCGGGAAACCGCCATCCACACGGTGATCGGCGGCGCCGGCCCGCCGCTGCTGCTGCTGCACGGCTATCCGCAGACCCACGTCATCTGGCACAAGATCGCGCCCGCGCTGGCAGAGCGCTTCACCGTCGTCGCCACCGACCTGCGCGGCTATGGCGACAGCGGCAAGCCGCGCTCGGATGCAGCGCACGCCGCCTATTCAAAGCGAACGATGGCCGGCGATCAGGTCGAGGTGATGCGGGCGCTGGGATTCGCGCGGTTTGCCGTTGCCGGCCATGACCGCGGCGGCCGGGTGGCGCATCGCATGGCCCTCGATCACCCGGACGCGGTGGAACGGCTGGCGGTGCTCGACATCGTGCCCACCCACGAGATCTTCGCCACCGTGAATCAGGCCGTCGCCACCGGCTACTATCATTGGTTCTTCCTGATCCAGGGTGGCGATCTGCCGGAAACGCTGATCGGCCACGATCCCGACTTCTACCTCCGCTCGAAGCTGAAACAATGGAGCGGCGATACCGCCGCCTTCACCCCGGAGGCCTATGCCGAATACGCCCGCTGCTTCCGCGATCCCGCCTGCATCCATGCGTCGTGCGAGGACTATCGCGCTGCCGCTTCCATCGACCTCGCCCATGACGAGGCCGACATGGCGACGAAGGTTGCCTGCCCGCTGCTGGCGCTATGGGGGGAGAAGGGGCTGATGCACCGCCACTTCGACGTGCTGGCGACGTGGCGCAAGCGCGCCGCGGACGTCCGCGGCCGGGTCCTGCCCTGCGGCCACTTCCTGCCGGAGGAGCAGCCAGAAGCGACGCTGGCCGAACTGCTGGCGTTCTTCGGCGGATGAACGACGTCCCGCCCGGCGTGAACCCCGACAGCGGCGCGCCCGCACCGCGGCCGACCCGCTCGCTCGGCTTCTGGCGCGAGCAGATGCAGATGGCGCTGATGGCGCGGCTGCGCGCCTATTTCTTCGCCGGGATTCTGGTCACCGCGCCGATCGGCATCACCATCTACCTGGCCTGGCTGCTGGTCAGCTTCGTCGATGCGCGGGTCACGCCGCTGATTCCGGCGCCGATCAACCCCGCGACCTACCTGCCCTTCGCCATCCCCGGGCTCGGCCTCGTCATCGTCGTCGTTGCGCTGACGCTGATCGGCGCGTTCACCGCCGGCTATTTCGGCCGGCTGCTCACCGGCTTCTTCGATGCGGCGCTGGCGCGGATGCCGGTGCTGCGTGGCATCTACGGCGCGCTGAAGCAGCTCGTCGAGACCGTCCTCGCCCAGAAGTCGGGAGCCTTCCGCGAGGCGGTGCTGGTGGAATATCCGCGCCGCGATGCCTGGACCATCGCCTTCGTCACCGGCGTGACCGCCGGCGAGGTACACGAGCGCCTGCCCGGCGAGATGGTCAACATCTTCGTGCCGACGACCCCCAATCCGACTTCCGGCTTCCTGCTGTTCGTCCCCCGCAGCGATCTCCTGCCGCTCAGCATGTCGGTGGAGAACGCGCTGAAGCTGATCGTTTCCGGCGGCATCGTGACGCCCCCCGCTCCCGGCGACCCGGCCGCCGCGCCTACCCCCGCGAAGCGCCCGCGCCGGGAGACGAAAGCCGGCGGTGCTCCCTCATCCCCCTCGCCGCCGCAACCGACGCCGGGCACCTGATTGCGGCTGGTCGCCGGCCGGCCGCGACCGGCGCTGGGGCAGCCTTGCCTCAACGGCCTACAGCACGTGGAAGACGTTGAGCAGGATGATGACGGTGATTGGCACGCCCAGCGCCCACAGGACGATCGACTTCATATCCCTACCTCCACTCCTGCCATCGCGGCCGTTTCGCGAAAGCGCCGGCGGCCGAGCGGCACGCTGATAGACGCGCGGCAGGTCGTCGCAGTTCCGCCCGATGCCGCCCGGCACGACAACTTGACCACACCTCTCGCCCGCCGTTGTTCGGGCATCAACGCCATCAACAAGCCGATGGCTTGCCTGTCTCGCGCCGTGCACTATCTTGCGGCAAGGTCAAGCAGCCGGAACCCATCATGAAAGACCCCTACGAGGTGCTGGGTGTCGCCAAGGGCGCGGACATCAAGGACGTCAAGAAGTCGTACCGCAAGCTGGCGCGGTCGCTGCACCCCGACCTGCATCCCGGCGACAAGGCGTCGGAGGACCGCTTCAAGGAAGTGGCCGCCGCCTACGACTTCCTTTCCGACGAGAAGAAGAAGCAGGCCTACGACCGCGGCGAGATCGACGCCTCCGGCGCACCGAAGGCCGAGCGGCGCTTCTATCGCGACTTCGCCGACGCCGGCCAGGGCACCCGCTACGCCGATCCCAACGAGTACATGCACGATCTGGAGGGGATGGACATCTTCGCCGACCTGTTCCGCAATGCCCAGCGCCAGGCGCGCAATGTGCGCGGTGCCGATATCCAGCAGCGGGTCGACGTGGACTTCCTCGATGCGGTCAACGGCGCCAGCCGCGAACTGCTGCTCCCCGACGGCCGCCGGCTGAAGGTGACGATCCCCGCCGGGACCCACGACGGCCAGACGCTGCGGCTGAAGGGCCAGGGCGGTGCCAGCCCCGGCGAGGGGCCTGCCGGCGATCTGCACCTGGAAATCAGGATTCGCCCGCACCCGCAGTTCACCCGCAAGGATCACGACATCTGGGCGGATCTGCCAATCACCCTCGGCGAGGCGGTGCTCGGCGGCAAGATCGAGGTGCCGACGGTGGACGGCGCGGTGAGCATGACCGTTCCCAAGGGCGCCAACACCGGCACCCGGCTGCGGGTGCGCGGCAAGGGCGTGCCGATTGCCGGCGGCGGCCGCGGCGACCACTACGTGACGCTGCAGGTCAAGCTGCCCGACCCGCCGGATGCCGACCTGGTGGCGTTCGTCGAGCAGTGGAGCCCTGGCCACCCCTACAAGCTGCGGTGAGACAACGACCATGCCGAGCTTCGATGACATTCTGACCGTCTATCGGCTGCAACGGGTGGAGCTGCAGGCGTGGATCGAGCACCGCTGGGTCAGACCGCGCCACGGCACCGCCGGCTTCGAATTCGACGCCGAGGACGAGGCCCGCATCGCGCTGATCCGGGAATTGCGCCAGGAGTTCCTGGTGAGCGAGGACGCGCTCGAGGTGGTCCTGCCGCTGCTCGATCAGCTCTACGCCACCCGCCATGTTCTCAAGCGGGTGGACGCCGCGCTGCGGGCGCTGCCGCCCGGCCTGCGCGATGAGGTCCGCTCGCGGCTGCGCGGCGAGGATGCCGGCTGAACCCCCGGCGCAGCGCGTGCACGCACCGCGCGCGTTGACGGCGCGTTTTCCATCCGATATGGCCTGCGGGGGAGATGCGGCGCTGGCCGGTAGGGGGCCGGGCGGCTCCTGGCGGGCAGTTTTGCGAAGAGGGTGGCGGAGAAGATGAGCGCATCCCTGATGGGCGGCAAGCGCGGCTTGGTGATGGGCGTCGCCAACGACCGGTCGATCGCCTGGGCCATCGCCCGGGCGGTCCACAGCCACGGCGGCGAGGTGGCGCTCACCTACCAAGGCGAGGCGCTGAAGAAGCGGGTCGAGCCGCTCGCCGCGCAGATCGGCTCGGCCGCGGTCCTGCCCTGCGATGTCACCGACGATGCCAGCCTCGATGCTGTCTTCGAGGCGCTGGAGGAGCGCTGGGGGCGGCTCGACTTCGTCGTCCACGCCATCGCCTACTCCGACAAGGAGCAGCTCAAGGGCCGCTATCTCGAGACGACGGCGGAGAACTTCACCGCCACCATGCTGGTCTCCTGCTACTCGTTCACCGCCGTCTGCCAGCGGGCGGTGCGGCTGATGAAGACCGGCGGCAGCCTGCTGACCTTGACCTACATGGGCGCCGAGCGGGTCATGCCGCACTACAACGTCATGGGCGTGGCCAAGGCGGCGCTGGAGGCGAGCGTGCGCTATCTCGCCGAGGACGTCGGCCGCCAGGCGATCCGCGTCAACGCCCTTTCCGCCGGGCCGATCAAGACGCTGGCCGCGTCCGGCATCGGTGACTTCCGTTACATCCTGAAGTGGAACCAGCTCAACGCGCCGCTGCGCCGCAACGTTACGCTGGACGAGGTGGGGGGCGCCGGCCTCTACCTGCTCAGCGATCTCTCCACCGGCGTCACCGGCGAGACGCACTACGTCGACTGCGGCTTCAATATCGTCGGCATGCTGGCGCCGGACGCCGCCCAGCCGATTCGCGAGATGCTGGAGGGCTTCAACCCGCAACGGCCCGATGTCGGGTAGCGGCTTCGGTACGCTGTTCCGCGTCACCAGCTTCGGCGAAAGCCACGGCCCCGCCATCGGCTGCGTCATCGACGGCTGCCCGCCACTCCTGCCGCTGGCCGAACCGGACATCCAGCGCTGGCTCGACCGCAGGCGTCCCGGCCAGTCGCGATTCACCACCCAGCGCCGCGAGCCGGACCGCGTGCAGATCCTCTCCGGCGTTTTCGAAGGCCGGACGACGGGCACGCCCATCGGCCTTTTGATCGTCAACGAGGACGCCCGCTCGAAGGACTACTCGGCGATCAAGGACCTGTTCCGCCCGGGCCACGCCGACTTCACCTACCAGGCCAAGTACGGCATCCGCGACTACCGCGGCGGCGGCCGGTCGAGCGCGCGCGAGACGGCGATGCGGGTCGCCGCCGGCGCCGTCGCCCGCAAGGTTCTGGGCGAGGATGTCCGCATCCGCGCCGCACTGGTTCAGATCGGCCCGCACCCGATCGACCGCACCCGCTGGGACTGGGACGAGGTCGAGCGCAACCCATTCTGGAGCCCGGACGCGGCCACGGCGGCAGGCTGGGCGACGTTCCTCGACGAGGTGCGCCGGCAGGGCTCGTCGGCGGGCGGGATCATCGAGGTCGTTGCCGAGGGCGTGCCGGCGGGACTCGGCGCCCCGGTGTTCGACCGCCTCGATGCCGACCTCGCCAAGGCGCTGATGAGCATCCCCGCGGTCAAGGGTGTCGAGATCGGCTCCGGCTTCGCCGCCGCCGCCATGTCGGGGCCGGAGCACAACGACGGCATGCGCATGCAGGGTGGCCACGTCTCGTTTCTTTCCAACAACGCCGGCGGCATCCTCGGCGGCATCGCCACCGGCCAGCCGCTCATCGCCCGTCTCGCCATCAAGCCGACCAGCTCGGTGCTGAGCCCCCAGCCGACGGTGAGCGCCGACGGCGGCGATGCCGAGATCGCGACGAAGGGCCGGCACGACCCGTGCGTCGCCATCCGCGGTGCGCCGGTGGCGGAAGCCATGGTCGCCCTCACCCTCGCCGATCATCTGCTGCGCCACCGCGCTCAGTGCGGCGGCTGACGGCCTAGCCGCCCGCGTCCGGGTTGCCGTCATTGGGTTGACGCGGCAGCAGTGCTAGAGTCCATCCTGCCGATGCGGCAGCAAGCCGCATGGAGCACGTCACAGGGGACTCAAAAATGATCAACAACGTCAAGCGCCGTGCCCGCGCCGCCATCGTCGCCGCTACCGCCCTCGCTGCTGGCTGGGCCGGAACGGCTGCCGCCGACGAGGTGGTGAGCTGGAAACTCGATGTGCAGCCGATTCTCCAGGCCCGCTGCGTCGAATGCCACAAGCCGGGCGGTGCCGGCACCGAGGCCAGCGGCCTCGACCTGACCAGCTACAAGGGCCTGATGGCCGGCACCAAGCACGGACCGATCGTCATCCCCGGCGATACCCTGAGCAGCAATCTGCTGGTTCTGGTCGAGGGTCGCGCCGATCCCAAGGTGCGGATGCCGCACGGCCAGCGGCCGCTGCTGAAGCAGCAGATCGACATCATCCGCCTGTGGATCAAGCAGGGTGCCAAGGATAACTGAGGGCGCTGCCGCGCCTTCGGCGCGGCGCGGCGCGGCTATGGCGTCAGGGCAATCGCCGACAGCTGCCGACCATAGTCGCCGCCGCCGTTCAGGGTGACGCGGCGATAGCTGAAGAAACGACTGGCGTCGGTGCAGGTGTCGTGCGCGAGCACGTCCGGCGTGTCGATGCCGATGCGGCGCAGCCGGTCGGCAACATAGCCGGGAAGGTCGAACTGGAGCCGCCCCGGCTTTCGGGCTGGCGCAAAGAACGCGGCGCTGCCGGGCTCATCGCCGGTGAAGCCGGCGCCGAAGTCGGCGGTCACCTCGTACGACTCCTGTCGGATGCAAGGGCCGACGGCCGCAGCGATCGACGCCCGCCGCGCACCGAGCGCTTCCATGGCGGCGAGGGTGGCTTCGAGAATGCCGCCTTTCGCTCCCCGCCAGCCGGCGTGGGCGGCGCCGATCACGCCGGCCTCGACGTCGGCGAACAGCACCGGGGCGCAGTCGGCGGTAAGAATGCCGAGCGCCAGCCCGCGCGTCCGCGTCGCCAGCCCGTCCGCCTCCGGCCGTTCCGCTCCCCAGTCTGCCTCGACGATGACGGCGGTCGGCGAGTGAACCTGCCGGGCCGTCATCAGCGCAGCCGGCGGCAATCCCAGCTGCGCCATCGCCCGCGCCCGGTTGGCGACGATCCGCTCGGGCGCATCGGCCGACCCGAGACCACAGTTCATCGAGGCATACCGCCCCTCGCTGACGCCGCCCCGCCGGGTGAAGAAGGCGTGGCGGAGGCGGGGATGGGTCAGGCTGGCGACGGTCAGCACCGGATCATCCGCCCGCCATGTGCGAATCGGTGTCCTGGCCTGCGCGCGACGCATGCTGTGCGGTGCAAAAACACTTGCGCACTGCTTTTTGCGTATGCTTCCATGCTTGTTGCACTTGCGTAAGAAAAGAGCGGGTACCGGAACACCCGAGGAGGATGCAGGCGATGACACTGCTTCGTTGGCGCGATAGCCTGTCGCTGAACGTGCCAATCATCGACGCCGACCACAAGCGGTTGTTCGAACTTCTCAATCGTGTTCGCTTTCTCGACCTCGCCGGCGACGAGCCGCAAGCGATCGCCGAGGCCCTCAGCGACCTGCTGCTGTACACGCAAACACACTTCCGGCGAGAAGAGCGGCTGATGGAATTGGGGGGCTACCCCGGGCTGGAGCAGCACCGCCAGTACCATCGCCTGTTTACCGAGAAGGTCGCAGAAGCCATGGCGCGCTTCCGCGCCAGCTCCAGCGGCTTCCGCGTCCACGACATCTATGAGCTGCTGGCGATCTGGCTTACCGACCACGTCCTCGGCGAGGACATGAAGATTCGGCCTTACGTGGCGCATCTCGAGGAGGCGCAGGCGGCCGCCTGACCGTCCTTGCGCGTTCGCGCCACCCCGCGCCGCGAATCGCCGCCCGCCGGGCGGCACCGGGCCCAGGCCGTTGTGAAGGAGTAGGGAGCGTCGCGATTCGGTGAGAAAGTATCGCTCAGCGGACGCCAACCAGGAAATCGCCCATCAGCGATGTATACATCGCTGCCAGCGGTTCCCTCACTGCGAAGACCGTCACCAGTAATGCTGTCAACAGCAACGCGGTAATGATCCCTGCTTCGACAGCATTGGCTTTCGGCTCAAGCGCAAAGATCTTCGCAACGCATTTGACGAACATTTGTTTCTTTCCGCTCACTGACGAGATCCCGAACGAGCGCACGGCTGTATTGGGCGCTTGCAAAACCCGATTTCGATTTTGGTTAGGGATGACGCTGTTCCGGGCCTCTGCCGGGTCTGACGTTGGGACTCGTCTACCACGCTTCTCGTGGCAATGTTAACAGTTTCTTGATGCGACAAACGTTCCCTTAAAGAATGCTACTTCCCGGCCACACCCCGTGTGGTTTTAGCAGCGCGCACCCCCAACAAAGGTATTGGTGAGGGAACCCTGCGCCGTAAACAAGGCATTGTTGCGGCGACGGAGTTGCGATCGCATTTGCTATGCTGCCCATTCGGCGATTCGCCGCAGCATATGCAAGCACAGGGTCAGCTGCTCGCGGCTGACGTATTCATCGGGGCGGTGGGCCTCGCTGGGCCAACCGGGCCCGACGACCACCGCCGGTATCCCCGCCCGCTCGAACAGCCCGGCTTCCGTTGCGAACGGCGCGGCATCGCAGCCGTTCGCCCCGGTCACCTGCAACGCCAGTGCGACCGCGGGCGAGGCCGGGCCTGCCGCAAACGGCGGCACCTGCAGCTGCCTCTGGCTGGTGACAGCCACCTCCGGCGCCCGCTCGGCAATCGGCGCCACCAGTTGCTCCGCGGCGAAGGTGTCGAGGTGGACGAGGAGGTCCTCGACCTGCGAGTCGGCCGGGGTCCGGCACTCCCATTCCAGCCGGCACTGGTCGGCGATCATGTTGGTCGCCGCACCGCCGGTGATCCGGCCAACATTGACGGTGGTGTCCGCGGCAACATCCTCCGCCGCTGCGCCCCCGCCGGCGAACCGCTCACCTGCCAGGCGCTCCAGCTCGCAGATGAAGCGGGCCGCGAGGGCGATGGCGCTGACCCCGCGGCGCGGCGCCGAGGCGTGACCGCCGCGCCCGTCGATGGTGGTGGTGAAGGTGGCGATGCCGCGGTGGCGATCGACCGGACGCATGCCGGTGGGCTCGCCGACGACGACCATCGCCGGCCGCGGCACCCGCGCCACCAGCGCTTCGATCAGCCGCGGCGCACCCCGGCAGCCGACCTCTTCGTCCCAGCTCAGGGCGAAGTGCACCGGCCGGCGCAGGGGTGCCGCCAG
>JBDHSN010000025.1:0-25408 GCA_039808105.1 Rhodospirillales bacterium
CGGGGCAGCATCCAGGGTCCTCTGCTGGGAAGGAGAACGGCGATGGTGGGCATGGGGGGCCGTCGTCATCGTCAGCGCACGTCCCGGACGACCGGTGCGCGGACGCGGCGGGATCGCCGCCTGCCGGCGCTCACGGCCGCCGTTTGCGGCCTGACCGTGCTGCTGGCGGCTTTGCTGGCTCTGTCCGCCTGCCAGCCGCGGCCCGGCCCCGATGCGGGCAGCCGCCCCAACATCCTGCTGATCGTCGCCGATGATCTCGGTTATGGCGACCTCAGCAACTATGGCGGCGCCATCCCGACGCCGGCCATCGATGCCCTCGCCGCCGGCGGCATCCGCTTCACCGATTTTCATGGCAACGGGCCGCTGTGCACGCCCACCCGCGCCTCCCTGCTGACCGGCCGCTACCCGCAGCGGGCCGGACTGGACGACGCCCTTTCCGCGTCCGCGACCATCGGCCTCGAACCCGGCGAGATCACCATCGCCGACGTCCTCAAGGGCGCCGGCTACCGCACCGGCCTGGTCGGCAAGTGGCACCTCGGCCATCTGCCCCGGTTCGCACCGGAGCAGCACGGCTTCGAGGTGTTCTACGGCTTCCGCAAGGGCGAGATCGACTACGTCAACCACCTCGACTCGCTGGGTAATCCGGATTGGTGGAAGAACAGCACGCCGGTCGACGACGAAACCTATTCGACCACCTTGATCACCCGCGAGGCGACGCGCTTCATCCGCCGTAATGCCGGCCGGCCGTTCTTCCTCTATGTCGCCTACCAAGCGCCGCACGTCCCCTATCAGGCGCCCGGCGACGGCCCCATCCGCGTCCGCGGCGAGCACAAGGCCGCCGCCGAGGGCGATCCCGCCCGTTATCCGGCGATGGTCGCGGCGCTGGACGACGGCATCGCCCGGATCATGCGAACGCTTCAGGAAACCGGATTGGAGGAAAATACCTTCGTGCTGTTCCTCTCCGACAACGGCGCCTTCGGCCCCGGCAGCAACCGGCCGCTGCGCGGCGTCAAGGGCGAGGTCTACGAGGGCGGCCACCGGGTTCCGGCCATCGCCTCCTGGCCCGGACACATCGCTCCGGCGACCAGCGGGGCGACCCTGGCGACGATGGACATCCTGCCGACGATCCTGGAGCTGACCGGAACTCCGGCGCCCGACGCCCGCCCCCTGGACGGCATCAGCTTCCGCCCCGTCCTCGCCGGCGCGGCGGCGAGGCTGCCGGAACGCCGGCTGTTCTGGATGTACAAGGGCGCCGCCGCGGTGCGTGACGGCCCCTGGAAGCTGACCGAGATCGACGGGACGACCTCACTCTTCAACCTGAGCACCGACCTGGACGAAACCACCGACGTGGCCTTGCTGCACCCGGACGTCGTCAGCGAGCTATCCGCCGCCCTGCACCGCTGGAAGGCCGACGTCGTGCCGGCGCCACCCGGGTCCCCTGCGCCCACCGCCGGTCAGGCGCAGGCGGCTGCCCGCTGATCTCCCGCCACGGCGAACAGTGCGCGCACCGCCGCTGTTCCCCAGCGGCCGTGCGTGCCTACCGGCAGCGGGTGGCCTCGTAGACGGCGAGGTAGTGGCCGCCCGACTGGCCCCAGGAATAGTCGGCGGACATGGCGTTGGAGATGAGCCGGCGGAACTCCTTGGGATAGTCGAACCACAGGCCAATGGCCCGGCTGAGCGCCGATTCGATGCCACGGAAGTCGGCGTCGTGGAAGACGTAGCCGTTGCGCTCCTCCAGCGGCCGTTCGGAATGGTCGCGGTCGAACACGGTATCGACGAGACCGCCGACCGCCCGTACCACCGGGATCGAGCCATAGCGCATGGCGATCATCTGGGCGAGGCCGCAGGGCTCGAACAGGCTGGGAACGACGCAGATATCCGCCCCGGCATAGATCAGATGGGCGAGCTGCTCGTTGAAGCCGATCTCCATGTGGCAGTCGGAGTTGTCGTTGAGATAGTGCTTGAGGTGCCAGAAGTGATTGTTGATGCCGCGGTCGCCGCCGGCCCCCAGCAGCACGAACTGCGCCCCGCGTTCCAGCGCGTAGAACATCGCGTGCTGGATGAGGTGGACGCCCTTCTGCGCATCGAGACGGCCGACGTAGGCGACAATGGGCTTATATTCTTTTCGCAGCCACAGCCGATCGCGCAAGGCATCCTTGTTGCCGTACTTTCCCTCCATGTTCCAGACGTTGTAGTGCGACGGAATGAACCGGTCGATCTCCGGATTCCACACATCGTAATCAACGCCGTTGAGAATGCCGCCGAACTTATAGTGGTGGATGGCCAGCGTTTGTTCCAGGCCGTAGCCCTGGTCGGAAAAGCGGGCTTCCCACGAGTGGTGCGGCGAGACGGTGTTGACGTAGTTGGAATAAACGATGCCGCCCTTCATCAGGTTGATGGCGGTATGATTGAAGTTATCCAGCAGCCGGTCGTGATGGAAGTAGTACTCGGGACGGCAGAGACCGGTCGCCCATAGTACGGCTTCACCGGTGATCCCCTGATGCTTGAAGTTGTGGATGGTATAGACCACGCGCTGCCGGTCCATGCCCAGGCGCGCATAAATCTCATACAAAAGAACGGGAACGAGGCCGGTCTGCCAGTCGTGGCAGTGAATGATGTCCGGGCGCTTGTTCGACTTCAGCATGAACTCCATCGTCGCCTTGCAGAAGAAGGCAAAGCGCAACGGGTCGTCGTGGAAGCCATAGAATGACCCGCGATGGAAGAAGTTGTCCTGGCTGTGCGGCTCGATGAAAAAGCACTTCCGCCCATGGACGAAGCCGAACCACACCGAGCAGGAGATGCCGGAGCCATACCATGGCACCCACAGATTCTCCCAAATCTTGTGTAGTCCCCAGATCTCGTCATGCCACATGCAGTCGTACTTGGGCAGGATGATCTCGACCGCATGGCCTCTGACCTCCAGCTCGCGACTGAGCCCGAACACGACGTCGGCAAGCCCTCCGACCTTGGCCACCGGGGCCAGCTCCGCCGAAACCATTACAATGTACATGGCAGTCCGTCTGTTGCCGTTACTGCGCGTTTTCTGGTCGTTCTAAAGTTCGCGTTCTCTGTCCGAGCCGGGTAAGGGCGGCAGGGGTTGCTGCGGAGCCCCGGAGCCGCTTCCACGTCTCGCCGGCAGGCGGCAGTATGATTGTGCAGTGCAGCCCACGTCTAGCCGAATGTCCAGAAGTTCGCGACATCGCAGCATCGCAGGCGCAAAGCATGCTGCTGCGACGCAGCAGCATGCTTTCGTTGAGACGCTGCCCTGCCCCTATGAGCGGCGCTTGGCCTCCGACGCGACGACCTCCACCGGCTTCACCTGCCAGATATCATCGGCATACTCGGCGATGGTCCGGTCGGAGCTGAACTTGCCGGACCGGGCAATGTTGTAGATCGCCTTCTCGCTCCACGCGTCCGGATTGCGGTAGAGCGCCTCCACCTTGCCCTGCATCTCGATGAAGCTGCGCAGGTCCGCCAGGTTCATGTAGTAGTCGCCGTTTTCCAGGAGATTGGCAACGATCGGCCGGAAGATACCGGGCTCGTTCAGGCTGAAAAAGTCGTTGTTGATGAGATCGACAGCCCGGCGGATTTCCTCGTCGCTGTCATAGAAGTGCCGCGGATTATAGGTGGGCCGCAGTTGCTCCACCTCCTCCGTGGTCAGTCCGAAGATGAAGATATTGTCGTCACCGACCTCTTCCTTGATCTCGACGTTGGCGCCGTCGAGCGTACCGATGGTCAGCGCGCCGTTCATCTGGAACTTCATGTTGCCGGTGCCGGACGCTTCCATGCCGGCGGTCGAGATCTGCACGCTGAGGTCGGCAGCGGGAATGATCTTCTCGGCCAGCGAGACGCGGTAGTCAGGCAGGAAGACCACCTTGATCTTGTCCCGAACTTCCGGATCGTAGTTGACGACGCTGGCAATCTGGTGGATCAGCTTGATGATCAGCTTCGCCATGTAGTAACCGGGCGCTGCCTTGCCGCCGTAGATGAACGTCACCGGAACGATGTCCAGCTGCGGGTTGGCCTTCAGCCGGTCGTAGAGCACGATGATGTAGAGGGCGAGCAGCAGCTGGCGCTTGTACTCGTGGATGCGCTTGACCTGCGCCTGGAACATCGAGGCCGGATTGACCGTCAGGCCGATCTCCCGCTTGATGTACTCGGCGAGGGCCTCCTTGTTCGCATGCTTGATCTGCCGGATCTGCTCGCGGAAGCCGGCATCGCCGACGAACTTCTCCAGGCCGCGAAGCTGATCGAGGTGGTTGATCCAGCCGTCGCCGATCTTCGCGCGGATCAGCGAGGACAGCCGCGGGTTGGCCTTCAGCAGCCAGCGCCGGGGCGTCACCCCGTTGGTCTTGTTATTGAAGCGCTCGGGGTAGAAGTCGGCGAAATCGTTCATCAGCCCTTCGCGCAACAGGCGGGAGTGCAACTCCGCGACGCCGTTGGTCGAGCAGCTGCCGACAACGGCGAGATTGGCCATGCGGACGGCCTTCTCCGGCTCCTCCTGCACCAGGCTCATCCGCTTCAGCCGGTCGAAGTCGCCCGGATAACGGGTCGCCACCTTGCGCAGGAAGCGGCTGTTGATCTCGTAGATGATCTGCAGGTGGCGGGGCAGCAGCCGCTCGAACATGCTCACCGGCCACCGCTCCAGCGCTTCCGGCAGCAGCGTGTGGTTGGTATAGCCGGTGGAATTGACGGTGATCTCCCAGGCCTTGTCCCAGGAGACGTCCTCCTTGTCGAGGAACAGCCGCATCAGTTCCGCGACGACCATCGCCGGATGGGTGTCGTTCATCTGGATGAACACCTTGTCCGGGAACTTCAGCCAGTCGTCGTTATCGACCTTGAAGCGGCGGATGATGTCCTGCACCGAGCAGGAGACGAAGAAATACTGCTGACGCAGCCGCAACTCGCGGCCGGCGTAGACCGCATCGCTGGGGTAGAGCACCTTGGTCAGGTTCTCCGCCATCAGCTTGTCTTCCACCGCCTCGACGTAGGAGCCACGGCTGAAGTCGCCGAAGTGGAACTCGTCGGTCGCCTTCGCCGACCACAGGCGCAGGTTGTTGACGTTGAACGAGCCGTAACCGACGATCGGCGTGTCGTAGGCGATGCCGATGATCGGGCGGGTGCCGACCCAATCCCAGTGGGTGACGCCGTTGACCCGGCGCGGCTCGGCCCGGCCCTCGAAGTTGACCATGAACGAGAGTTCCGGATGGACGACTTCCCACGGGTTGCCGTAGCGCAGCCAGTTGTCCGGCTCCTCGACCTGGTAGCCGTTCTCGATGCGCTGCTTGAAGATGCCGTAGTCGTAGCGGATGCCGTAGCCAATCGCCGGCAGCCGCAGCGTCGCCATCGAGTCGAGGAAGCAGGCGGCGAGGCGGCCAAGGCCACCGTTGCCGAGAGCGGCGTCGCTCTCGACGTCGCGCAGCACGTCCCAGTCGAGTCCGATCCGCTTCATCGCCTCGCGGCAGGTATCCTCGAGCAACAGATTGATGACGTTGTTGCCCATCGCCCGGCCGATGAGGAATTCGAGCGAGAGGTAGCAGATCCGCTTGACGTTCTGCTTGTGGTAGCCTTGCTGCGTTTGAATCCAGCGGCCGACCAGCCGGTCGCGGACGGCCAGCGCCAGTGCCTGGTAGCGGTCCTGGTTGGTGGCGGTGTACTGGTCCTTCGCCAGCGTGCACCCGAGGTGGAAGTAGAAGCTGCGGATCAGGCTGTCGACGTCCATTCCGCTTTCTTCGTTGACGACGCGCAGCTCGAACTCCGAGCCCTTCGCGGCGGCCGAGGTCCCCTCGAGTTTCATCCTGGTGCTCTCCCTGATGCACGTTGCGTGGCTGGCACGTCATACAGCCGTACGACTGGCGCGCCAGGCTGGTCGTTCTGCCGACCCGTATAGCGCGCCGCTGGCGGCAGGTCCACGAACAAGGGATTCGCCACACAGCTATTCGATCGGCCGCCCGCCGGCAGCCCGCGGCGGCACCGATGTTATCGGCGTCCGCCGGCACCGACCGCCGCCAGCCGGCGCCACAGCTCGGCATCGATGGCGGGATAGGCGTAGGCGACCTGCGCCCGCTCCGCCATCTGCTGTCGCGCCGCGACGTTGGCGATCAGGCCGTCGAGGGAGATCGCGGCGGCCGCCCAGGCGGGTGCGGAGGGAGCCACGGCCCGGCCGTCATCACCCTCGCGGATGTGGTCGTTCAGCCCCAGTTGCCCGTTGATGATGCAAGGGACGCCGCAGCACAGGGCCTCCAGCATGACGTTCCCCAGCCCCTCCTCCAAAGAAGGCATCCACAGGCAGTCCGCCGCATACATCAGCCGCTCGACGTCGGGAACGAAACCGGCGATCAGCGTCAGGCGCTCCCGCGCCGGTGACGCGGCGACGCGCGCCGCCAGTGCTTCGGCATAGGGCCGCTCGTCCGGCAGCACCGGTCCCGCCATGATCAGCCGGTGCCGGGCAGGCAGCTGTTCGATGGCGGCGATGCCGACCTCATGGTTCTTCCGACGGGTCAGCCCCCCTATCAGCAGGTGCAGCACCGCCTCGGCACCGATGCCAAGACTGTGGCGGGCCGCGGCCCGCTCCGCCGCCGACGGGACGCGGAAGCGGTTGATGTCCACCGGATTCGGACGCACCCAGATCCGCTCTTCGGCAACGCCCAGGCGGCGGAACTGGGTGAAGATCGGCCGACTGATGGCGATCGCGAGGCTCGCCCCGCGCGCCAGCTGCTGCGCCATCAGGCGGCGGCCGCGGCTGTCCTCGATGTTGTTGTTGACGAACTCCACCACCAGCGGCAGGCGCAGCAGCCGCGCCCAGGCGCCGATGCTGTAGACCAGCCGGCCGGTGGTCACGCAATACACCAGGTCGAAGCCGATCTTGCGCTCGCTGAGCAGGTGGGCGCCGGCCGCGCGGAAACTGGCAAGAAAGCCGGCCTCCGGCGGCAGCCGCCGGATCGGGATGCCGTCGAGCTCGGACCAGCCGGCCTGCGTCGACTCGCCTGCCTGCGCCAGCACCCGGACGGACAGCGGATGCTGCTGGCGCAGGCGCAGGAAGGTGCGGTGCAGGCGCAGCTGTGCACCGGCGAAGTCCGGCGGGTAGGCCCCGGGCGAGACAAAAAGGATCCTCAGCGCGCGCTCGGCCGGCGGCGCGGCCGCGCCGGCGAGCCGGCCTGCCGCGGCAGTTTCGATCGGTGCGGTCCGGGTGTTCATGGCAATGCCTCCGCGACGTCCAGCGATCGCTGCCTCGCGGCCTCCAGCCGCCGGACAATCAGGAAGATGACGACAACAAAGACGCCCAACACCACCAGTTGCGCGATGGAGAACGCCGCCATGGCGTCCACGTCGTTGCCGGTCAACCGGGCCGCAACGGCGATCGACAGCGCTCCCAGCGCCGCCCGGATTGCCTCCATGATGGCGTAGGCGCGCTGCAGGCCGAACACCGTGGTCATGCCGCGGGTCGGCAACGCAAAGAGATAGGCGAACGAGAACATCGCCATCCAGCGCGCGTACTCACCCGCGAGCTGCCACTCGGCGCCGAAGACAAAGGCGAAGAGTTGCGGCCCGAAGATGATGACGACGATGAAGGGCGGCAGGGCGAGGGCGGCCATGAGCAAGGTGACCTTGACGAACAGGCCAAGGACGCCGCGATCGCGGTCGCGCCTTTCCGCCACCTGCTGCAGGAAGACGCGGCTCATGTCGGCACCGAACAGCAGCACCGGCCGCTCCAGGACACGGTTCGCCATCCAGTAGAGGCCGATGGCCTCCACCGAGAAGTAGACGGCCAGCAGCAATGGCGGCATCTGCCGGCACAGGGCGCCGAGCAGTTCCGCCGGCGTGTGATACGCCGGAAAGCGCCAGTAGCGGCCGGCGGCTTTCCTGATGCCGCGAACGCTCATCACCCGGCGGCCGCGGCTGCCGATGCTGCGGAAGAAGACGGCGGCGGCGTCGGCCGACGCCGCGCCGACGCCCAGCAGCCGGCCGCAGGCGAGGCCGAGCGGCCCGGCGCCGAGCAGACCCGCCGCCATTTGCACGACGATGGTGCCGCCGGTCTCGATCAGGCGGTTGCGGAACAGCGAGCGATAGTCCGCCTGGCGCAGATCCCAGATCCGGCCGGTGGCAAGGCTCCCCTCCGACAGCATGACCAGGGGGATCAGCAGCAGCAGCGGGCCGAGATCGCCACCGGCGCCGCCGAAAAGGTGCGGAAAGAAGTGGACGATGCCGACGATCGCGGCGGCCACCACCGTCGTCAGCATGACGCACGACCACGCCAGCGCGATGATGTTGATCGACTCGCGCCGCTTGCGGGTCTGCATCACCGCCAGATAGTAGTGGCCGGTGCTGGCTGTCGTCGGCAGCGCCGCGATCGCGTAGAGCAGACCAACCGCCCCGAACTCCTCCGGACTGAACAGCCGCGACAGGATCGGCGAGACGGCCAGCACCATCAGGTTCTGGATCGCGGCGGCCGATGTCAGGATCGCGGTGCTGCGGGCGAAGGTCGTCCGCAACACCGCAGGAACGAAGAACGGGGCTTTCACGGCTCACACCGTCTGATCAAGCGGAAGGACCACGGGCTGTCATGGCCGCCGTTGGGACCAATCCGCAGACACGCACCGCCGGCGCTCACCCTGAGCGGAGCGGAGCGGGACGAGCGACCGGCGCCCTCCCCGCCCCTTGGGACGGTACTGCATCCGGCATTCCAGGCTGCCGCATGCGCCGGGGCGCACAGGGCCGGTGGCGGTGTGCCCGCCGGCGCCATCAGGGAAGCACAGCCGCCTCCGGAATGGACACGACGAAAGCCGCGCCCCACTCCCGGGCATAGGCCAGCTGCGCGATGATCTCCTCCTTGAGGTTCCACGGCAGGATCAGGATGTAGTCGGGCCTCGTTTCCCTGATCTTGTCGGGATGATGGATCGGGATGTGCGTCCCGGGCAGGTAAAGACCC
The DNA here is from genome assembly GCA_039808105.1 of Rhodospirillales bacterium. Taxonomy (GTDB): domain Bacteria; phylum Pseudomonadota; class Alphaproteobacteria; order Rhodospirillales; family Defluviicoccaceae; genus Defluviicoccus. Next base: position 8,930 of record JBDHSN010000025.1, read on the forward strand.
TGCTTGTAGGGGCTGCGATCGACGGTGTACTCGAGCAGATCCTGGCGGATGCCGCAGTAGTTGAGCAGGGTATTGCCCTTGCCCGGTGCGCCATAGCCGGCGACCGTCTTGCCGGCGCGGCGGGCGCCGATCAGGAATTCCAGCAGCTTGCGCTTGGTCTCGCGCACCTGCTCCTCGAAGCCGGTGTAGGTTTCGAGGCGATCGAAGCCGTTGGCGCGCTCCCAGGCGCGCAAGCCGGTCAGCCGCTCCGAGTCGACGCGGCTCGCATCCTCGGCATGGCAACCGTAGATGCGCAGCGAGCCGCCGTGCGTCGGCAGTTCGGCGACATCGAACAGCCGCAGCCCGTGCGCCCTGAACACCTGCTCGACCGCGTAGAGCGAGAAGTAGCAGAAGTGCTCGTGGTAGATCGTATCGAACTGGTTGAACTCGATCAGCTTGGCGATATGCGGAAATTCCATCGTCACGATGCCGCGGTCGGCAAGGATGATCTTGATGCCGGCAACGAAATCGTTGAGGTCCGGCACGTGCGCCAGCACGTTGTTGCCGACCAGAAGGTTGGCCGGACCATGCTGCCGCCGCACATGGTCGGCGGTCTCGCGGCCGAAGAAGCGAACCTCGGTGGGGATGCCCCGCTCGACCGCGACCTTGGCCACATTGGCCGCCGGCTCGATGCCGAGCACCGGCACGCCGTGGGCGACGAAGTGCTGCAGCAGGTAGCCGTCGTTGCTGGCGATCTCCACCACCTTGGCCCCGGCACCGATGCCGAACGTCTCCATCATGTGCAGCACGTAGCGACGCGCGTGCTCCACCCAGCTGTCCGAGAACGACGAGAAATAGGCGTAGTCGCTGAAGATGTCGGAGGCGCTGACATACTGGTCGAGCTGCACCAGCATGCACTCACGGCAAACCAGGGCGTGCAGCGGATAGAAGACCTCGGGCGCGTTCAGCCGCTCCGGCGGCACGTAGGACTCGCACAACGGCGACATGCCGAGATCGATGAAGCTCTCCAGCGACGTCGATCCACAGAACCGGCACCGGGTCGCACCGGTGCCGTTGCCGGCGTCGGAAGATGAGGAAGCAAGCGTATCCATATCTGTCTAGCATCCCGTCCGATTTGATGATGTCACCGCACCGCCACCCGCGGTTTCGGCCCGCTGCGGCAGCGTGCGGCGGTCAGAGAATTCCTTTCCGGCAGTAGAAGGCTTCGGCGAGGCCGGAAGCAGCATTGGCCTCCATGCCGCGCAGGCGCAGGATCGCCATGAACAGGTCGCGCGTGAACCAGTGCTTCGGCCGCTGGCTCTCGTAGCAGTCGAGAAGAATGTCGATTTTGCGGTCGCACAGCGCCAGCGGCAGCGGCGCAAACATTCCCGGTGTACCGAGGTCGCCGTCGTACTTGGGGATCTCGTATTCCAGGATCAGATGGTTGCGAAAGGTATTCCAGGTGAGTTCGTTGATGAGGCGGTGGTCCTGGTGCAGGTCGCCCCGGCAGTGGGTGAAGATCAGGTCGGGCTGCACGTCCTGCTTCAACTGCTCGAAGCTCCGCTTGATGTCGGCGCCGAGGTAGGGAAAGAACCCGTCGCGGAACTCGTGGATAATGATCTGCCGCTGGCTGGCCCCGGCGGTCATCCGCTCGGCAGCGCGTCTTGCCTCCTCGCGGCGCACCGGCGTCCCGCTGAACACCACCCAGTGGACCGCAAGATCAGGATTGTCAGCAAGCAGGCGGAGAACGGTCCCCCCGCACCCGATCTCGATATCGTCGCAATGGGCGCCGAGGCACAGGACGGTACGCAGTGCCGCGGCGGCGCTATCCAGCCGGAACGCAAGCATTGGCAGCCCTCCGCTCAGTCGGCCCAGGGCTCGTTGCTGCCCGGCGGGCCCCGCCACAGCTCCCAGGGCGCGATCCCGCGCTCGTACATGCGATCGAAGCTCATCTTGTCCTTGAAGGTGTCCATCGACCGCCAGAAGCCGTCGTATTGATAGCAGAGCAGCTTGCGCTCGGCGACCAGCCGGCCGAACGGCTCCACCACCAGTTCCTCGCCGTCGCGGATGTAGTCGAAGATCTCCGGCCGCAGGACGAAAAAGCCGCCATTGACCCGGAAACTGGCATTGCGCATCGGCCCGATGCCCGTCACCCAGCCGTCCGCTCCGGCGGTCACGGCGTGAAAGCTGTGCGCCGTCTGCACCGCCAGCAGCGCGGCAATGGCCTGCGTGTCGGCCGCGTGCTGGATATAGCGGTTGAGGTCGAGATCGGTCAGCGCATCGCTGTAGTTGGCGAGGAAAATGTCGTCGTCGACGAACTTCCGCACTGCCGCCAGGCGCTGCCCGATGTTGGCCTGCTGGCCGGTATCGACGAAGGTGATCTTCCAGTCGTCGATATCGCTGCCCAGCAACTCGATCTGACGACCACCGTCGCACATGACGAAGTCATTAGACAGGCATTCGTTGTAGTGAAGAAAATAATCTTTGATCAGGTCCCCCCGATATCCCAGACAAATGATAAATTCCTTGTGGCCGAAGTGGGCATAATACCGCATCAGATGCCACATTACTGGCCTATAGCCAATGTTGACCAGCGGCTTTGGGATAGTCTCGGAATATTCTTTCAGGCGGGTGCCGAGGCCTCCGCAAAAGAGCACGACTTTCACCGCTGGACTCCGCTTCGTTGATCATACCTACGGCAGAAATCACCTGCAAAGCTGGGGTGATGACCGCTTCCATACTTGCGCTCTGCCATCCTAGCCGTTGTCAAGACGGCGCTACCGAGCGTGCCGCATTGTAGCGGCCGGCACCTGTTCAGGTACACAGATGTCTACTTGCTGGGTGATTTGGGCATATATCGCTATAATTCATCTATCTTATTCAACCTGTGGTTCATACAATATACTACTTTTTGCTTACGCCACCCCTTGTGGTATCACGAACATGTTTGTAATGTAATTCTCGCAACAATGTGGAACGGTTATCGCCATGCGACTTTGCATTTCCTTGGCGGCCCATCGCTGCGCTGCGCTGACGAGCCCGATCATTGCCGTCGTTGCCACCGTCCTGACCGTCTCCACCGCCGTCGCCGGCGCCACATTGCCGGCCCCGAAAGAAGCGGCCGTGTGCGATGCGCCGGACGACATTTTCCTCAATCCGTTCAACGCTCGCAGCGCTCACCACCGGCCGATCGGCAGCGACGCCGCCTACGCCGGCACGAACGACGCGACGACGCAGAGCTGGCTGCGCGCCCGCGGGTCGTGGCGGATCAACTCCGACAACGGCTGGGGCCGCAACGTCTTCCAGGTGACCTACGACGATCCGCGGACCATGGTCACCTGGAACCGCGACTTCAGCGGCAAGGGTTTGCCCAAGGAACTGCGCGTCACCCCCGGTGCCAGCAACGGCCGGGTCAACGATTCCGTCATCATCGTCGTGCAACCGACCGGTATCGCCGATGAGTTCTACCGGTGGTGGCCCAACGAGGCCGGCCCGACGGCATCGATCCGGCGGCGGTGGCAAGCCCACAACCTCGGCCACGGCTCCTGGGCGTGGGATGTGGTTGGCGTCTCCGCCGGCGGCCAGGCCGGCCTGTTTGGGCTGCTGCGCGGCTTCGAGGTCAATACTCCGGGACACCGTATCGAGCATGTGCTGACCTCGGCGATCCCGCCGGCGCTGCTCTCCGCCGCGGGAACGTTCCAATGGCCGGCGACCGGCGCCGATGGCTGCTCCCAGAAGCAGCGCAGCTGCACCAGCGGCACCATCCCCTATGGCGCCCTGTTCGCCCTGCCGCCGGTCGAGAAGGGCGGCCCCGATCTGACGACGCTGGGCCTGAGCGAGGCTGGCCTGCGACTGGCGGCAACGTTGCGGGACTACGGCACCTATATCCAGGACAAAGGCGGGAACCTGACGATCCCGGCTGATCAATATGTGTCCTCCGGCCTGATTCCGACGCTCAACCGCGATCTCAACACCGTCCAGCCCTACCTGCGGATGGTCACCAACAACGCGCAAGACCAGGATGTCTCCGGCGGCGGCAGCCCGCGGGGACCCAACTGCGCCTACGACGCCCGCTGAGGATCCCCGCCGGCTCCTTTCCGTCTGTCCCTCACCGGGTCCGGCGGGCGGCAATCAGGACGCGGCGGTCAGCCGCGTCTCCTCGGCCGGTGTCTGCCAGCGAAGCTCGCGATCGAGACGTCCCGACGCCAGCAGCCCCTGCAGATACTTGATGCGGCTGAACCGCGGGCCCTCGAACTCGGCGAGGTCGAGCCCCACCCGGCGATAGGCCTCGTAAAGTTCGATGGCGCCGCGCCGAACCGTCCATTCCGGCCGGAAATCGGGCAGGACGCGTGCGATCTTGCTGCAGTCGACGCGATAGCAGCGGGTATCGGGGCCCGCTCCTTCAGCAAATTCGATGCGGCAGTCGGGCACCACCTCGGCGACGATCTCGGCGATCTCGCGGATGCGATAGTTCTCTTCGTTACGACCGACGTTGAAGGCCTCGTTGTGCACCAGTTCGCGGGGGGCGCGCAGCACCGCAAGGAAGGCGCGCGAGATGTCCTGAACGTGCACGATCGGCCGCCACGGCGTTCCGTCGCTCTTCAACAGCACCTGGCCCGTGGTAATCGCCCAGGCGACGAGATTGTTGACCACCAGATCGAAGCGGATGCGCGGGGTCAGACCGTAGGCGGTCGAGTTGCGCAGATAGGTCGGGCTGAAGCTGTCGTCGGCGAGCAGGGCGATGTCGCGCTCGGCGCGCACCTTCGATTCGCCGTAAGGCGTCACCGGATTGAACGCGCTGTTCTCGTCGAGAAAGTCGTCGCCGGCAGCGCCATAGTTGCTGCAGGAGGAGGAAAAGACAAACCGGGAGACGCCCGCCGCCTTGGCACACTCGGCGAGCCGGACGGAAGCGCGGTGATTGATCTCGTAGGTCAACTCAGGATTGAGGTTGCCGAGCGGATCATTGGACAGACCGGCGAGATGCACCACGGCATCGATGCCGGCGAGGTCGGCGGGAACAACGTCGCGAACATCCTTGCGCAGGCTGGGCAGGCGCATGATTTCGCCGGCATAGGTGCAGTCGACGAACAGGCCACTGTCCAGGCCGACGACATCGTATCCGGCCTTGACCAGAAATGGCGCGAGAACGCAGCCGATGTAGCCTTCGTGTCCAGTTACAAGAACGCGCATTTCTCTTCTCCTGCAGCGCGATTCCGGTCGGCGAGACGCCTTGCCGCCGCCGGCGCCGTGCGCTGTCACTGTCAGCCGGAAGCCGGTCCCGTCTGCTGCTGACGGGCCCGGCTTTTTCCTGCTCGATGAATGCAGCAAACGCCCGGCCGCGGTGTGCGCGCTGCCGGGCCTGCAGCTACCAGAGCTTACCGAACGACCACGGCCGCCGGCTCGAGCCCTTCGGGGCGTCCCAGTATACCGGCGGATGGTTCGGTGTCGTTATGGCACGACCCAGCAGGCGGTCGGCAGCACCCGCGTCCTTGAAGGCGATCCGGGTGAACAGGCTGCGGGCGATGATCATCGGAAAGACGATGCCATCCTGCAGATAGCGCGGGACCAGGCGCACCGGCTCGGTCAGCGCCCGGAACAGCCATTCACAGCCGATCCTTTGCATCCACACCGGCGCGCGCCGACGGTGCCCGGCGATGAAATCGATGGTGGCTCCGGCACAGATCGCCGCCCTGGCATTCAGCCGCGGCGCGAACCGGCTCGCCCAGATCTCCTGCTTCGGGCAGCCGAGACCGATGACCACGAGATCGGGCGCCACCGCATTGATCTGCCGGACGATGCCCTCCAGCTCGGCGGAATCCTCCTCGAACGACAGCGACGGACTGCAGACGCCGACGACGCGCACGTACTTCCAGTGCGCGTGAATCGTGTTCGCAGCCTTCTCCGCCACACCCGGGGCGGCACCAAGCAAAAAGACGGTCAGGATCCGATCTGGAGTAGCGCTCTCAAATAGAGCCGGCACGAGATCACTGCCCGGGACCACCTCCGGCACCGGGTTTTTCATCAGCTTCAACGCCCAGCCCACCGGCCGACCGTCCACCAATGTCAGATCTGCGTTTTCGTATGCCTTGCGGAGACCTGTCTGTTCTTGAAGGAGCACCAGATGATGAACATTTGGCGTTACGATATACCGGCAGGCGGCGTTATCGCGCGTCCAACCGATAATAGTATTTACAGCTTCGTCCTTGCTCAGCGGGTCAATTTCGCAATGAAAGATCGATATTCTCGACCGTTGCCGATTCACGATGAACCTACCCCCGGTTTTATCCATATCATCCTGCGTGTCGCGAGAGTCCGCATGCAACGCGTTTGACCGTGCAAAGACTATAATGGAACGATCTCCTTGTCCACATGGACATTTCCCTTGGCCAGCAGACATCGCAGTTGTTGTGCAAAAGATACGCAGTGAAGCCAAACTCCCTCCGCCACGCCGCCACAATTCACCTCTAGCGGCCGGTCGAATACCCTAAATGGGTCATTTCAACGCACGGAATTGCGCACTGGCGGTGAAACCGGCGCGATAGTAGCGAGAACAAATGATGTCGGATTTGTGGGCATTGGGGGTTGCACAGCCGTCAGGCTATTCCCGCGGCCTGCCAGATTCGGCCGGCTGGCCTGCTTCTTTACTTGCTAAGATCAGAACAATAATGGTGTATAGGCGCAAATAATTGACAATTTTCGACGATATATTTATCTGTTGACCAGCTATTCACCAAGAATTTCGTCGTAGAGGCGGGTGAAGCGCGCCCCGTAGCCGGCCACGTCGAACTCCGCCTGCGCCAGCGCCCGCGCCTGCTGCCCCAGTCGGCCTCGCAGTTCCGAATCGGTGATTACCCGGCGCAGGGCCGACGCCAAGGCACCAGCGTCCCCCGGTGGTACCAGCAGACCGGTCTCTTCCTCGCGGATAACGTCGGTGATGGCGCCAACCGGTGTCGTGACCACCGCAAGGCCATGGGCCATCGCCTCCAGAATGGCCATCGGCAGCCCTTCATTCAGCGACGGCAGCACCAGAACGTCTGAAGTTGCCATCAGCTCGACCACCGCCGGGCGATCGAGCCAGCCGGTGAAGCGGACGCGCCCGAGCACCCCCAGCGATTGCGCCATGTCGCGGTAGAAATCGATGTCGCCGTCGCCGGCCATGACCACATCGCAGTCGATCTCCGCCATCGCCGGGGCGTGCAGGGCGGCGAGCAGGCGGTCGGCGCCTTTGCGCTGCTCCAGCCTGCCCAGGAACAGCACGCGGCAGCGACCGTCCGCCGGCCGATGCGGCGCCGCCGGCACCGGCACGGCGTTCGGTATGATCACCACCTGCTCCGGATCAATGCCAACGGTGTTGCAGAGAAACTCCTTCCAGCTGTTGCCGAGGACGACGATGCGGTCTGCCCGGCAGACGGCCTGCCGGAACAGCTGTCGCAGCCACGCCGGCCATGCCTCGAACATCGCCTTCACCTCTGCACCATGCAGATGGATGACGGCATGGGCGCCCAGCCCGCGCGCGAGCCAGACGATCGGCAGCTTTCGCAGCGTGCTGCCGTACTCGCACATGTTCACGTGGACGATCGTCGACCGGTCCGCCGCCGCTTGCCGCCCGACTGCCGCCAGGGCTTTCAGAAAATGCCACGGCGACTTGACAATGCTGCCGACGCCGCGCGGATCGACGATCCGGCAGTCCGGCTGCCGCGAGCTGCCGCGCCAGCAGTCGAGGAGATACTCCATGCATCGGGTTACGCCGCCCGGGTCGCGCAGGCCGCCGGCGATCACGATCAACACCCGATGCTGTTTGCTGCTGGCCACGCGACGTTCACCGAATTTGGGGGAGAAGGCCGGACCAGCCGGCGTCCGCCGCGGCCCGACAACCGAAGGGCTTTACTTATAGTCCGGGCCCGGCCATCCGGCCACGGCACCCCGCGTCGCCCACGCTGACGGGACACACCCCGCGGCACAGATGTCGCAGTTGCACAACAGCGCCTCCCACCGGCCGGCGCCCGCCAAGCCGCCGCCGCGCGATCGCCCACCCAAAACGCCCGCGCGGCGTCCCGTAACAGCGGAAATGGCTGGTTTCGGCCACGCCTTGGGCCGGATGTAGCCACACTTCTGCCCCTGACGGCCATCCCTGCCCACCTGAATGGGTAGGTATCGGTTAATCATTCTCTGCCACTATCCTCCATTGCTGATTCGAGGCCACCCTGCTCCGTAGCCCACCCGCAGGCGAATATTGCTGCTCATGAACCAGTTACGAGGATCTAACGAACGGTTAAAAAACCGCGAATCCTCTAAATGGCCACGCATTAACCGAACAAACTCCCCTATCGGGGTCTAAGCAGGGGCTGATTCGGCTGCACCGTGGGTGCTGCGATGAAGCCAGAACGGCTGTGGAGAGAGATCATGGGTTATTGTACAACTATTGGTAATATTTCCCGGAATTCACTACCCGCTATGCAGGCAGACGTCCGTTCGCTGCGCCGTGTCGCCCCAGCGCAGCCGTTCGCCCGCCCCTGGCACCTCGTTACCATGGCCAGCGCCTTGGCCGTCTCCCTGTTGCTGGCCGATTCCGCGGCAGCCGGCCCGTGCCAGTCTTCCACCGATCCCTTTGCCAATCCGTTCAGCGCTGCCAGTGCATTGCATCGGCCGATCGGCAGCGGCGCCGTCTATGCCAGCGACTCGCACGCAACGACGCTGAATCTGAAGCGCGCCCCGTTCAACAGCATCAACAGCAACAACGGCTGGGGCGTAAACGTCTACAAGAGCACCGCCGCCGACCCCAGCAAGCGGGTCACGGGTCCGTCCAACAAGGGCTTCCCCACCACCCTGCGGGTCCCGAACGGGGCGCACAACCAGTCGACCAACGATGCCACGGTCGTCATCCACGATTCGACGACCAACATCACCCACGAGTTCTACCGCTGGCGGTGGAACAACGGCCAGCCGTCCGCCGCCATCCACCACCAGTGGAGCCTGCGTGACGCCGGACATAGCGGTCCGGGAGGCAAGCGGGTCGGCAGCAGTGCCTCCGGCGTCGCCGGGATGTTCGGGCTGGTCCGTGGCCACGAGGTCAACACCGCCGGCACCAAGATCGAGCACGCGCTGCAGATGGCGCTCGATGCCAAAGGCAGTTGCGGCATGATGCTGAAAAAACAGATCGTCTGGCCGGCGTCCTCGACCGATGGCTTCTGCAGTTCCTCGGGCAACTGCCGGGGGCAGATCCCCTACGGCGCGCTGCTGGCCATCCCTCCCAGCGTCAACATCGGCAGCCTCGGCCTCAGCGAACCGGGCAGGCGGCTGGCCCAGGCGATGCAGGACTATGGCGTCTACGTCGTCGACAACTCCAACTGCCCCACCCTGCGCGGCGATCAGAACATCGCCGGCAACGTCAAGCAGGCCCTGGTCAACGACATGCGCAAGATCTACCCGCGCCTGCGCATGGTGCTGAACAACAACCCCAGCCAGTCGGTTGCGGGTGGCGGAACGCCGCGGGCAGCCAACTGCGCCGTCAACGCCTCGGGCCGCTGAGCCCGGCTGACCGGCCGGCCCGGCAGTCGCCGCTGCGGCAGCGATGAGGGGCCGGTGCCAGGTGGCGCCGGCTGGCCCCCGGGGCCCGCGTGCTCCGGCCAGCTAACTCAGACGATCCCTGGGGATGCCGTCGGAAGGTTCCGTCTCAGAGGCCGGCGCCTTCCGTCAGCCGAACCGCTGCCGGGCGAAGTCGTAGACCGCGAGATTGGCGGCGCTGATCGCTCTGATCTTGTCGATGACGGCCGGGGTTATCGCCTTGCTGCGGGTCAGCGGGTCGATGCGCGCCTTGTTGTCGTGCGGGATGGTGATCCTGACGCCGAGCCGCTGTCGCAGCTTTGCCTGAAATCCCGGCAGGTCATCGACGAAGCCGACGATGTGCATCCTGCCGATGTTGTCCTTCGCCCGCTCGATCGCCTCGGCCGAATGCGGATCCGCCTCCACCGGCAGGCCGGAAAAGAAGTGGGCATAACCGGCGCCGAAGTGGTGGGCCTGATCGGTCTCGACAAACTCGTCGATCGGCATGGCCGTCTTCCAGCGCTGCTCGTCCGCGGTCACGTTGTAGAAATACCAGGAGATGAACCACGCTACCGGCTCCCGCAGCGTCGTCACGAACGTGTAGCGGTCGCAAAACAGCCGATAGGCCGGCTCCGAGAAACGCACATGACCGGCAATGCAGCGAATGTCCTGATGCAGGTAATATAACAGAAGATATTCGCGAAACTTCTGTGATTCCTCGCTGACTTTTTTCTGGTCGGCTTCCTCATGCATGTTCTCGTAGGCACGATAGGCGGGATCAACGTGAAGTACTCTATGGGAAAATACGTACGACTTGATTAGTTGGCGATAAACGGAGGAACCGGCGCACTTCGGCACATGATGGAATAGCACGCGATTACCAGAGAGTCGGTCGACAAGCTGCTGCTGAATGCCTTTGTAGAGACTGTGGCGTGCAGGAACCATACGCTGTATTCGCCCCAGGAGCACCGGATGCCTCCAACTCGTCATCGTGGTGGGAGTGATGGGTCAGCCTCGGTGATCTCCTCGAGCAGACCGCAGGCGGCCAGTTCGCCGATCGCCGTTCGCAACGTCTTGAAGTCCATTCGCGACCGCTCGGCCATGTCGAGCACCGAATGGCGGCCATCGGCGAGGTTCAGGGCCCACAGCCGCGCTTCCTCCAGGCGGCTGAGACCGGCTCCGCCGATCGGCCGGAACAGGCCGCGCTTGCCCAGGCGCGGCTCGCCGTACGGCGAGGTGTTCAGGTAGCGCCGCTCGCCACATTCCATAGCGTCGATGATCTCCATCAGCACCGCCATCGCCTCGCCCAGCTGGCGGGGGCTGATGAACGCCAGGTTGTCGTCGGATGTGTGGTACTGGGGGTATTGGCCATAGGGCGTCCGCGACAGCCGGCCGACGGCAAGATTGAAGCCGGGCGAGCAGAATTGTCGCTCGTCGTAGCCGTAGACACTGAACGGCTCGACGCGGCTGCCCGGCCCGAAGCCATCCAGTACCAGCGGCACGATCCGGTCGAGCTGCGCATCGCCGCTGCGGGTCTGCTTGTAGGTGAAGGCGCCTGGATCGCCAAAGCCGGTGAGCACCAGGCCGTGGCGGATGCGGCCGACCGCCTCGGCGTTGCGGCTGAGCCAGGCGAGCGATCCGATGGTGCTCGGCGCCCACAGAAACCGGTACGAGTATCGCAGCGACCGCGAGGCGAGCTCGCGGGCGAGGAGCGTCGTGACCGCGAGCCCGCTGCAGTTGTCGTTGCACAGGGAGGGATGGCAGGTGTGGGAAAACAGCAGAACTTCCTCGCTGCTCTCCCCCGGGATCAGGTATTCCCCATAGGTCAGGTGGCCGTCCTCAAGGCTGGAGTCGATCACGACCTGATAGTCGCCCTCCGCCATCGCCAGCCTGGTGTTGTGCGACAGACAGAACCCCCAGTATTCCTTCCAGTAACTGTTCAGATAAGGGATACTATCGGGCCGGTCGGGGCGGGAATGAAGATGCGGTTCCAGCGCGTGCCGGGGCATCGTCGCCCGCACCGGCGTGCTGTAGCCGACGACGTGCAGGTTGCTGTTGCGCAGGTCCACAATCCGGCGGCCATGACTGTCGCTGATGAACGCCTCGCGGACCGTCCATTCCTTGGGAATCTCCCAGTCGAAGACCGCGGTGCCGGTCGGCACCTCGCTCATCTGCAGCGGGACATATTCGCCCATCAGCCGCAGTGTCTGGCGGACGCCGTCACCGGTGATGCTGCGGTGAAGGGGAAACAGCCGTTCGATCAGGGCATAGATCGCGCGCCCGCAGCCGTCCCCCTCCTCCCCATCCACCGTCATTGAGTCGTCGCGCACCAGGTGCTCCGTCGACATGCGTGCGCCTCCTCCCCAGCACTCATCAGCGTGTGTCTGTGGCATTGCCTCGGTTACGGGATGGCGAGCCACCCCGCGCCCTGGGATGTGGCCGCGCTCACCATCCCGGGCAAAGCAGGAAGCGTGCCTTGCGGTCCGAAACGCCGCCGGCCGCGCCCCACCTTGATCGTTATGGCTTCGCTGGTGGCCCGGAGGGCGCCCGGCGCATCGCCGCCGGGTACGCCACCGCCGGCAGCACCCTTCGCGCCAGTCGGCCGGCCTGCCGCCGGGCGATATGGGTCGCGGCGACGGCAAAGCAGCGCACGCTGTCGGCGGCTGGCAATCCGGCAGCGAAGGGCGCCCGCAGCAGATCGGCGTACTGGAGGATCTGCGGGGACAGCCGGCTGCTGCCGCCGCTGCCGATCCACGCCTGCTGCTTGTTGCTCGGCACCAGCCGCCCCACCGACTTGTGGTAGCGGTTGACGTAAAGCTGCTCGCCCACCTGCCGGAAGCGGCCGCGCAGCACCAGTTCGCCGAGCAGGGTACGGTCCGAGCCGAAGTATGAGCGGTGCAGCCCGGTTCCGGGCAGCACGTCGGCGCGGATCAGCCCGAAGATCGGGAAGCAGGCCACCATGCGGTTGAGAAACTCGTCATAGCGGGCGGCAGGGTCCGACGTTTCCGCCAGATGCAGCGGCCCCATCTTCCACACCGGCCGGCCGTGCTCGTCGGTGGTGCTGTCGAGACAGCCAAACTTGTAGAAGGGATGCTTGCTCAGGAGGTGGTCGTCGGTCTCGTCGACGACCTCGACGATGGTGTAGGCAAGAACGACGTCGGGCTCGGCATTCAGTACCTGCACGCATCTCTCCAGCCACGCCGGCCGGTAGAGGTCATCATGCGCTGCCCACTTGAAGTAGTCGCACTTGCCGGCAAGCTCGAGGACGCGATTGAAGTTCGGCGATGCTCCGATGTTCGTCGCGTTGCGGTGGTAGTGGACCCGCCGGTCGCGGGCCGCGAACGTGCGGGCGACCTCTTCGGTCGCATCGGTCGAGCAGTTGTCGGCAATGAAGATCTCGAAGTCGCCGTAGGTCTGCGCCAGGAGGGAGTCGATCATCTCCTGGAACAGCACTCCGCCATTGTAGACCGGAACTCCGATGCAGATGCGGGGCTGCGTCGCCACGTTGGTCTCCAGCTAAAGTCAGCGTGGTGAAGCACCGCGCCGGCGGGCGCCGGGGCGCCAGCCGGGGCGGTGCGAGGGGGAGTCAGGCCCGATGGGCCTGCCGGTGGCCGGACAGCGGCAGGTCATCGGCACCGGGGACATGTCTGCCGCTGCGCGATGGCGGGCACCGGTGCTCACGCCACGTCGTAGTACTTCTTGTAGCGGCCGTAGTACTGGCCGGAGTCGCCGAACGAATAGAGCGAATGCCGCTTCACGTCGACCTTGGTCAGGATGATGCCGCCGACGGTGCCGCCGGCACTGACGACCTCGCTCAGGGCGTGCCCGACCACGGAACGCCGGGTGCCCGCCCACTTCACCGCCAGGATGGTGCGGTCGACCTGTCCCGCCACGACCGCAGCGTCCACCAGCGAGATCACCGGCGGCGCATCGATGATGATCAGCTCGTAACGGTCGCGCACCTGCTTCAGCAGGTTGGGCAGATCGCGCAGCACCAGCATTTCCGAACTCTGCGATTCAAAGCCGCCGGCGACGACGATGTCCGGCGCCCCCTCGCTGGTCTGCACCACGTCGCTGAAGCTCGCCCGCTTGGTCAGGATGTCGATCAGCCCCGGCGAGTTGCGCAGCCGCAGCAGGTCGGCAATCTCCGACCGGCGGAAGTCGGTATCGATCAGCAGCACCCGGCCGCCCAGCCGGGCGGCGACGTGAGCCAGATTGAGCGAGACGGTCGTCTTGCCCTCGCTTGGCTCGGCCGAGGTGACCTGCACCGTGCGCACCGACGGATCCTGGAGCAGCTTGGCGTGGATCCGGCGGATCGCCTCGGCGAAGGACGAGGTCGGTTGCTGCAGCACGTAGCGCCCGGGGACCCGCCCCTTGCTGCCGGCCCCCTTCAGCGCCGGCACGAGGCCGAGGACCGGGACCCCCAGCGTGTTCTGCACCTGTTCCGAGCTGCGGAACCCTGAGTCGAACTGATCGACGATCAGGGCGACCACGACGCCGATCAGCCCGAAGACGACGATCGCCAGCAACACCATCAGCTTGCGCTTGGGAAACGCCGCTTCCGGCGGGATCGGGGCGTACGAGATCAGCGTGACGTCGGCTTGCTGGGCGCGCAGGGTGTCCTGCGCGTTGAGCTGGTGCGCCTCCTGCATGAAGTTGTCGAGGGTGGCGCGAGCCGCTTCGGCGTCCCGCTCGAGGGCGCGCAACGTCACCTCGTCCTTGTTGGACTTGGAAACCTGCGTGCCGAACTGATCGAGACTGCGCTGCAGCGACTGCTCGCGCGCCCGCGCCACCACGACCTCGTTCTGCAGGCTCTGCACGACGCGGCTGACCTCGACGCCGATCTTCGCCTGCAGGTCCTGCAGCTCCGCCTTGGCGTTGATCGGCAGCGGATGGCGCTCGCCGTACTCCTGCGAGTACTGGGCGATCCGCCGCTTCACTTCCGTCTCCTGGGCGATCAGCGTCGAGATCAGCGGTGAATTGACGACTTCGGCGATGCTGGCGATGCCCCCTGAGCGCGCCAGTCCGCGCACCTGAGACAGCCGCGCCTCGCTTTCCGCCCGCTGCGAGCGGGCCAGCACCAGCTGTGAGCTGAGTTCCGAGATCTGCTGTTCGTTCAGCATCTCGCCACCGGTGCCCTTGAGCAGCCCCTTCTCGGTCCGGAACTTCTCGACGGCGTCGTCGGCGGTCTTCACCTCCTGACGCAGCGAGGCAACCCGGTCGTTCAGCCACGCCATCGTCCGGCGGATCGTCTGGTACTGGTTTTCCAGGTGCTGGTCGATGTACGAGTCGGCGATGGCGTTGGCAATCCGCGAGGCCTTCTCCTGGTCCTCCGAGGTAAACCAGATGTCGATGACCCGGCTCGCCTCGACGACTTCGGTGAACAGGTTGTCGAGATAGGTGTCGATGACCTCCTCGCGCTGCAGGCGATCGGCAAGCTCCGGATTCATGTTGGCAGCCGACGGCAAACCCAGCTTCTGCCTGAGCCAATCGGTCGGCAGGGCAGCGAGGATCCGCTTGGGGAGCGAGGGGGGTGCCAGGACGTCGTTGAATTCCGGGTCTGATTCCAGCCCGAGCTTGTCGATGACGGTGGTCGCGAGATTGCGCGAGGCGACGACCTGAACCTGGCTGCTCATGAACGCAACGTCCGGCGGCAAGCCCCGTACGGCAGCGTTCAGATCCGGACCTTCCGGACTCTTGTCGGCAACCAGCACCTTTGCCACCGCCGTGTAGCGCGACGGCAGCATGACCGCGACGGCGGCGGTCAGCAGCGTGCCGACCATCATGATCGTCAGGATCAGCCACATCCGGCGGCGCAGCGTGCGCAGCAACTCCTCCAGGCTGAACGAGCCGCCCCCAGGGAGAACCTCCGACATACGATCCAGCGGGCTCCCAACGGAGAAGTTCGGTCTGTCTTCCATATTCTCCCCATCCGTAATTTTGCCGGCGCCGGATCCGGCCGGCATCGCTATCGAGCGGGCCGGCCGCTGATCTGGTGTGCCTCCCCCGTGCGGCAGCCTTCAAACGCGATTACCCCATTCCGCGGAGTTCTCAAGGAGCGCAAGGTGCCGTAGGAAACATCGTGAGCCCTCCTGCCATCCCAACGGGCTGGCGCTGACTCCCCCCTTTGGGGCGAGCGGTCACGACGGCCGCGACCATATCACGCACCCAGGGCGCACGCGACCAGAACTTGTCCGGGCCAGCGGGCCCCCCTGAACGGCGGGCGAAGAGGGTAGCTGCCGGGCAACAGTCAGCCTTGACCGGCGCTGCGCAGGCTGCTCAGCGTGCGGCGGGTGCTGATCTGCTCGGGATCGCAGACGAGATGCAGCAGCGCCGCACGGCCGCAGGCGACGGCGCGCTCGAACGCAGGCGCGAACTCTTCGGTGCGCTCGATGCGCTCGCCGTGGGCACCCCAGCCGCGGGCGACGGCGGCAAGGTCAGCGCGTCCCAGCGTCGTGCCCAGCGTCCGCTCGGGGTAGCGGCGCTCCTGATGCATGCGGATGGTGCCATAGATGCCGTTGTCGAAGGCGAGGATGATAGGCGCCGCGCCGCACTGGACGGCGGTGGCCAGCTCCTGGCCGGTCATGCCGAAGCCGCCGTCGCCGGCGCAGCCGATGACCAGGCGCTGCGGAAAGCGCAGCTTGGCGGCCACGGCAGCCGGCACTCCGTAGCCCATCGCTCCGTTGGCCGCCCCCAGCAGCCGCCGCTCTCCGCCGTGGCGAAGAAACCGCTGCGGCCAGCCGGAGAAATTGCCGGCATCGACGGTGATGATGGCGTCCGCCGGCAGCAGCCGCTGCAACCCGGCCATCACCGCACCCAGATCGAGCGCCGCCGCCCCTGGCGGAGGCGTGCTGTCGGCGCGGTAGTCGGCATGGGCCGCCGCGGTCCACGCCCGCCAGCGCGCGGGATCACCAAGGCCGAGGGCGCGCGCCGCCGCGGCGAACACGGCGGGGGGGG
>JBDHSN010000026.1:0-25331 GCA_039808105.1 Rhodospirillales bacterium
CGATCATGACGACGCCACCGCGGTGCCGGCCGCGCATGACAATGCGCCGTCGTTTCTCATCGCGCTGACGCCGATCCTCGTCGTCATCGCCCTCAACTACGTGATGTCGAACTTCGTGCTGCCGGCCGCCAATACCGATTTCCTGGCCCAGCCGAAGTTCGGGGCAACCAAGCTGTCGGCGGTTCTTGGCCTGTGGGCGATCATCGTCGCCCTGATCATCGCTTGCCTCGTCTGTATCGCCATCAACTGGTCGCGGTTCGCCAACCTGGTCGATACGATCAACAAGGGCACGTTCGGCTCGATGCTGCCGATCTTCAACACCGCCTCGGAGGTCGGCTACGGCAACGTCATCGCCTCGCTGCCGGCGTTCATCATCGTCCGCGAGGCGATGACCCACATCACCACCAATCCGGTGTGGCTCACCTTCATCTCGGTCAGCTCGCTCGCCGGCATCACCGGCTCCGCCTCCGGTGGCCTCTCGATCGCCCTGTCGGCGATTGGCGAACAGCTGGTGGCGGCGGCGCACAATTACGGGATCAGCGTCGACCTGCTGCACCGGGTGGCGGCGATGGCCTGCGGCAGCTTCGATACCCTGCCGCACAACGGCGCCGTCATCACCCTGCTGGCGATCTGCGGCCTCAACCACAAGCAGTCGTTCCTCGACATCTTCATCGTCAGCAGCGTGATCACCGCCTGCGCGACGGTCGTCGTCATCCTGCTGGGCCTGACGTTCGGAGCGTTCTAGTTCGGGGCGGCACGACGCCAAAGTCTGGAGGGAGGGGAAGCGATGGGCCTATACCGCCACATCATGGTCGCGCTCGATCAGACGGACGACGCCGCGCCACTCGCCGCACGCGGCCTTGCCATCGCCGAGCGCCATGGCGCCCGGCTGACGCTGATGCACGTGGTCGACCAGCGGGCGCTGACCAGCGGCGGCGAGGTGGACGTCCCGCTGTTCGGACTCGGCGCCGGCGGCAAGAATGCGGCGGCTGATGGCAGCCAGACCGAGCCGCAGCCGGTGCCGTTCTCCACCGACGACCGGCTGATCGTCCAGGCCGAGCGATTTCTCCACGAGATCGCAGGCCATCTCGGCGGTGTCGAGGTTGGCATCTCGGTCGCGGCGTCGGGTTCCATTCCCCGCCAGATCATCGTTACCGCACACCAGCTGTCGGTCGACCTGCTGGTGTGCGGGGCCCATCATCGTCACGGGCTGGCGCTGTTCATGCCGTCGGCGATCGACGGCATCATTCACCACCTGCCTTGCGACGTGCTGCTGCTGAGGCTGTCATGAGCCGCCTTGCGGCAGTCCCGTCCCGCCTCGTTGGGAAGGAGTGCGCGCGATGAGAAATGCGATCATCCGGGCAGTGCTGGGGCTGATCCTGGGCGCCGCACCGTTGATACCGACGGTGCTCGCCGCCGAGCTGCGCCTGCTGGCGGCGGAACTGCCGCCGTTCACCTATCATCAGCCGCCGCCCACCGTCTCCGAGATCGGCGAGCCGCGCGGTATCGTCTATCGGCTGGTGAAGGAGATGGCGCGCCGCATTGGCCATTCCGGCAACATCGAGTTCATGGGCTGGACGCACGCCCAGCAGCTGGCCAAGGCGGGACCCAATATCGGCATCCTCGCGCTGACCCGCTCGCCGGAGCGCGAGCCGCTGTACAATTGGATGGTGGAGATCGTCACCGACGACCTGGTGCTGGTCGGCGGCGCCGGCGTCGATGTGAGCGACCTCGACAAGGCGAAGAACCGGCCGACCGGCGTGCTGCGCACCAGCGGCGCCGAAGCGCTGCTGCGCGAGCACGCATTCACCCGTATCGAGCCGGCGAGCGAGGAGTGGGTCAACGCCATGAAGCTGCGCGACCGGCGCATCGACGCCTGGCTGGCGCCGCGGCTGATGGTGCTGTTCGGCTGGCGGGAGATCGGCGGCGATGCGACCGTGCTCAACATCGGCGAACTCGTCCGCCGTTCGCCGATCTACTTCGCCGCATCGCGCGACGTTTCAGCGGCCGAGGCAGAGCGCTGGCGCTCGGCTTTCGCACAGGTCAGGGCCGATGGGACCTACGATCGCATCCTGGTCGAGTACCGGCGAATGAAGGTCGAGCCGATTCCCGAGGAACAGCGCCACTTCGAGCGCGTCGAGTGGGGGTATTGAGGGAGCCACTTGCCGGGGCTGCAGCAGGCCGCGGCGGCTGGACTTTCCGGAGCCGGTGGCGCAAGGGCCAGCGCTGCGCCGCCCTGTGCCGCTGCGGTGCGTGCCGCGGCTATCGTCACCCTGGTGATGGTGGGCGGTGACGGGCTCGAACCGCCGACATCCACGGTGTAAACGTGGCGCTCTACCGACTGAGCTAACCGCCCCTTGATACGGCGCCCGAAAAGGCACCCCAGCGAGCCCGCCCCCAGGCCCGCTCCGATAGACGCCCGGGGCGCTGCGGCCAGCCACCCCGGGCGGGAACGACCCGCGAAACTAGTTCAGGGCCTGCTTCAGCGTCTTGCCGGCGCGAAACTTCGGCGTTCTCGTCGCCGAAATGCTGATGCTCTCGCCGGTGCGCGGATTGCGGCCCTGCGTTGGTGCCCGTTCGGCAACGGTGAACGTGCCGAAGCCGACCAGACGAACCTCTACCCCGTCCCTCAGCGCGCCAGTGATCGTGCCGAACATGGCTTCGACAGTCCTGGCGACATCCTGGCGTGTCAGGCCAGTGTCATTGGCTACGCTGACAATCAGGTCGTTCTTGTTCACAGCATATCCCCCACGTCCAAGTGACAATGACAACATCTCCGAAACTTTGGCTGGTTTCGGCGCAAAACTGTAATTTGAGCGCAAGGATGCCGTCAATCACCGAAAACGGGAGGTAAGCCGCGGCAGACAGAATCTTCTTTCTGAGGAAAGTGGGGCGGCGCCGGGCGCCGCCCATCCTTCCGCTAGTGGGTCATCACACCGCCCACATCATCCTCATCCGGGCTGGCGACGGCGGCGGCCTGCAAGTCGGCCCGCTCGTCCCATTCGATCGGCGTCAGTTCGCTGACGAGGGCGTTCTTCAGCACCTCGTCGACGGTCGCCACCGGAATGATGTTCAGATCCTTCTTGATGTTGTCCGGGATCTCCGAGAGCTCGCGCTCGTTGTCGCGTGGGATCAGCACCGTCTTCAGGCCGCCGCGATGGGCCGCCAGCAGCTTCTCCTTGAGCCCGCCGATCGGCAGCACCCGGCCGCGCAGCGTCACCTCGCCGGTCATCGCCACGTCCTTCTTGACCGCGATGCCGCTCAGCGCCGAGACGATCGAGGTGACCATGGCGACGCCCGCCGACGGCCCGTCCTTCGGTGTCGCCCCTTCCGGGACGTGCACGTGGATGTCGCGCCGGCTGAAGGTCAGCGGTGAGATGCCGAAGCGGATGGCCCGCGACTGCACGAACGACTTCGCCGCCTGGATCGACTCCTGCATCACGTCGCCGAGCTTGCCGGTGTAGGTGACGCGGCCCTTGCCGGGGACCACCACCGCCTCAATCGACAGCAGCTCGCCGCCCACCTCGGTCCAGGCGAGGCCGGTGGTGACGCCGACGATGTCCTCCTCTTCGACCTCGCCGTAGCGGAACTTCTTCACCCCGGCGTAGGTCTCGAGATTGTCGGTATCGACGTGCACCTGCTCGCGCTCGCCCATCATGATGTCCTTGATGGCCTTGCGTGTCAGGTTGGCAAGCTCGCGTTCCAGGTTGCGGACGCCGGCTTCGCGCGTGTAGTAGCGGATCAGGTCGCGCAGGGCGGCGTCGGTGATCGACCATTCCTCGCTGGTCAGGCCATGCGCCTCAATCTGCTTGGGCAGCAGGTGGCGCTTGGCGATCTCGACCTTCTCATCCTCGGTGTAGCCGGAGATGCGGATGATCTCCATCCGGTCGAGCAGCGGCGCCGGCATGTTCATGGTGTTGGCGGTGGTCACGAACATCACGTCCGAGAGGTCGTAGTCGACCTCCAGGTAGTGGTCGTTGAACGTC
Organism: Rhodospirillales bacterium; assembly: GCA_039808105.1. Taxonomy (GTDB): domain Bacteria; phylum Pseudomonadota; class Alphaproteobacteria; order Rhodospirillales; family Defluviicoccaceae; genus Defluviicoccus. The sequence continues at coordinate 3,987 of JBDHSN010000026.1, forward strand.
GCGTTCTGCTCCGGATCGAGGACCTCCAGCAACGCCGAGGCGGGATCGCCACGCCAGTCGTGGCCCATCTTGTCCACCTCGTCGAGGAGGAACAGCGGGTTCGACGACTTCGCCTTCTTCATGCCCTGAATGACCTTGCCCGGCATCGAGCCGATGTAGGTGCGCCGGTGGCCGCGGATCTCCGCCTCGTCGCGGACGCCGCCCAGCGACATGCGCACGAAGTTGCGGCCGGTCGCCTTGGCGATCGACTTGCCGAGCGAGGTCTTGCCGACGCCGGGCGGGCCGACGAGGCAGAGGATCGGGCCGCGCATCTTGTTGGTGCGCTGCTGCACCGCGAGATACTCGAGGATGCGCTCCTTGACCTTGGCGAGACCGTAGTGGTCGGCGTCGAGGATTTCGTGGGCGTGCTTGATGTCCTTCTTGACCCGCGTCCGCTTCTTCCATGGGATAGTCAGCATCCATTCCAGGTAGTTGCGGACGACGGTGGCCTCGGCCGACATCGGGCTCATCGAGCGCAGCTTCTTCAGCTCCGCCATCGCCTTCTCGCGCGCTTCCTTGCTGAGCGCGGTCTTCTTGATCCGCTCCTCGAATTCGCCGGCCTCGTCGCGGCCGTCCTCGCCCTCACCGAGCTCCTTCTGGATCGCCTTCAGCTGCTCGTTGAGGTAGTACTCGCGCTGCGTCTTCTCCATCTGCCGCTTGACGCGGTTGCGGATGCGCTTTTCCACCTGCAGGACGCCGATCTCCGACTCCATGTGGGAGTAGATCCGCTCCAGCCGCTCGGCGACCGTCTCGATCTCCAGCAGCTCCTGCTTGTCGGCGATCTTCAGCGCCAGGTGCGAGGCGACGGTGTCGGCGAGCTTGCTGGGGTCCTCGATCTGGTTGATCGAGACCAGCACCTCGGGCGGGATCTTCTTGTTGAGCTTGATGTACTGCTCGAACTGGCCGACCACCGAGCGCGACAGCGCCTCCATCTCCTGGCGCTCGCCGGCGTTCTCCGGAATGATGGTGGCTTCCGCCTCGAAGAACGCCTGCCGGTCGGTGAAGTGGTCGATGCGGGCGCGCTGGCCGCCCTCGACCAGCACCTTGACGGTGCCGTCCGGCAGCTTCAGCAGCTGCAACACGGTCGAGACCGTGCCGACGAGGAAGATGTCCTCCGGTGTGGGATCGTCCTGGGCGGCGTTCTTTTGGGCGACGAGAAGGATCTGCCGGTCGTCCTTCATCACGTCCTCAAGCGCGCGGACCGACTTTTCGCGGCCCACGAACAGTGGGACGATCATGTGCGGAAACACGACGATGTCGCGGAGCGGCAGGACGGGATAAAGCGTACTGGAGCTGGTCAAATCGCTAAGTCCTTCTTGTTATCGGCTGCGTTGCCGGGCGCGTCATGACCTGCACGACGTCCGCGCCGGACGTCGGCACCGATGCGACTTAAAGTGGTTGCCGGAAAGAGGCCGGTCAAGCCCGGCGGGCAGCCACGGGCAGGGTGGGGGAGCGAACGGGGCAGGGATGCGACAGCCTGGCGGCAGCAACGGGCCGTCCGCCGCTGCGGCAGGCGGTGCCGGTGTCGAGGTGCAGAAGAGTAGCGGCGGGGACGCGACCGCATTGCCCGTCGCCGGGCCAGCAATCGCGTCCGGTGGTCTCACCGTCAGGCGCGGCGGAAGGCGGGGGTGGGGCTGGCTCCCCGCTGGGCGGGTGATCGAGCAAGCCCCACGGATCGGCCTCTAGGCGCTGGAGCCGCCGACGTCGCCGCGGCGGTCGGCATAGATGAACAGCGGGTTGGCCTGCTCGTCGGCGACCTCGCGGTTGATCACCACTTCCTCGACCCCCTCCAGGCCGGGGAGGTCGAACATGGTATCGAGCAGGATGTTCTCCATGATCGAGCGCAGGCCGCGGGCGCCGGTCTTGCGCTGCACCGCCCGGCGGGCGACGCTGCGCAGCGCCCCGTCGGTGAAGTCGAGGCGCACGCCCTCCATCTCGAACAGCCGCTGGTACTGCTTGACCAGGGCGTTCTTCGGTTTGGTCAGGATGTCGACCAGCGCCGACTCATCCAAGTCGCCCAGCGTCGCGATCACCGGCAGCCGGCCGATGAATTCGGGGATCAGGCCGAACTTCAGCAGGTCCTCGGGCTCGACCTCCTTGAGGATCTCGCCGGTCTGCCGCTCGTCCGGCGCGCGCACGTCGGCGCCGAAGCCGACGGTCGTGCCCTTGGTGCGCGCCGAGATGATCTTGTCGAGGCCGGAGAAGGCGCCGCCGCAGATGAACAGGATGTTGGTGGTATCGACCTGCAGGAATTCCTGCTGCGGATGCTTGCGCCCGCCTTGCGGCGGCACGCTGGCGATGGTGCCCTCCATGATCTTCAGCAGCGCCTGCTGCACGCCCTCGCCGGAGACGTCGCGGGTGATCGACGGGTTGTCCGACTTGCGCGAGATCTTGTCGACCTCGTCGATGTAGACGATGCCGCGCTGCGCCCGCTCGACGTTGTAGTCGGCGGCCTGCAGCAGCTTGAGGATGATGTTCTCGACGTCCTCGCCGACGTAGCCGGCCTCGGTCAGCGTCGTCGCATCGGCCATGGTGAACGGCACGTCGAGGATGCGAGCCAGCGTCTGCGCCAGCAGCGTCTTGCCGCAGCCGGTCGGACCGATCAGCAGGATGTTGGACTTGGCCAGCTCGACGTCGTTGTTCTTGGTGGAGTGGTTGATGCGCTTGTAGTGGTTGTGAACGGCGACCGACAGCACCTTCTTCGCCCGGGCCTGGCCGATGACGTAGTCGTCCAGGACCTGACAGATCTCCTGCGGCGTCGGCACCCCGTCGCCGGACTTGATCAGGCCGGTCTTGTGCTCTTCGCGGATGATGTCCATGCACAGCTCAACGCACTCGTCGCAGATGAACACGGTCGGACCCGCGATCAGCTTGCGTACCTCATGCTGGCTCTTGCCGCAGAACGAGCAGTAGAGCGTGTTCTTGGAATCACCACCGGCGGATTTGCTCATGGTCTCTTCCGTAACCGCGCCGTAACCTTGGCTATGTTATCCATTTGCGAGCACGTGGCACAATCACGAAATGGGTGTATCACCACCCGCCCGTGGCTGTTCCACACGCTCTGCTCACGACCGTTGTGGCCGCAAGGCCGTCGGCCGCTCGCCCTCTTCGGTGCGGGGGCGGCTGGTGACGACCTCGTCGACAATGCCGAACTCCTTCGCCTCCTCCGGGCTCATGAAGCGGTCGCGTTCCACGGCCGATTCGATCACGTCAAGCGGCTGCTTGGTATGCCTGACATAGATGGAGTTGAGGCGGGCACGGAGCGACAGGATTTCACGGGCCTGGATTTCGATATCCGTCGCCTGCCCCTGGGCACCGCCGGAGGGCTGGTGCACCATGATCCGGGCGTTGGGCAGCGCGTAGCGTTTGCCCTCGGCACCGGCCGCCAGCAACAGCGAGCCCATCGATGCGGCCTGCCCTACACATACCGTCGAGACATCCGGACGAATGTACTGCATGGTATCGTAGATGGCGAGGCCGGCCGTCACCAGACCGCCCGGAGAATTGATATAGAAGGCGATGTCCTTGTTGGGATTCTCCGATTCGAGGAACAGCAGCTGGGCGCAGATCAGGCTGGCGACGCCGTCGTGCACCTGCCCCGTCAGAAAGATGATCCGCTCCTTCAGCAGGCGCGAGTAGATGTCGTAGGCGCGCTCGCCGCGGTTGGTCGTCTCGACGACCATCGGCACCAGCGTGTTCAAGTATGTATCCAAGGCAACACCCCTCTTGCCGCGTCGTGTTCGCGGTTAACCGGCAGTCCGGCGTCCGGACCTTCGGGCGGAAACCATGCGGTCAGGCGGGCAGCCTGCCGGCCTCGATGGCAGTGTAACGGAGTTCCGCCCACCACTGGAATGATGACGAGGGCTCAGCCCGCGGCAGATGTGGTCTCATCCTCCGGCTCACGCAACAGGTCGGCCGGCTCGACGGACCGCTCCTCCACTTTTGCCATCTCCAGGATGAAGTCGACCACCTTCTCTTCAAGAATCGGTGCGGCCAGCGCCTCCTGAGCCTCCGGCGTCTTGCGCAGGTAGTCGAGCACCATCTGCTCCTGGCCCTGGAAACGGCGGGCCTGGGCGATCATCGCCTTGGCCAGTTCCTCCTGCTGGACGCGCAGGTTGTTGGTGCGGCCGATCTCCGCCAGCACCAGCCCGAGGCGCACGCGCCGCAGCGCCAGCGCCCGGTATTCCGCCCGCTGCTCCTCGCTGATTGCCGCATCGGCGGCGGGGGCAGCCGCGTGCCCGTGGCCGTCGTCGCCGTGGTCATGGTCATGGTCATGGTCATGGTGGTCATGCCCGTGCGCGTGCTCATGGTCGTGGTCATGAGCGTGAGCATGGTCATGATGATCGTGGCCGCAATGCTCGTCGTGGATGTGCTCCGCTTCCGCTTCGCCCGCCGCCGCGCCGCCTTCCGGCTCGTGCTGGCGCACCAGCGAGTCGTACTCGCGCTGCACCAGCCCGTTGGGCACGGCGAAGTCGTAGAGCTCTGACAGCCGGTCGAGCAGCGCCCGCTTCAGCCGCATCCGCGACAGATTCTTCAGCTCGTTCTCGTGCTGCTCGCGCAGCCAGTTCTTCAACTCCTCGAGGGAGTCCCAGCCGCCGCGCTTGGCCAACTCGTCGTCGATCGGCGCCGGCGTCCGCACCCGCAGCTCCTTCACCTCGATCTCGTACGACCGCTCGCCATCGGCGTGGCCCGGGCGCTGCAGCCGCTCGGGAACGGCGACGGTAATGGTCGTCCGGGTGCCGGCGGCAAGCCCCTTGAGCTGCGCATCGAACCCCGGCAGCGGCGCCTCGGTGCCGATGCGGATGCGCACGCCGGCGAGGTTCGCCGGGTCGAACGGCCAGGGATCGTCGGTGGGGCTGAGCACGTCGAGCACGACGATGTCGTCGTCGCCGGCCGACCGGCCTTCCTCGGCATCCGCCTCCTCGCCGACGGCATCGGCGAAGCGGCCGATGCGCCGCTCGATCTCGGCCTCGTCGACATGGGCGACCAGCCGCTCCAGGCTGATCTGGCCGTAGTCCGGCGGGGTGATCTCCGGCAACAGCTCGACCGCCAGTGTGTACGAGAGATCGCCTTGCTCCGGCGCGTCGGCGAGCTCGACCTTCGGCGGCAGTGCGGCACGCAGGCCCCGTTCGCTGATCACCGCCTGCGAGCTTTCATTGATCGCCTGCTCGACGACCTCGCTCTTCACCGCGGCGCCGTAGCGCTTGCGCATCAGCCCGACCGGCACCTTGCCGGGACGGAAGCCGGGCAGCCGCACGGTATGGGCGAGCTCGTCCAGCCGCGCCGCGACCTTTTGCTCGATCTCGGCAGCCGGCATGACGACGTGGAATTGACGCGTGAGATCGTCGATCTGTGTCTCTGTGACCTGCATCGTTCTCGTTCGGAACTGGAGATTATCGGGAAGGCGGAGCGCCGGTTGCCACCCTGCTGCGCCGACCGGCCGCCCACGCTGCTTCGCGTGCGGCCGTCTGCTGGTGCGGGCGGAGGGATTTGAACCCCCACGACTTGCGTCACGAGATCCTAAGTCTCGCGTGTCTACCGTTCCACCACGCCCGCCAGGACGCAGCGACGCCAGCAGGGCGAGAAACTGTAGATAACCACCCCGCGGTGTCAACGATCTTCGCGTCGCCGGCGCGTTCAGGGTGCCCCTGCCGGGTCGTGCGCGGTGCTCACCGCCCGCGGGAGGGTGGGAGAAAGGCGCGGCGACGGCATTGCCGGGCCGTGCCGGCCGGCCTACTGTGCCCGCCACAGCCGGGCCGGGGGAGGAGGATGACGCAGACAACGCCGGACGATGCGCCGATGCGGGCGATGGTGCTGGACGCGCCGCGCACGCCGCTGGTGCTGCGCGAGGTGCCGCGGCCACGGCCGGCCAAGGGACAGGTGCTGATCCGCGTTGCCGCCTGCGCCGTCTGCCGCACCGACCTGCACGTCTGCGACGGCGAGCTGCCGGACCCGAAGCTGCCGGTCATCCCCGGCCATGAGATCATCGGCCGTATCGAGGCGGTGGGCGAGGGGGTCGAGCATCCGGCGATCGGCGAGCGCGTCGGCGTGCCATGGCTCGGCTGGACCTGCGGCGAGTGCCGCTACTGTCGCGCCGGCCAGGAGAACCTGTGCCCGCGGGCCCGGTTCACCGGCTACCAGATCGACGGCGGCTACGCCGGGTACACCGTTGCCGACGCCCGCTACTGCTTTGCCATCCACGGCGACTATGGTGACGCCGAGGCGGCGCCCCTGCTGTGCGCCGGCCTGATCGGCCACCGCTGCCTGCGCATGGCCGGCGACGGCGCGTGCCTCGGCCTCTACGGCTTCGGCGCCGCGGCCCACATCGCCGCCCAGGTGGCGCGCTTCGAGGGGCGGCGGATCTTCGGCTTCACCCGTCCCGGTGACAGCGAGGCGCAGGCGTTCGCCCGGCGGATGGGGGCGGAGTGGGCCGGGGACGCCGGCACCGCCCCGCCCGAGGAGCTCGACGCCGCCATCATCTTCGCGCCGGTCGGCGCACTCGTCCCCGCCGCCCTGCGCGTCGTCCGCCCTGGCGGTATCGTCGTCTGCGGCGGCATCCACATGAGCGATATCCCGTCGTTCCCCTATGAGCTGCTGTGGCGGGAGCGGCGGCTCGTCTCGGTCGCCAACCTCACCCGCGACGACGGCGATGCCTTCCTGTCGCTGGCACCGAAGGTGCCGGTGCACACCGAGATCGTCGTCTTCCCGCTCGCCGCCGCCAACGAAGCCCTTGCCCGGCTGCGCGACGGGCGCCTCAGCGGCGCCGCGGTGCTGCAGCCGTCCCTGTCCCAGGATTGAGAGAAAGCCGGTGTCCAGACGAACCATCGCCGTCGACGACCGCCTCTACGGCTACCTGCTGGAGGTCTCGCTGCGCGAGCCGGGCGTGCTCGCCCGCCTGCGCGCCGAGACGCTGAAGCTGCCGCAGGCCGGCATGCAGATCTCGCCCGAGCAGGGGCAGTTCATGGCGCTGCTGGTCAAGCTGACCGGCGCCCGCTCGATCCTCGAGATCGGCACCTTCACCGGCTACAGCGCGCTCGCCATGGCGCTGGTGCTGCCGGCGGGCGGCCGGCTGGTCGCCTGCGATGTCTCTGACGAGTGGACGGCGCTGGCCCGCCGCTACTGGCGCGAGGCCGGCGTCGAGGGGCGCATCGAGCTGCGGCTGGCGCCGGCGCTGGAGACGATTCGCGCGCTGCTCGGCGAGGGCGCCGGCGGCAGCTTTGATCTCGTCTTCATCGACGCCGACAAGGGCAACTACCAGGCCTACTACGAGGCGGCGCTGGAGCTGCTGCGGCCGGGCGGCCTCGTGCTCGCCGACAACGTGCTGTGGGACGGCCGCGTCGCCGATCCCGCCAACGACGAGGACAGCACCCGGGCGATCCGCGCCTTCAACGCCGCGCTGCACGACGATGCCCGCATCGACCTCAGCCTGCTGCCGGTCGGCGACGGCCTGACGCTGGCGCGCAAGCGCTAGGCTACCGCCGGACCAACACCGCTACTCGTCGGAGAAGGCGACGGCGGCGGCGGCGGCCTGCAGCCGCGGCGGGCCCCACTGCTTGATCGGCGGCAGCGGCTCGCCGGCGGCGACGTCGAGACCGGTGCCGCTCTCGGTCAGCTCGATCTGCTCGTTGCCGGTATCGACGAGGACGCCGGTCCCCGACAGCAGCGCCACCGCGAGCTGGCCGGGGTGGGCCTCGCCCCAGACTTCCGTGCCGCGGATGCCGAGCGTCGCCGCTGGGGTATTGACGACCATGCGGTCGGGTCCGAGACGGGCGATGGCGCCGGAGGCGGCGAGGAAGACGCCCTCGACCACGTCCACCACCGCCTGGCCGAGGGTCTCGCTCTCGTTCCACGCCTCGATGGTGATGCTGCTGCTGCTGCCGAGGGTGAGCAGGGCGCCGTCGTTCATCTTCAGCCGCAGCCGGCTGTCGGCGCCGGTGGCGACGCGGTCGCCGACGAGGATGCTGGAGCCGTCCTGCAGCGGCCGGCTGAAGCCGGTGGCGGCGATGGCGGTGGCCGATCCCTGCAGCTTGGCGACGCTGCCGGCGAGATCGACCGCACCGGCCGGCGGCGCGACCAGCACGAAGACCAGATAGACCAGAAGAATGCGTGCGACGGCCATCGGTACGTCTCCCCTGCGGTATGTTCTGGTCCGGCCGGTCAGACGGCGCGGGAGTGCTGCGCCCGGCCCGGCTGGAGGTAGGCGTCGAAGGCGGCGGCGACGATGCGGACGAACGGCCGGCCGGCCTCGGTGACGGTGATCCTGCCGGCATCGATGCTGATCAGCCCGTCCGCCAGCAGCGGCGCCAGGCGCTGCTTCTCGGGCGCGAGCGTTGCGGCTGCGGTCCCGTGGGCGGCGCAAACGGCGTCGAGATCGACGCTGAGCCCGCACATCAGCTGCTCGATGATCGCCCGCCGCAGCCGGTCGTCGGTGCTGAGCGCGATGCCGCGCGCCGTCGGCAGCCGGCCGGCAGCGATCGCCCGGCGGTAGTCGGCGAGCGGCTGGACGTTCTGCACGTAGCCCTGCGGCAGCGTGCCGATGGCCGACGCGCCGAGGCCGATGAGGATGGGGGCGTCGTCGGCGGTATAGCCCTGGAAGTTGCGGCGCAGGCGGCCGGCGGACAGCGCCGCGCTGAGGCCGTCGTCGGGGCGGGCGAAGTGGTCGAGGCCGATCGGCCGGTAGCCGGCGGCGGCAAGGCGGGCCGAGGCGGCGGCGAACTGGCGCAGGCGGTCGTCCGCGCCCGGCAGCGTCGTCTCGTCGATCAGCTTCTGGTGGCTCTTCATCCACGGCACGTGGGCGTAGCCGAACAGCGCCACCCGCGCCGGCGCCAGTTGCAGCGCCAGATCGACCATCGCCTCGACCTTGGCGACGGTCTGCCGCGGCAGGCCGTACATCAGGTCGAGGTTGACGTCGCCGATGCCGTGGGCGCGCAGCCAGCCGACGACCCGCTCGACCACCGCGAACGGCTGGTGGCGGTTGATCTCCTTCTGCACCTCCGGATCGAAGTCCTGCACGCCGATCGAGGCGCGGGTGACGCCGGCCTGCGCCAGCGCGGCGATGTAGTCCTCGCTGGCGTCGCGCGGATCGAGCTCGACGGCGATCTCGGCGTCATCGGCGAAGGCGAAGCGGCGGCCGAGGTCGGCGGTCACCGCCAGCCAGTCCTGCGGCGTCAGCATCGTCGGGCTGCCGCCGCCGAAGTGCAGGTGGCGCACGGCCATGCGCGCCGGCAGCGCGCCGGCGATCAGCGCGATCTCGCCGGCGAGCGCGTCGAGGTAGGAGCGGATCGGCTCGTAGCGCTTGACGATCTTCGTCCAGCAGCCGCAGAACCAGCACATCTCATCGCAAAACGGAATGTGCACGTAGAGCGACAGCGGCGCCGCCGGGTCGAGCGCGCCGAGCCAGCCCTGGTAGACCTCGGCGGTGACCGCCGGGCCGAAGTGCGGCGCCGTCGGGTAGCTGGTGTAGCGTGGCACCCGCAGGTCGTACTTCGCCGCGGGCAGAATCGTCGTCGTCACCGGTGGTTGGCCTGAGCGTGATCTTGCACACGCCAAGGGTAGCGCGCGCCGGACCGCCGCGAAAGACCCTAGACGGACAGGTGCCGCGCGCGCCAGCCGATCAGCCGCACCGCCGCTTCCTCCATCTCCTCCGGCGAGCCGGCGTAGGAGAAGCGCACGGTGCGGTGGCCGCGCAGCGGATCGAAGTCGATGCCGGGGGTGATCGCGATGTCGGCCTCGGCGAGCAGCCGGCGACAGAGTTCCGGGCTGTCGGGATCGTCGTCGGGCAGGCGGGCGTAGAGATAGAAGGCGCCGTCGGCCGGCGCGATGTCGGCGAAGCCGGCGCGCGGCAGTGCCGCCAGCAGTGTTGCCCGGTTGACGGCATAGCGGGCGACGTGGCCGGCGACGATTTCCTCGCAGTCGAAGGCGGCGATGGCGGCGTGCTGCGACAGGCTGGGCGGCGAGATGTAGAAGTTCTGCGCCAGGCACTCGACGCTACGCAGCAGCGGCGCCGGCAGCACCAGCCAGCCGATGCGCCAGCCGGTCATCGCCCAGTACTTGGAGAAACTGTTGACGATGATCGCCTCGTCGGTGGCAGCGAGCGCGGTGGTCGCCGGCGGGCCGTAGACGATGCCGTGGTAGATCTCGTCGGAGACCAGCCGGGCGCCGGCCTCGCGGCACCAGCCGGACAGCGCCGCGAGGCCGGCGGCGTCGAGCAGGCAGCCGGTCGGGTTCGCCGGGCTCGCCACCACTACGCCGTCGATGCGGCCGTGCCGGCGGCTGAGGTCGTCGAGCAGCGCCGGCGTCGGCTGGAAGCCGGTGGCATGGTCCAGCGGCAGCAGGATCACCTCGATGCCGAGGGCGGCAAGGATGTTGCGGTAGGCGGGGTAGCCCGGCACGCCGACCGCCACCCGCTGGCCGGCGTCGAACGCGGCGAGGAAGGCGAGGACGAAGCCGCCCGACGAGCCGGCGGTGACGGCGATGCGCCGCCAGTCGAGATCGAGGCCGTGGGCCTCGCCGTAGTGGCGGGCGATGCGCCGGCGCAGCGCCTCCAGGCCGAAGGCGTCGGTATAGCCGAGGCGGTCCCCTTCGAGCGCCCGGGCGGCAGCGCGCAGCACCGGCTCCGGCGCCGGGCTCGACGGCTGGCCGACCTCCAGGTGCAGCACCCGCGCGCCGGCCGCGGCACGGGCGTTGGCGGCGCGCATCACGTCCATGACGATGAACGGCGGGATGGCGCCGCGCCGCGAGCCGGCGCCGCCGTTGCCGCCGGGATCGTCCGCCTCCACCGGTCAGTCGCTGGTGGCGGCGAGGCCGAGGCCGCGCGGATCGGTGCCGGCGAAGCACAGCTCGGGGCTGCTCTGCATGCCTTCCGGGCAGAGGATGGCGTTGACCCGGCCGAGCTGCGGCACGGTCACGATGGTCCAGCCGCGGTCGGCCAGCGCCTGCAGGCTGGCGGCGCTGGCGGCCGGCTCGGCGAAGACGGTGCTCCCCTCGCTGCCGCCGTGGACGCGCGGCTGCGCCAGCGCCTTGTCCAGCGGCTGCCCGGCGAGAAGCGCCTGCGCCGCGACATCGGCCAGCGCCGTCGGCGCGGCGACGCCGCCGGAGGCGGCGCCGGCAAGGACGAACTGCCGGCCGCGCGGCTGTACCACCAGCATCGGCCCCAGCATCTCGGCGCCGCGTCCGCCCGGGCCCGGCTGCGCAGCGAGGACGACGCCGGTGCCGAGCGCCACCCGGCCGGTGCCGAACAGGCTGTTGAGGGTGACGGCGCAGGCGACGGCGGCGCCGTCCTTGTCGACCGCCATGAACGTCGCCGCCGCCGGGTTTTCCGGCTGCTGCGGCAGGCCGGGCAGGGGCGCCCCCACCGGCTCGGCCTCCTTCAGCAGCATCTCGATTCGCACCGAAGAGACGATCGCCTGCGGGTCCGCCGGGCTCGGCCCCCACGCCCTGCGGTCGGCGAACGAACGCTGCGCCGTGTCGACCAGCGTCGCATCGCGCAGGCCGCTGGCGGCATCGAGCCAGCGGTTGTCCTTCACCAGCATCGCCCAGATCTGTCCGCCCAGCCCGCCGCCGGCCGGCGGCGGCGGCGGGAAGTAGGCGCGGCGGTCGCTGTAGCCGACGGCCAGCGGCTTGCGCCAGGCGGGCTGGTAGTCGGCGAGATCGCTGCGGTCGAGCGTGCCGCCGGCGGCGGCGACGCCGCTCAGCAGCTTCTCGGCGAGGCCGCCCGTGTAGAACTCGGCGGGGCCGTTGGTGCGGATCAGGGCGAGCGTCTGGGCAAGGTCGGGCTGAACCAGCTTGTCGCCCTCGCGCACCAGCGTGGTGCCGTCGGGGCCGGCGAAGATGGCGCGGACCTGTGGCTCGGCGGCGAGCGCCGCCTGCACCTGGCCCAGGTCGGCGGCCAGCGCGCGCGACACCGGAAAGCCGAAGCGCGCCAGATTCTCCGCCGGTGCCAGCAGCTGCGCCCAACGCAGCCGGCCGTAGATGCCGTGCAGCGCGAACATGCCGCGGACGTTACCGGGAACTGCCGTCGGCCGTTCGCCGGCAGCACCGGCGGCGGCCGGCATGCGCGCCAGGAACTCGAGCGCCTGGCTCTCGTTGGTTGCCGGATTGTAGCTGACGCAGACGCCGCCGCCGCCGAGGGCGGCCTGCGAGGGCAGGGTCACCGCCATCGTGAAGTACATGGCGATGACGGCATCGGCGGCGCTGCCGTTCTGCCGCAACACATCACGGCCGATCAGTGTCGCCTGCGGCTCATCCGAAACAACGGCGCCGACGAATCCCGGCTGTACGCCATAAGCACCCGGGGCAAAGCCGGTTTTCGAGGAACAGCCGGAAGCCGCGAGCGCCGCCAGCAGCAGTGCTGCCGTCGCGGCCGTGAATTGACGCGGCCGTCCCCCGTGCCTAGCTTCTGGCATGACCATCGTTCCGGCTATTCGGGCTTCGTTCGTTTTGCGCCTGCGCCCGATCTCTGCGCTGCTCCTTGCCGTCGTCCTCGCCCTGACGCCGCTGGCGCCGGTTTCCGCGCAGCCGGTCTCGTTCATCCGCGATACCGAACTCGAAAATACCATCCGGGGATACGCCACACCAATCTTCATCGCCGCCGGCCTCGATCCTGGGGCGGTCCGCATCTATCTGGTCAACGACCGGCAAATCAACGCCTTTGTCGCCGGCGGCCAGAACCTTTTTATCAACACCGGCCTTTTGATGCGCAGCGAGGACGCAGGACAGGTGATCGGCGTCATCGCCCACGAGGCCGGCCACATCGCCGGCGGTCATCTCGTCCGTGTCCACGACGCGCTCGCCCGCAGCACCGCCGAGAGCATCCTTGCGATGGTGCTCGGGGCGGCGGCGATGGTCGCCGGCGCCCCGGAAGCCGGTGTCGCGGTGATGTCCGGCGGCCAGAACATCGCCCTGCGCAACCTGCTGCAGTACACCCGCACCCAGGAAGGCGCCGCCGATGCCGCGGCGATGCGCTTCCTCGATTCCACGCAGCAGTCGGCGCAGGGGTTGCTCGACTTCTTCCATGTCCTCAGCGGCGAGGAGATGCTCGTCGCCACCCGGCAGGATCCCTATCTGCTCACCCACCCGCTGACCCAGGACCGCATCGAGGCGCTGGAGGCGTTCGTCGCCAAGTCCCCCTATTCGAACCAGCCGGTACGGCCGGAGTTTCAGGCGCAGCATCAGCGGATGCTGGCCAAGCTGCATGCTTTTCTCGATGATCCGGCAGAGACCCGGCGCCGCTATCCGGAGAGCGATACCAGCCTGCCGGCGCGCTATGCCCGGGCCATCGTCGCTCACCGCACGGCACAGACCGACAAGGCGGTGGAGATCCTCAACGGGCTGATTGCCGAGCATCCCGACGACCCCTATTTCCAGGAGCTGAAGGGGCAGATCCTGTTCGAGGCCGGTCGCCCGGCGCAGGCATTGGCCCCTTATCAGCGGGCGGTCGATCTGCTGCCGGACGCGCCGCTGCTGCGGCTGGACCTGGCGCGGGTGCAGATGGCCACCGACGAGCCGAAGCTGCTGCCGGCGGCGGTCGACAATCTGCGGACCTCGCTGCGGCTGGAGCCGAACCGCCCGTTCGTCTGGCGCCAGCTGGCGATCGCGCTGGGACGCTCCGGGCAGATGGGCGAAAGCTCGCTGGCGATGGCGGAAGAGGCGATACTGCTCGACAAATACTCAGAGGCGAAGTTTCATGCCGGTCGGGCGCTTCAGGATCTGCCGGCGGGCTCGGCCGGGCGACTGCAGGCGGAAGACATTATCCAGGCAGCGCAGAACGCGAGGGACAACCGTTGATCGAGGAGCGGTGCGTGACAACGATGAAGCGGATGACGTGGGCCTTTGTGGGGATGCTGGCACTGGCGGCGGTGCCGGCAGCGTCACTCCAGCCAGCGGCGGCGCAGGCACTTTCCGACGCCCAGAAGCAGGCGGTCGAGCAGCTCATCCGGGATTACATCATGAAGAACCCGGAAGTGATGATCGAATCGCTGCAGGCCTATCAGGCCGGCCAGCATACCGCCCAGCAGGAAGCGGCGCAGAAGGCCGTCGCCGACAACCGCTCGGTCCTGGAACGCGATGCCGCGACGCCGGTGGGCGGCAATCCCAAGGGCAACGTCACCGTCGTCGAGTTCTTCGACTACCACTGCGGCTACTGCAAGAAGGCGCTGCCGTCCGTCCAGGCGCTGCTGAAGGATGACAACGACGTCCGCGTCGTCTTCAAGGAGCTGCCGATCCTCGGGCCCGGCTCGGTGACCGCGGCGCAGGCGGCGCTGGCGACCTGGAAGATCGCTCCCGACAAGTACCTGCCGTTCCACGTCGCGCTGATGGAATGGCGCGGCGACCTGTCCGAAGCGCGGGTGATGGAGGTCGCCAAGAAGGTCGGCATCGATACGGCGAAGCTGAAGACGGCGATGGCCGATCCCGAGATCACCGCCCAGCTCAAGCGCAATGCCGAACTGGCGCAGGAACTGCAGATCGGCGGCACCCCGGCGTTCATCATCGGCGGCAAGCTGGTACCGGGCGCGGTGGACCTCGACACCATGCAGGAGATGGTGAAGGCGGCGCGCGCCGGCTGATCCCGGCGCCGGTTCCGGCGTTCCCTTCGGCCTCGCGCTCTACCCCGCCGCTTCGGCGCCGGGCGGGGCGAAGAAGCCGGTCATCACCGCGGTCGCCGCAAACAGCAGCAGGATCAGGGCAATCTCGCAGGCGATCGAGGTGCGCAGCGCCCGGGCGGCGGTGGCGTCATCCGCGACCAGCCGGGGGACGAGACGCAGCTTGTTCTGCGCCGCGAACCCCATCAGGGCGACGAACAGGGCCAGTTTCACCAGGATCAGGCGGCCCCAGCCGCTGGCCGGCACCGCCACCAGCGGATCGGCGAGAACCGCGAGCATCACGGCGCCGGCCACGGCGATCGCCGGCACCAGCAGGCTCGCCAGCCGCGAATAGTCGGCGAGGACGGCGCCGGCGGTGGCGGAGGTCTCGCGTCGCAGGACCATCCGCAGCGGCATCAGCGCGCCGAACCAGAAGGCGGCGAGCAGCAGGTGTGCGGTCAGCAGCGGCAGCAGCAGGGCGCGGGCCGGGCTGGCGGCGGTGTGCCCGGTCAAGGCGTACGACAGGCAGCACACGGTTGCCCCGATGATCGCGGCGACATCGCCGCCACGCCGGTTCCGCCCGAGCCCGGTGGCGATGAGGATGAGCCCGGCGACGCGCAGCAGGGCGGCAACGCCGATCTCGGACGTCAGCACCATGATCTGCAGCGACGGATCGGCGATGCCGGCCGCATCGCCGGCGAGATGCGCCGGCTCCAGCACGGTGCGCAGCGCGACGATGCCGATGCCGAGGCAGGCGGTGCGTCCTGCGAGACGGCGGACCGACCGCTCGCTGGCACCCATCCGATCGTGCCAGAGAACCGCGAACAGGCTCGCTCCGGCCGACTGGCAGACGGCGGCGAAGCTGAATGCCGCGAGGGCGACGGCGGTGATGTCCCAGGGGCCGATGAGCACGACCGGCGGGCCTCGAACCGCGGCTCCGGCCTAGCGGAACGGGGCTTCCGCAGGCGGTTCGGTAACGGTGAAGGTCACCGCGCCGGACATGGCATGCATGTCCTTGGCCACCGTCCGCCATTCGATCCGGTAGGCGCCGGGAGCCAACGCCGGCAGCGGCGCTTGCGCACTGTGGGCGAAGGGGGTGGCGGCCGGCAGCGGCAGCGGCAGCGGCAGGTCCGGATCGCCGTCGTGCTTCAGCACCAGCGAGACGACACGGACATCGCCGCCGAAGGTGAGACTGATATCGGCGGGAGAAGTGGTCAGCACGGCGCCTTCTGCCGGTTGCGATGCGGTGAGCACCGCATGCGCCTGGGCGGCCGCAGGGACGCAGAGAGCGAGGAGGACGGAGAGAAGGAGGGCTCGGAGCACGCGCAGTCCTTTCAGCCGGGGGATGCTCAAGGCGGTGCCGGGGGACGAACGATCCCTCGGGACGACTATAGCGTGTCCCGGCGCCGGTGTGTAATCACGGCACGGTGCGGGGATGCAGTCTAGCTGTGCGGATGCGTCGCGATCTACGCTGGCGGTGACCCCGCTCTTTCGGCACACTGGCAAAACGGCCGGCTGCTCGCGAATGGCCCAAACGGGTAGAATGAGCGCCGGTCTCGGCCCTGCCGATCGGCAAAAGAAGCGATGGCGGGGAGAAGTTGTGCGCAGGGAGGCTCAGGGATGACCGTCAAGGACCACATGGTCCCGCTTCACGAATACACCACGGTTTCCGAAGATGCATCGCTCTACGACGCCATCAAGGCGATGGAGCGGGCCATGATACGGCCAGTCGCCGATAAGGGGCCGCGGCCTCACGATCGGGCGGTGCTGGTGCTGGCCGACGATGGGCGCGTCCTCGGCAAGCTGTCGATGTGGGACATGCTGCACGGCATCGAGCCGCGCTACGCTCTGCCGGTGGAACCCCTGGTGATCGTCGATGAGATCTTCACCTGGACGCACGCAATGTTCATCAACCTTGCGGCGCGGGCGAGAGCGGTGAAGGCCAAGGAACTGCTGCAGGAGCATTTCGTCGATGAGACCATCGACGCCGGTGCCCCGCTCGATCAGGCTGTCCACCAGCTGGTCCAGGACCGGTTGATGTCGCTCGTCGTCACCCACGAGGGCAAGGTGGTCGGCATCCTGCGGTTGAGCGACGTGTTCATCAAGGTGGGCCAGATGATGGAGGCGGCGGGCGCTGCGTCGGAATGACGGTCCGGCCCTCTTGGCCGGCCCCGCCCCGGCCCCGAAGGCCGCAGCCGGACCGCAGCCGGGAGGGCGGGACGGGTCGGCCGGGAAGGGGGGCCGGGTGTGACGGACGACACTTCCTTGGGTTGTTTATCGTTTGATAATGCTCGCGGGACGGGAAGCAGGCGGTCTGCTTCGGTCTGGCTGGGTATTCAGGATGCAGAGTCACGTGAACTGCAGTCGCGCGTTAACGGCGCGCGTCGCGGCGATGGCCGACGAGATCGAGCGTCTGGAGATGACGGCAATCACCTGCATGGAGCATGCGGAATCGCTGCGCCATCGCATCGGCCGCCTTGAGGAGACGGTGGCCGATGCCCTCGAGGCGGAGCCGGCGGCGCCCGGCATGGCGGCGGCGATTCAGCCTGCGGGCGGTCATGGTAAAGGCGATGCGGCGCTGACGATGGGGCCGGTAAGCAACACCAGAAAGCCGCTGGCACCCATTCGCGTGCCGATCCAGTTCAAGCGGCTCCCCGACATCGGTCATCTGATCAGCACCATGCTCTACGCCGCCTCGGCGGCTCTTGTCGGCACGCTGCTGTCCTTCGCGCTGTGAGGGCTCCGTCCACGGGACAGGCGGCCGCAGGCCGCCATTCGCGAGCGCAGCGCCGGACGCTGCGGGGATCGGCGGTAGCGGCGGCGACCGGCTTGTCGCTGCGGCGGGCGAATATGGCTTGCATCCGTCCCCCGCGGTGACGACGTTGCGGGGGCGGTGGATGGGGGAAGCGCACCCTTGGCGAAGATCGCAGCACTCTACGAGGAGGACTTCGTTCGCTGGACCGAGGCCCAGGCCGATGCCTTGCGCCGGGCGGCCGGTCAGCGCTCCAATCTGCCGGTTGACTGGTCCAACCTTGCCGAGGAGGTGGAGAGCCTGGGTCGGTCGCAGCGCCGGGAACTGCGCAGCCGCATCGCGGTGATCATCGAGCATCTGCTGAAGCTCGAGCTCTCGCCCAGGGTCGAGCCGCGTTTCGGCTGGATCGAGACGATCGGCCGGGAGCGCTGCGACGTCGAGCGCCTGCTGGATGACAGCCCGAGCCTGCGCGGCGAACTCGATCGCCTGGTCGCGCTGGAATGGCCGCGGACGGCAGCGTTCGTCGCGGATCATCTCGTCCTGCGCGGCGAGGCGGATGAGGGGTTCGTCTGCGACCGGCCCGCGTACACGGCGAGCCAGGTGCTCGGCGGCTGGTTTCCCGACCAGCGCCGGTAGGTCCCTCGTCCACTGCCCGCATTTTCCGGCGCAGCGTCGTGTCGGCCGGTGGTCGCTCCGCCCGCCTGCCGTTGTGCGGCGAGGGGGCGGCGGACGGCCGTTAAGCAACGACAGGTCACCGGCAAGCCGCGCTGCGCTGTCGGTCACGGCATCGATCGCGATAGATCGCGAGGGTGGCTTGCCGCTGCGCCGCGGCGGGCTTAGCCTCGCCATGCGCGGACGGCGCCGCTTTCCTGATAGGCCGGCGTCCGTCCGGCTGGGTTACGGAGAAGGGCATGAGTGGCTGGGGTTGTCCCAACGAGCTCAAGGGCGTGTGCCTGCGGGTGAAAGGGCGCGCGTGTGATCCGGGGATGAAGGGCTGCGTCCTGCACGGCCGCTTCGTCTTCAGCAATCCGGAGAAGAACGCCAAGCCGAAGCGCACCGTCCTGCCCGCCGCCGGAGGATGTGCCGAGCCAAAGCGAAGCGCACCCTGCGATGGCGGCACCGGCTGCGAGGGATGAACGACGGGGCGGAAAAACCACGGCGCGCCATTCCGGGGCGCGCGCATGGCGGCAGGCGCCCTGTTGCCGGATCGGTGCGCCGCACTCGGTAGCACCCTACGTGCGGCTGCCGCGGCGGGCGAGGACGATGCCGGCGAGGATGACGGCGGCGCCGGCCGCCTGCCACGGGCCGATCGCCTCGGCCAGCAGCAGCCAGGCGAGCAGCGCCGCCAGCGCCGGCTGCAGCAGCAGCCCCACCGAGGAGAACGCCGCCGGCAGGTGGGCGAGGGCGTAGGCGATCAGGCTCTGGCCGAGCGCGTGGCTGAACAGCCCCAGCGCCGCCAGGATCAGCCAGCCGCGGGCGGTGGCGGCGATCAGGCTCTCGCCGGAGAGGAGCGCGACCGGCAGCAGCGCTGCCGCGGTGACGAGGCCGCTCCACGCCATGATCTGCGCCGTGCTGTATGAGCCGCGCAGCCGGCCGACGGCGACGATGTAGCCGGCGTAGAACACGGCGGTGGACAGCGCCAGCGTATCGCCGAGCAGGTGGCGCGAGCCCAGCTCCAGGCTCTCGCCCATCAGGATGACGACGCCGCCGACGGCGATCGCCATGCCGGTGAGGAACAGCGCCGAGAAGCGCTCGCCGAACAGCAGGTAGCCGGCGAGGGTGACGAACACCGGGGCGAAGTTGGGCAGCAGCGTCGCATTGGCGACCGAGGTCAGGTGCAGCGACCAGTGCCAGACGGCGAGGTCGGCGGCAAAGAACAGGCCGGCGAGGACGAAGCCGGACAGCCCGCTTTCCCGCGGCCGCAGCACCGCCGGCCGCTTCCTGCGCTCGAAGCCGTACCACAGCCACAGCGCCGGCAGGGCGAAGGCGAGCCGCCAGAAGCCGGTCGCTGTCGGTCCCAGCTCGCTGAGGCGCACAAAGATCGGCGCAAAGCCGATGGCCGCGGCGCCGAGCAGCAGGGCGGCGAGGGCGAAACGCCCGGGGCGGGCCGGCGGGGCGCTGGTGGCAGGAGCGGGGACGGCGGTGCTTCGCAGGGAGGTCATGGCCGGGTAGTATAGGGAAGCGGCCGCGGGCACCAGCGTTCGCCGCCGCACCGGCCCCTCAGGAGGCAACGGCATGACCTGGCACTCACCGCTGCGGCGGCAGTCGCCGCTGCCCCGGCCGACGGCGCTGATCGGCCCGGACGATCCGCCGCCGTACACCCTGCTCAACGCCGCGGGCCGGCGGCCGGTCCTGCTGGTCTGCGACCACGCCAGCCGCGCCGTCCCGCGCGCCCTGGCCGGGCTCGGCCTCGACGACGCGGCGCTGTCCCGGCACATCGGCTGGGACATCGGCGCCGCCGAGCTGACCCGCCGGCTGGCGCTGCGGCTGGACGCGCCGGCAGTGCTCGCCGGCTACTCGCGGCTGGTCATCGACCTCAACCGGCCGCCGGGTGATCCGCAGTCGATCCTCGCGGCGAGCGACGGCGTCGTCGTTCCCGGCAATGTCGGGCTCGCGGTGGCGGCGCAGGAGGAGCGGGCGGAAGCGTTCCACTGGCCCTACCATCACGCCGTCGACCAGGCGTTCGCCCGGCTGCGCCGGCAAGGCCCGGAGCCATTGTTCTTCTCGGTGCATACCTTCACCCCGTCGCTCGGCGGCGAGGACCGGCAGTGGGACCTGGGCGTGCTGTGGAATCGCGATCCCCGCATTGCCGTTCCGCTGATCGAAATCCTCGGCGAGACCGCCGGATTGCACGTCGGCGACAACCAGCCGTACTCCGGCAAGGACATCGCCTATACGCTGAACCTGCACGCCGGCGTCGCCGGCCTCGCCCACTGCGCCGTCGAGGTGCGCCAGGACCACTGCGAGAGCGAAGGCGGGCTCGATCGCTTCGCCGACCTGCTGGCGGCGGCGCTGGAGCGCATCCTGCTGAGGCCCGACGTCCACCGCATCGAGGAATTCTGAGCATGCCGCAACGGCGCCGCTCGCGGCTGCGACCGGCGGTGCACCGGCGCCGCCCCGCCGATTCCGCCGCCCGCCGATGAGCAGCACCCCGCCGGCGCTGACCCTCGGCATCGAGGAAGAGTACCTGCTGGTCGACCGCGACAGCCGCGATGTCACCCGCGAGCCGCCCGCCGCGCTGTTCGAGCAGTGCCAGGCGCGCTCGGCGAACCTCGTCCGGCCCGAATTCCTGGTTTCGCAGATCGAGGTCGGCACCCCCATCTGCCGCAGCATCAAGCAGGCCCGGGGCGAGCTGGCGCAGCTGCGGCGGACGGTGGCGGAGGTCGCCGCGGAGTTCGGACTGGCGCCGGTCGCCGCCTCCACCCATCCGTTCTCCGAGTGGAAGCAGCAGAAGCACACCGACCGCGATCGCTATCATACCCTCGCCCGCGACATGCAGGGTGTCGCCCGCCGGCTGCTGATCTGCGGCATGCACGTCCACGTCGGCATCGACGACGACGAGATGCGCATCGACCTGATGAGCCAGGCCAGCTACTTCCTGCCGCACCTGCTGATGCTGTCCACCTCCTCGCCGTTCTGGCGCGGCGAGGACACCGGGCTGAAGTCGTACCGGGTCAGCGTCTTCGACGAGCTGCCGCGCACCGGGCTGCCGTCGCGCTTCCAGTCGTGGAGCGAGTATCAGCGGCATGTCGACGTGCTGGTCCGCGCCGGGCTGATCGAGGATGCCTCGATGCTGTGGTGGGACGTCCGGCCGTCGGCGCGCTTCCCGACCCTCGAGATGCGCATCACCGACGTCTGCCCGCTGCTCGACGACGCGGTCGCCATCGCTGCGCTCTACCAGTGCATCATCCGCATGCTGTGGCGGCTGCGCCGCGGCAACCAGCGCTGGCGCATCTACGACCGCATGCTGATCGA
>JBDHSN010000027.1:0-24817 GCA_039808105.1 Rhodospirillales bacterium
GACCACTGCGGTGAAATTGCCGGGGGTGTTGCGGCGCATGAAGCCGTAGTAGTCGTCGATGCCGATCTCGATCAGGCCGGGGGTCGAGGCACTCAGCTGGCCGTAGCGGGCGGCGTAGTCCAGCAGCTGCTGCGGATCGGCGCGCGGCAGGGCGATGGCGATCGCCACCTTGCCGACGCCTTCCGAGCGCTCGAGGGCGGCGACCCGCTCGACGCAGGTTTCCGGCGGTGCGCCGCAGCCGGTGCGCAGCTGGGTGACGCCGAGTGCGGCGAGGCCTTGCGGTGTGTTGCCTGACCAGGCGGCGATCGTTCCGCGCTGGTCGCCGGCGGGCGCCGGCGTGCTGCCGCAGCCAATCGCGGGTACAGCCAGCATCAAGACAACCAAAAAGCGTAAAACCCGCAGCATCGACGTCATTGGCGTTCAGTCTCCGTTAACCCTCATCCGCCAAAGTGACGGGTAGACGCGGCAACGTCGAGGCGCTTGCTGCTGACAGGCCCGTGAACGGGTGCCGCTGAGCGGCAGTCGGACCGCAGTCGAAGGAGTGAGCTTCGGGGGCCCTGTGGTCCTGATGAATCGGTGGTGGGGGATGAAGCGGGACGGTCAGGGGAGACAGACTCAAGAATGCCACAATTGGGACATAATAATAACCCATATAGGGGTAATGAGGCGCTGTCGAGCTAATCGGCGACTGCCGGGCAACACGCGACGACGTCTGTCGGGGCTGCTGACGAACACGGGCCGGCGCGTGCGTGCCCCCCGTCCGGCACCGGGGCATTCCGTCGCGATGCGGCGGCGAGGATGCGGCAGCGCCGTCCTCACCATCGGCTTCCGCAAGGCGCCCGCCGGCGATCCGCTGGCGAGCGGCGAGCCACCCTGATGGGCATGGTGGAAGCCATCGATACCGGGTCATCGTCACGACGAATAGGGCGAATCAGGGGATCGTGACACCCGGATACCGCCCTGCAGCGCGCAGGCCGGACCCTTTTCATTTATCGCAGGACATCAAGCACCGCTCGTGCAGTCGCACGCCGTGACGGTGCGCCATTGATTACAACCGGGGGTAATATGTCTGCATCACAAAAGATATTAGATAGCTATAGGGGAGATAGCGAAGCGACCGGAGCGAGTGCGCGACGCGACAATACCGCGTCAAACTGCAACCGGCGGCAGCTCCTCCGCGGTGCCGCAGCGGGCGCAGCCGCTGCCGCCGCCGCGCCGCTGGCGATGACGCTGGAGGCGGCCCCGGCGGCGGCCGCCGATATTCGGCCGGTTGCCGATTGGGAGCGGCTGTTCCTGGGCGCCTGGCCGAGCGACCATGCGCTGCACCTGCCGCGCAGCCTCTCCAACAATTCGCGGGTCTACTACGACCTGGCGTACGGTGTCGACGGCAACACCGCCATGTTCCAGGCCACCGGGCAACGCCGTTATCTCGATCGCGCGCTGCAGTATGTGGAGAACGTCATTGCCGGAGCGAAGCCGTCGCGAAGCTTCGCGCGCAGCCGGTTCAAGGACGGGTACCTGGGCTGGGTTTCGCAGGAGGCGGGAGCTTACAATGGGCAGGAGGTCGTCCTCTACGAGATCTATCTGTGGCGCTACGTCACCCGCATGCTGCGGCTGATGCGGGCGAGTCCGGCGGTGTGGGCCGATGCCGGCTACCGCCAGCGGTTCCAGCGCATCCTCGCCTTTACCGAGGCGAACATCTTCGACAAGTGGTACGCGCGCGGGCCGAACAGCTACATCTACCGGACGGTCACCCACATCACCGCGCACTTCGCCTACATCGCCCTCGATCTGTCGCGCCTGATCGATGATGCCAGCCGCCGCGCCCGATGCCTCGCCGTCTTCAACAACGTCAACCACAGCCTGCCGAACCGTCCCGGCCGTTCACTGCGCAATCAGTTGATCGCCCATCCGCTGGTCAGCGGCGGACTGTTCTGGGACGACGATTGGGGCGTGTTCTCCCGTCCCGGCGGCGATACCGCCCATGCCAACGGCGTCGTCTCGTTCATCGTCGAATGTCAGGAAGTCGGGGTGGAGTGGACGCGCACCGATGCCGGCAAGCTGATCGCGACGCTTAATGGCGCCATCTGGCGGAGCGGCAGCCTCACCGCCACCTACGTCGACGGCAGCGGCGGCTACAACGGCTGGCTGAACGACGGCTGGGTCAAGCTCGGCCGCTACAGCGCCGCGCTGCAAAAGCGCTTCGAGTCTTACCAGCGAGCACGCAATTGCCAGCTTTGGGGCAATTGCGCGCTCAATGCCAAGTTGCTGCTTGGCGGAAATTAATATTGTAGCGCAATCAGTTAGAAGAAAGCAAAAGCGGCCGGCGCCGCCGCGAAGCGGTGCCGGCCGTGGCGACGTGCTGCCGTCCGCCGGCGCGCGAAACGCATCGCCGGCGCTCGCGCCGCCGGGGCGGATGCTGCACAAGCGCAATTTATGGTGGGCTGATAGCCCCTGAGGGGGCAGTCAAATTCCTTGATATCGCCACACGGAGGACATTCGGAGCCCCTTAAGGGCCGTGATGGTGCCGCCCGGCTTCGCATGCGCACAACGGCGGATGCGGCGCCCCAAGTAACACCCAAATGAGGGCGGAAGAGAGAGTCATGTCGGATGTTCTTTGCTTACCACAGGGGTCCCAGGATCAAAGCGTACCCGCAGCGGCGGCGGAGCGAAAGGCGCCGGCGCCAGCCAGCGGCAGCCGCCTGAACCGCCGCCAAGTGCTGCAGTCGGTGGCCGCTCTGGGAGCCGCTGCGGCCGTCGGCGGCATGGCGGCCAGCCCGCGGCCGGCGGAAGCCGCCGGATTGCGCTCGGTCGCCACCTGGGAGCGCATGTTCCAGGGCATCTGGGCGCGCGACCATGCCGAGTACGCCCCCAAGAGCGTCTCTACCAATTCACAGAGCTTCTATAATCTCGCCTACAGCGTTGATGCCAATGCCGCCATGTTCCAGGCGACCGGCAAGACCATGTATCTCGACCGCGCGCTGCTCTACATCGAGAATACGATCCGCAGCGCCCGGGTCTCCCGCAGCTTTTCCAGCAGCCGGTTCAAGGATGGCTTCTACGGCTGGCTGTCGGGTGGCCAGGAAGTCGTCCTTTATGAAATCTACCTGTGGCGCTACGTCACCCGCATCCTCCGCCTGATGCGCGCCAACGGCGGCGTCTATGGCAACGCCAGCTATCGTGCCCGGTTCCAGCGCATCCTGGCGTTTACCGAGACCAACATTTTCGACAAGTGGTATGCGCGCGGGCCGAACTGGTACATCTACCGCGAGGTGACCCATATCACCGCGCATTTCGGCTATATTGCCCTCAATCTGTCGCGCCTGACCGGTGACAGCGGGCGCCGCAGCCGTTGCCTTGCGGTTTTCAACAACATCAACCGCAACCTTCCGAACCGGCCCGGCCGCAGTCTGCGCAACCAGCTGATCAACCACCCGACGGTGAACGGCGGGGCGTTCTTCGACGACAACTGGGGGGTGTTCTCGCGACCGGGGAGCGATACCGCCCATGCCAACGGCGTCGTCTCGTTCATTGTCGAATCGCAGGAACTGGGCGCCGAATGGACCCGCACCGACTGCAACCGCCTGGTGGCAACGCTGAACGGCGCCATCCTCAAGGGGGGCAGCACCACCGCCACCTACCTCGACGGCAGCGGCAGCGGCGGCTGGATCAATGACGGCTTCGTCAAGCTCGGCCGCTTCAGCGCCGCCCTGCAGCAGCGCCTGGAGAGCTACCAGCGCGCCCAGACGTGCCAGCTTTGGGGAAATTGCGCGCTCAACGCCAGGCTGCTCGGCGCCTGACCGTCGCCGCCGACTCTGCGGCGCCGCGCCGGCGGCGGCCGGCGCGGCGCGCCGGTCTGCCCCCGGCGCGCCGGCGCTGCCAGCCTTTCAAACCGATCGGCATCCTCCGCGCCTGCTGTTTTTCGCGCTGCAGACATCGCCCGCCACAACCTGCGGTTAAGCCACGGCTTGGCCACTGGCAGGTGAATTCCCTGATATCGCCATCTCTTCGCCACAAATAGCCCCTTACGGGGCAAGATTGTCGCGAATCGAGCGCGCATACCCCTACCGGGACCCTGCGGGCTCTCAATGTGGCAAAAGCGGGCAGGGAGTGTTTCAGATGGCGGCCATTTCGGCACAGCAGGAGCGACGCCAGCAAACGCGGTGGGGAGCGCCGGACCAGGCCGCAGGGCGGGCCGGCGGACGCTTCAGCCGCCGGCAGGTGCTCCAGTCGGTTGCGGCGGCGGCCGGCACCGCGGCCGTGGCGGCGATGCGGCCGGCAACCGCCGACGCCGCGCCGGCCCTCCGTTCGGTCGCAGCCTGGGAAAGCATGTTCCTGCGCATCTGGGACCGCGATCACGCCAATCTCTACCTGCCGAAGAGCATCTCCGCGGATTCGCGAACCTACTATGACCTCGCCTACGGCCTGGACGCCGCCGCGGCGATGTTCCAGGCGACGGGCAACCCGGCCTACCTCGACCGGGGCCTCCTCTATGTGGAGAACATCATCGCCAGCGCCCGGCAGTCGTCCAGCTTCTCGCGCAGCCGCTTCAAGGATTCGTACCTCGGCTGGGTCTGTCAGCAGGCCGGCTCCTACTACGGCCAGGAGGTCGTCCTCTACGAGATCTACTTCTGGCGCTATGTCACCCGGCTGCTCCGGCTGATGCAGGCCAATCCGACGGTGTGGGCCGATGCCGGCTATTTCCAGCGGTTCCAGACCATTCTTGCCTTCACCGAGGCCAACATTTTCGACAAGTGGTATGCGCGCGGACCGAAGTGGTACGTCTACCGCGAGGTTACCCACATCACCGCGCACTTTGGCTACATTGCGCTGGATCTGGCATTGATGACGGCGGACGCTGGCCGTCGCAGCCGCTGTCTTGCCGTCTTCGACAACATCAACCACGCCCTGCCGAATCGGCAGGGGTGCTCGCTGCGCAGCCAGGTGATCGCCCACCCGAGCGTCAGCGGCGCGCTGTTCTGGAATCCCAGCTGGGGGTCATTTGCCCAGCCGGGCAGCGATACGGCTCACGCCAACGGCGTCGTCTCGTTCATCGTCGAAGCGCAGGAGCTCGGCGCGGAGTGGACCCTGACCGACATCGGCGGCCTGATCGCCACCCTCGACCGCGTCATCCTGAAGGGCGGCAACACCACCGCCACCTACCTCAACGGCAGCGGCAGCGACGGCTGGATCAACGACGGCTGGGTCAAGCTCGGCCGCTACAGTGTTGCCCTGCAGCAACGCCTTGAGACATACAAGCGCGCTCAGAACTGCCAGCTCTGGGGTAACTGCGCCCTCAATGCCAAGCTGTTGGGAGCCTGAAGCGGGCCTTCCGGCGGAGGGAAGCGCGGATTCCCCTGCTCCCGGGCCAGACGGCGCGCACCAGACCTGATATCGCGCAGGCCCCCCTTGCCGGCGTCGGAAAGGGCGCGAACAAGGGGGCTTGCAATGTGTCGATATTGTGTCGATAAGGCCGATGGGCGGCGCCGGGACGTGGGAGCGGGGGCGGTCTCGGGGATGTGACCGGGGTCCCGGCTCGCAACGCGATACAGCAATCCCCTGAGGGCACCCGATCCGGGACGGGCAGGTTCGCACAAGGCGACGCTCCCCCGGCCGCTGGAGGAATGGCAAGGTGGATAGCCTGGACTTTGCTCTGCTGCCACGGCAGGGAAGCTGCACCGACGGGACCTACGTTGTCCACACCGAGCCCTCGGCCTGGACGCAGGCGTTGCAGCGCTATCGCCACGACTACTACCACCTTGCCGACTACGCGTTCCAGTGCGCCGTCAGTGAAGGCGCGCAGGCGCTCGCCCTTGAGATCCGCCTGCCGCGGGCGAGCCTGTTCGTGCCGATGCTGATCCGCGGGCTGCCGGAAGTGCTGCAGGCCGAGGGTTTCGATGCCTACACGCCCTATGGCTACTCCGGCCCGCTGGTGGCGGCGGAAGATGCGGCGGCGGTGCCGGAGGCCGCCCATCAGGGACTGGCGTGCGTGCGCGAGGCGCTGCACGGGTTGGGCATCTGCTCGCTGTTTATCCGCTGGCACCCGTTGCTGACCCCGGTGCCGGAGCGGCTGCCCGAGGGGGTTTTCGTCTGCCTGCACCAGGAGATCGTCGTCATCGACCTGACCAAGCCGGACGACGTGCGCTGGCAGGAGGTGCGGCGAAACCACCGCCAGAACATCGAGCGGCTGCGCAAGGAAGGCTACCACGCCGTCATGGACGATACGCCCGCGGCGATCACCACCTTCGCCGGCATGTACCGGCGGACGATGCAGCGGGTGTGTGCGGCGGATTACTACTATTTCAGCGAGGACCATATCCTGCAGCTGATGCGGGTTCGCGGCGCCGAAGCGCACCTGTGCCTGGTGATGCGGGGGGACGAGGCGGTCTGCGGCGGCCTGTTCGTCGCCGGCGAGGGGACGCTCGCCTGCCATCTGTCGGCGACGGAGACAGCTTTTCTGCCGCACTCGCCGGCCAAGTTGATGTTCTGGGCAGCGTCCTGCTGGGGCCGGCGGCAGGGGCACACCACATTGAACATCGGCGGGGGCGTCGGCGGCCGTACCGACAGCCCGCTGTTTCGCTTCAAGCAGGGATTCTCGCCGGACCGGCGGTATTTCGATGCTTTGGGAGTCGTCTGTGACATGAGCCGCTACGCTGATCTGTGCGAGAGGGCGCGCCGGCTGGGCGGCCTGGCGGCGCCCGACGGTGCGGCAGCCTATTTTCCGGCGTATAACTTCCTGCGCAGCAGGCCGGCCCCGTCGATGCGGGGGGCGGCATAGACATGGCGTCGCCGGCAGGAGCGGTCGGTTACGGGCTGAAGCGGCCGCTGGACGTCGTCCTGGCGGTTGCCGCGCTGATCGTTCTTGCACCCTTGCTTGCCGTCTTCGCGCTCTTCGTCCGCATGCTGCACGGGGCACCGGTGCTTTATGTCCAGGAACGCCCCGGGCTGCACGGCCGTCCGTTCCGGATGTACAAGTTCCGGTCGATGACCAATGGCCGCGATGCCGAGGGCAACCTGCTGCCCGACGAGCAGCGGCTGACGGCGTTCGGCCGCTTCATCCGCCGCTGCAGCGTCGATGAGTTGCCGGAACTGATTAACGTCGTCCGCGGCGAGATGAGCCTTGTCGGCCCGCGGCCGCTGCTCATGCAGTATCTGCCTCTCTATACGCCCTACCAGAATCGCCGTCATGACGCCAAGCCCGGGGTGACCGGCTGGGCCCAGGTCAATGGGCGCAACAATGTCACTTGGGAACAGAAATTCGACCTGGACGTCTGGTACGTAGAGAACGTCTCGCTGCTGCTGGATCTCCGCATCCTGTTCAAGACCGTGGTTAATGTATTGAGCAGAAAAGACGTTCGCGGACCGACGGATGAAGGGTTCTTCACCGGAGGTTACAGGAACGGGCTGTGATGGTGCCGCCGGCCGCGACTGTGCCTCACTCGCGGCGAACTGCTATCGATGGACGCAGGCGGGCCCGCTATGGTGTGAATGACCGCCGGCCGAGGGAGTAGGCGACCTTGTCGTATTCCTCTGGAATCGCCGAAAGGGGCATGTTGCCGCCCAGCGCCAGTGACGTTGCCCGTCAGGCAATGATCATCATCGGTGCGGGAGATCACGCGAAGGTCGTCATCTCGGCAGCGGAGAGCGGGCACCAGCGGGTTGCCTTCGTTCTCGACCACGATCCGCAGCGCAACGCCACCCACGTGTTCGACTATCCGGTACAGACCTATACCGAGGCGTCGCTGCCGACGCTGGTCAACGGCCAGGCCCCGTCGATCATTGCCATCGGTGACAACGAAAGCCGCAAGAAAATCGCCCTGTTGCTGCGCTGGGCGGTGTGGGCGATCGTCGTTCACCGCACCGCCATCGTCGACAAGCGGGCCCGCATCGGGCCGGGGACGATCCTGTGCGCCGGCAGCGTCGTTAACCCGGATGCGGTGGTCGGACGGCACGTCATCGTCAATACGGCGGCCGTCGTCGAGCACGACGTGGTGGTCGGCGACTACTGCCATATCGCGCCGAACGTCACCTTGTGTGGCAACGTCGCCATCGGCGAGGGTACGATGGTCGGGGCCGGCAGCGTCATCCTGCCGGGACGGACCGTCGGTGCCTGGTGCCAGATTGGCGCCGGCGCCGTGATCACCCGCGATGTTCCCGACGGGGCGACCGCGGTCGGCGTTCCCGGATCCGTGCGTACGCCGTTGGGGTGAACTGAATGCCGACGACCAGACTGCAAGGATTGGCGACGGTGACGCCGCCGGTTGCTGCCGCGCCCGGCGGTGATACCGCGGCGCAGCGGATCTTTCTTTCCCCGCCGCATATGAGTGGCGGCGAACGCCGGCTCGTCGAAGAGGCGTTCGCCAGCAATTATGTGGCGCCGGTCGGGCCGATGGTCGATGCGCTGGAGCGCGAGTTCGCCGAGCGGATCGGCGTCGCCGGCGCGACCGCGGTCGCCAGCGGCACCGCCGCCCTGCATCTGGTGCTGCGGCTCCTCGGCGTCGATGCCGGCGATGAGGTGTGGACATCGACGCTGACCTTCGTCGGCGGCGTCTCGCCGATCTGCCAGCTTGGCGCCGAGCCGGTGTTCTTCGATGTCTCCGCGGCGGACTGGACGATCGATACGGCGCTGCTCGCCGAAGAGATGGAGAAGGCGGCCCGCATCGGGCGGCTGCCAAAGGCGGTGGTGCCGACCGATCTCTACGGCCAGAGCTGCGATATCGATACCATCCTCGCCATCTGTGAGCCGTACGGGGTGCCGGTGGTTACCGATTCCGCCGAGGCACTGGGAGCGACCTACCGCGGCCGTCCGGTCGGCAGCGCCGGGGCGGCGGCGGTCTTCTCGCTGAACGGCAACAAGATCATCACCGCGTCCGGCGGCGGCGTTCTCGTCTCGAACGACCGGGCGCTCACCGATCAGGCGCGCTTCCTCGCCCAGCAGGCGCGCGACCCGGCGCCGCACTACGAGCACACCACCCTCGGCTACAACTACCGGCTCAGCAACATCTGCGCCGCCATTGCCCGCGGCCAGCTTGCGGTGCTCGACGACCGCGTTGCGGCGCGGCGGGCGGTGTTCGCCCGCTACCGCGCCGGTCTCGCCGGTCTTCCCGGCATCAGCTTCATGCCGGAGGCGTCCTATGGGCGCTGCACCCGCTGGTTGACGGTAATCCTGATCGACCCCGGCGAGTTCGGGGCCGACCGTGAGGCGGTTCGCTGCACCCTCGAAGCGGCGAACATCGAGGCGCGGCCGGTGTGGAAGCCGATGCATCTGCAGCCGGTCTTCGCCGGAGCACGCTGCATCGGCGGAGCGGTCAGCGCAGGCTGCTTCGAGAGCGGGCTCTGCCTGCCGTCCGGCAGCGCTCTCGGCGAGAGCGATCAGGACCGCGTCATCGACATCATCCGGACCGGGCTGGCATCCACCAAACGCGTCGGTTGAGCGCCAGATAGTACGAACTTGGGGAAGGTTTAATGGTAGAATTGTGGCGGCGAGGGCGTGTATTGATGGGCTCGCGCGTGCCTGCTATGGAGGGGGGTGAATGAAGAGGGTCGTTATCTTCGGAGGTGGCGACCAGGCGCGTACGGCGTACGTCTACCTGTCCGAGGATAGCCCGCACGAGGTGGTGGCGTTCACTGCCCATGATGCCAAGGGCGGCGGCCAGACTCTCATGGGGTTGCAGCTGGTGCCGTTCAGCACCCTTGAGGAGCACTACCCGCCCGACCAATATGCCCTGTTCATCGCCATCGGTTACAAGCGGGTAAACCGCAATCGGGCCGAGGTCTTTGACGAGTGTTCCCGGCGCGGCTACGAGTTGATCAGCTATGTCAGCTCGCGGGCCAGCCACTGCTCCGACCTGGCGATCGGCCGGAACTGCTTCATCCTGGAGAACTGCGCCATTCAGCCGTTCGCCCGGATCGGTGATAACGTCGTGATCAGTGCCGGCAGCGTCATCGGCCACGACGCGGTGATCGGCGATCACTGCTTCATTGCGCCGGGGGTGGTCATCACCGGCGGTGTGACGATCGGAGCGTACAGTTTCATCGGCGCCAACGCGACGCTGCGCAACGGCGTCCGGATCGGGCGCGAATGTGTCATCGGAGCGGGCGCTCTCATCCTCAAGGATACCAAAGAGCGGGAGGTCTATCTGGTAAAGGGAACGGAACCTTCGTCGATTTCGGCTTCCGCCCTGAGCCTGTTCGTCGGCAACCACGAGCGCCGGCGACTGGCGCGCCGGACATCTTGACCCGCATTCACCGGGGGAAACGTCCCATGCAGCGTCGTCTTCCGCCATCGGGTGGAAGCACGATCATCGGAACCGAGGCTGCCGGCTCAACGCCGGTAGAGAAAGGATAGGGGATTGGCGGTGAGTATCGACGTCCAGAGGAGTGCCACGGTCGGCGACGCCCGTCGCGAGATCGCTGAGCAGATCCAGGGATATATTGCGCGTAATCTGCTGTTCAGCGACGGCGAGTTCGATCTCGGTGGTGATGTCTCCTTCCTTGAGGAGGGCATCATCGATTCGCTGGGGGTTCTGGAGCTGGTATCGTTCATCGAGAAGCAGTTCGGTGTTGGCGTTGCCGATGATGAGCTCATCCCCGACAACTTCGACTCGGTCAACAGCCTGACCAGCTTCGTCTGCCGCAAACTGCACCGCGCGGTCGGCTGACGCCTTCGCCATGCTCGTTCACGACTTCCTGCAGGAGAGCGCGCGACGCCTGCCGGACAAGGTCGCCCTGGTGTGCGGCGGCCGCCGGCTGACCTATGCCCAGCTGGATGCGATGAGCAACCGGCTGGCGGCGGCGCTGCGGCAGGGCGGCGTGCGGCGCGGCGACCGGGTCGGGATCTTCCTCAACAACTCGGTCGAGGCGGTGGTCGGCATCTTCGCCACGCTCAAGGCCGGCGCCGCGTTCGTGGTGATCAACGCCACCACCAAGCCCGACAAGCTCGCCTACATCCTCGGCAACTGCGCCGCGGTGGCGCTGCTCGCCGATGCGAAGATCGGGCCGGCCGATCTTGCCGCGCTGAGGTCGGCGGTGCCGTCGCTGGCGGCGATCGTGCTGTCCGGTCGTCGCGCCGCCGAAGCAGCGGGCGGGCAGGATGGCCTGCTCACCTTCGAGGCGATCCAGGAGAGCTTTGCCGCCGAGCCGCTGCCGCGCGTCAACATCGACCTCGATGCCGCCTGCCTGATCTATACCTCCGGCAGCACCGGCGATCCCAAGGGGGTGCTCAGCGACCACAGCAACGTCGTCTTCGCCAGCGGCTCGATCATCGAATACCTGCAGAACGTCGAGGACGACGTCGTCATCTGCGTGCTGCCGCTGTCCTTCGACTACGGCCTCTACCAGTTGCTGATGACCTTCCGCTTCGGCGGCACGCTGGTGCTGGAGACGTCGTTTGCCTACCCGGCGGCGATCCTCAAGCGCATCGAGCAGGAGCGGGTGACCGGGTTCCCCGGCGTGCCGACGATGTTCGCCATCCTGCTCAACATGGATCTGCGCAGCTTTGATCTCTCCAGCCTGCGCTATCTGACCAACACCGCCGCGGCGCTGCCGCCGAGCCACATCCAGCAGATCCGCGACCGCTTTGCCTGGGCACGGCTCTACTCGATGTACGGCCTCACCGAGACCAAGCGCACCCTGTGGCTGCCGCCCGAGGAGCTGGAGCGGCGGCCGGGCTCGGTCGGCATCGCCATTCCCGGCACCGAGGTGTGGATCGAGGATGAAGCGGGAAGGCGGCTCGGGCCGGGTGCCGTCGGCGAGCTGGTGGTGCGCGGCCGCCACGTGATGCGCGGCTACTGGGGCGCACCGCAGGCCACCGCCGAGCGCTACCGGCCGGGGCCGTTGCCGGGCGAGCGGGTGTGCCACACTGGCGATCTGTTTCGCCGCGACGACGACGGTTTCTACTATTTCGTCGGCCGCAAGGACGACATCATCAAGAGCCGCGGCGAGAAGGTGGCGCCGAAGGAGATCGAGAACGTCCTGCACGCGCTGCCCGGCGTGGTGGCGGCGGCGGTGGTCGGTGTTCCCGATCCGATCATGGGCGAGGCGGTCAAGGCGTTCATCGTCGCCAATGGCGCCGCGCTGACGGAAAACGAGGTGCTGGCCCATTGCCGCCGGCATCTGGAGGACTTCATGGTGCCGAAGATCGTGGAGTTCCGCACGGAGCTGCCGACGACAGCCTCGGGCAAGATCAAAAAGACGGGTCTTGCGTAGCGGAGCCCGGCCATGTGTGGAATCGTCGGAACGCTCAACCTGACGGCCGCGGCGGAGCCGGTCCGCGAGACCGCCCTGCGGCAGATGCTGGCGATGATCCGCCACCGCGGACCGGACCAGTTCGGCATCTACCTTGGCGGTGACGTCGGCCTCGGCAACGCCCGGCTCAGCATCATCGATCTGAGCAGCGGCCAGCAGCCGATCGCCAACGAGGACGGCACGCTGTGGATCGTCTTCAACGGCGAGATCTTCAATCACGTCGAGCTGCGGCCGGAGCTGGAAGCGCGCGGCCACCGCTTTGCCACCCATACCGACACCGAGGTCATCCTCCACCTCTACGAGGAGTACGGGCCGGCGTGCGTCGCCCGGCTCAACGGCCAGTTCGCCTTCGCCATCTGGGATGCGCGCCGGCGCACGCTGTTCCTCGCCCGCGACCGCCTCGGCATCTGCCCGCTGTTCTACACCATCGCCGGCGGCGCGCTGATCTTCGCCTCGGAGATCAAGGCGATCCTCGCCGACCGCAGGGTCAGCGCGGCGATCGATCCGGTGGCGCTCGACCAGACCTTCACCTGCTGGAGCCCGCAGTCGCCGCGCACCGTCTTCGCCGGAATCTCGTGGCTGCCGCCCGGCACCCACATGACAGTGCGGCGCGGCAACCCGGTGATCGAGCCGTACTGGCAGCTGCAGCTTCCGGATCGCGATGCCGCCGGCGGGCCGGACGTCGCGGAGGCGGTCGAAGGCTTGGCCGAATTGCTGATCGATGCCACCCGCATCCGGCTGCGGGCGGATGTGCCGGTTGGCGCCTACCTCAGCGGCGGCCTCGATTCCTCGACCATCGCCGCCATCATCCGCAACTACACCGGCAACCGCCTCGATACCTTCTCCATCGCCTTCGATGACGCCGAGTTCGACGAGAGCGGCTTCCAGCAGCGCATGGCCCGTTTCCTCGGCACCGATCACCAGGTGGTGCGGGCGACCCACGCCGACATCGGCCGCATCTTCCCCGACGTCGTCTGGCACACCGAGGCGCCGCTGCTGCGCGCCTCGCCGGCGCCGATGTTCCTTCTGTCGCGGCTGGTGCGCAGCAGCGGCTACAAGGTGGTGCTGACCGGCGAGGGCGCCGACGAGTTTCTCGCCGGCTACGACATCTTCAAGGAAGCGAAGGTGCGCCGGTTCTGGGCCCGGCAGCCGGACTCGCGCCGCCGTCCGCTGCTGTTCCGCCGGCTCTACCCGTGGATCACCGGCTTCACCGGCGGTGCCGGCGCCTACCTCGCCGCCTTCTTCCGCGACGGGCTGGAGGACGGGGCGGCGCCCGACTACTCGCACCGGCCGCGCTGGCGCACCACCGCGCGCACCCGCCGCTTCTTCTCGGACGCGTTGCGCGGCGCGATCACCGAGAGCGGCGAGCCGGCCGACGCGGGGCCTGTATATCCGGACGGCTTCCGCCGCTGGGATCCGCTGTCGCAGGCGCAGTACCTCGAGGTCACCACCTTCATGTCGCCCTACCTGCTCTCGTCGCAGGGCGACCGGATGACCATGGCCAACGCGGTGGAGGGGCGCTTCCCCTTCCTCGACCCGCGGGTCATCGACTACTGCAACCTCTTGCCGCCGCGGCTCAAGCTGCGCGGGCTGACCGAGAAGTTCGTGCTCAAGCAGCTCAGCCGGCGCTGGCTGCCCGACGAGATCTGGCAGCGGCCGAAGCGGCCGTTCCGCGCACCGATCCACCGCAGCTTCTTCAGCGGCGCACGGCTCGACTGGGTGGAGGAGATGCTGTCGCCGCAGCGGATCGCCGCAACCGGCCTGTTCAAGCCGGCGGCGGTGCGCCAGTTGCGGGCGAAGGCGGCGTCGGGCGCCCGGCTCGGCGAGACCGACGACATGGCGCTGGTCGGCATCCTGTCGAGCCACCTCGTCGTCGAGCGCTTCATCCGGAACTTCGAAATGCCGCCACCGTTGGCGGCGGACGACGACGTTCGGGTCTGTCTGGAAAACCGCGCCGCCGCCTGAGCAGCGCGGCGATCCGGGAATAGCAGAAGGGAGAGCGGGACATGGGCTTCAGCACGGCGGTGCTGGAAATCGATGCAGCGGCGGAGGTCGAGCGGATCGTCGCCTGGCTGCGCCAGCAGGCGCGCGGCGCGCGCCGCGGCGGTGCCGTGCTCGGGGTCAGCGGCGGCATCGACTCGGCGGTGGCGCTGGGGCTGTGCGTGCGGGCGTTCGGCGTCGATCGCGTGGTGGCGCTGATGATGCCGGAGAAGGATTCCGATCCGGAGACGGAGGGGCTGTCGGCGATGGTCTCGCGCCATTTCGGCGTCGAGCCGGTGCTGGAGACGATCACGCCGGTGCTGGAGGGCTTCGGCTGTTATCCCCGCCGCGACGAGGCGATCCGCCGCGTCTTCCCGGAGTACGACGCCGCCGCCGGCTACACCGCGCGCATCGT
Source organism: Rhodospirillales bacterium (assembly GCA_039808105.1). GTDB lineage: Bacteria > Pseudomonadota > Alphaproteobacteria > Rhodospirillales > Defluviicoccaceae > Defluviicoccus. Next base: position 14,642 of record JBDHSN010000027.1, read on the forward strand.
TCTGCCGCAGAACCTGCTGGACGAGGATTCGCTCAACATCTTCACCCTGGAGGTGATCACCCCTACCGGCGAGGTGCTCAGCAAGCGGCTGCCGCCGCGCGAGTACGCGCAGATCGTCGCCGCCTCCAATTTCAAGCAGCGGACCCGGATGGCGATGGTCTACTACCACGCCGAGCTGCGCAATTACCTCGTCATCGGCACGCCCAACAAGAACGAGCACGACCAAGGCTTCTTCGTGAAGTTCGGCGACGGCGGCTCCGACGTGCGGCCGATCGTCCACCTTTACAAGACGCAGATCTACCAGCTCGCCCGCTTCCTCGGCGTCCCCGAGGTGATCCAGCAGCGGCCGCCGACGTCGGACACCTACAGCGCGCCGACCACCCAGGAGGAGTTCTTCTTCCGCCTGCCGTTCGCGACGATGGACCTGCTGTGGTATGCCCAGGAGCACGGCGTGCCGGTGGCGGAGGTGGCGGCGGCGCTCGGCCTGCAGCCGGTGCAGGTGCAGCGCGCCTTCGACGACTTCACCCGCAAGCACCGCACCACCGAGTTCCTGCGCCAACCGCCGCTGGAACTGGACCCGGCCGGCCTGCAGCCGGCGGTGTAAGATGGCGGCACGGCGCCGGGCGGCGGCTGCCACCCTGCCGGTGCACAGTTGCCCGGAGCCTTTCTCGCGAAGAAGAAAACATAATCGGCGTGGGGATTCGAACCCCCAGCCTTCCGATCAGCAGGGAGACGCTCAGTCCGTCGGGCTGACACACCTACGTCAGCACGAATGCTGACGTAGGTTATCTTGCCTGCCGGGGTGTCGGGTCAGGGTGTCGGCCCCCAGCGGCAGGCAAGCTTCCGGTCACGGCCGCCAGAACGGCTTCTCCGCTTCGCGGCGCGCTTCGAGCCGATTGACACCGATGTCGCGCAGCCGATCGTCAGGCAAGTCACCGAGGTGGCGCCGTTGTCGTGCCCGCTCGTGCCAATGGATCATTAATTGACAATACTTGATCAGAATGAGACGACATCGGGTCAACCAGCCGGTCGCAAAGGCACTGGATAATCGAAGAGATTGATCAATATGGACTGTGGATTTCATCGGAACCGCCCCCAGTTCCTTGACTGAATAGCGACATTCTACCAGACGTTGGTAATCTATGCAACTGGTGAGAGAACAGCGGCAGGGTATTCCACATTGGAACGCGACCACCCCACGAGGGTCATTATCCCCGTGCACTTATGTGTGAGTTAAATCAGTGGGATGACAGGCGTGGTCTTGATATGACGTGGTGAATATAATGGTCCTAAAGGCTATGGACTCGCATTGACCGGCAGCGCTCTTTAACCTGAAGGCCATTTGCAGAAGTCTATTTGAATAATGGTGACGGAGTTTACGCCGCGATCAGCAGCAAGCCGCCGCTCCCGTCGGGATTTTTCTACCGCTGATGACCGGGAGATGCGACGCTCGCTAGAAAAACAAGGTCACGCGGCCGTTGATGATGTGGTCGTAGGTCGCGCCTGCGGGATCGCCGATCTTGGTCGCGCCGCCGAAGGCGAACTCGAGGTTGTCGGTGGCCCGAAAGATGAGGAGCATGTCGAGCGGGGCGAACCACCGGCCGGTGTTGCGGTTGTAGGTGATCGGGTTCTCGCCGTAGAACGCGAAGGACCAGCCGTCGGCGATGCGGAAGGTGGTCGCCGGGATCAGCTGCACGGTGTCGATGAGCTCGGTGCCGGGGTCGCCGTTGTATCCGCGGATCCAGCGGAAGTAGGGACTGAACGTCACCCCGCGCAGGATATCCGGCATGCGGTAGGTGAACCCGGCGCCGGGGGCGATCTGGTACTGGTTGTCGACCCCGAACGGCGGCCCATCCGGGGATTTCAGCACGAACCGCAGGCTGGTGCGCAGGGTGAGGTTCGGCAGAACCGGCGCGGTGTCGAGGATCGGCTCGAAGAAGACATTGCCGATGCCGCCTGAGTAGCCGCCGTCCCGGTTAGCCGGCCCTTTGTTGTTGGTGTAGAGTATGGGCACGTCGGTCCGCAGGGTGGCGATCCAGTCGTTGCCGAAGACCCACGGCACGAACAGCCGCGGCCGGTACTGCCACTGGTAGCTGCCGTTGACGTTCTCCTGAAAGTATCCCCAGTTGTCGAACCGGATTCTGCCGAGCTGGCCCCAGGGACCCGGCTGCACCTCCTGCTGGGGGGGCTCGAATTCTTCCTGGGGCGTTTCGTAGAGCAGGTCCTCGGCGGCGAATGCCGCGCGGGCGGCAAGCAGCATCGCGCCGAATACGGCGATGCGCTGCGGTGAAAGCATCTTCATTTTTCCCGGTTCAGCATGCTGCGGTGAACGGGATATTCGGTGCCGTCGCCCGCTGCAAGTCCACGCATCGCCGGCCGCGGGCGCCGTCCTCCTCAGCATCCGGGCCGGCGATAACGATCCTCGCGAACTCCTCAACGGCCGCGCAACCGGAGGTGCGCAGAGGATCGGCGCTGCTTTCGGGGGGGACGGTCCCGTCGTTTCTCTCGCTGCCGGCGCGGAATGACCTTACCATCACCGTCCTCGATCCGGCGCGGCGCGGGCCGAACCGATAACAACCTCGATGCTCTGAAGGAAGATCCATGTCCGATGCGCAAGCGGCGGTGAGCCGCTTTCCGGTGCCGCAGATCGCCGAGCTGCCCGAAGACATCCGCGGCCGAATCCTCGCGGTGCAGGAAAAGTCGGGCTTCGTTCCGAACGTGTTCCTGGTGCTGGCGCATCGGCCGGACGAATTCCGTGCCTTCTTCGCCTATCACGATGCGCTGATGGACAAACCCGGCAACCTCTCGAAGGCCGAGCGCGAGATGATCGTCGTTGCCACCAGCAACATGAACCAGTGCCAGTACTGCGTCGTCGCCCACGGCGCCATCCTGCGCATCCGGGCGAAGAACCCGCTGATCGCCGACCAGGTGGCGACCAACTACCGCAAGGCGGACATTACCGACCGACAGAAGGCGATGCTGGATTTCGCCGTCAAGGTGTCGCGGCGGGCCCACGCGGTCGGCGAGCCCGACATCGACGCGCTCAAGGCGCACGGCTTCACCGAGGAAGACGTCTGGGACATCGCCGCGATCGCCGCCTTCTTCGCCCTGTCCAACCGCCTCGCCAATGTCACCAGCATGCGGCCGAACGCGGAGTTCTACACGCTCGGCCGGTGACCACCGCCGCCTTGCGGAAACCCCGGCGGTCACAAACACTCCGCCGCCGGGGGGCGGATCAGGTGCCGATCTTGCCGCCGTCCTTCCTGTAGACGGCGATGACGCTTGGCTTCGGCGGGAAGTTGCCCGCCGGCCAGGCGCTGATCGTGTTCGGCAGCCCGCCGCCCTCGCCCGGGTGCTGGATGCCGGCGAAGAACACCGAATTGTCGCCGGAAAACTCCGGCCCGCAGATCTCGCAGCCGGCAACGCCGCTGAGGAACTGCCGCAGGTAGCCGCGATCGGTTCCCTCCACCGGCAGCGGGAAGACGCCGTCGTTGACGCCGCGGCCGCTGCTGCCGACGCCGAGGTCGGCATCGGTGAAGTTCTTCGCGGAGGTCATGCCGTCGGTGGCGATCCACAGGTTGCCGTCGCTGTCGAAGGCGAGGTTGTCCGGGCACGCCAGCGGGCTGACCCGCGCGGCATCGAAGCCGGCGAAGAAGGTGCCGTGGGCGGGATTGCCGGGATCGCCGCAGAGGATGAGAATCTCCCAGGTGAAGCCGGTAGCGCCGGCGTCGTTGCCGTTTTCCCGCAGTTCGATGATGTGGCCCCAGGCGTTGTTGAGCCGGGGGTTGGCGGCGGCTTCGCCGGTATCGGCGGCCACCGTGGTGCGGGCGGTGTTGTTGGTGAGCGAGACGTAGACCTTGCCGGTGACCGGGGAGACCTCGATGTCCTCCGGCCGGTCCATCTTGGTGGCGCCGACAAGGTCGGCCGCGCCCCGCGTGTTGATCAGGATGTCGTTCAGTGACCAGCCGGCCAGCTTGGGATTGGCGGGGGTCAGCGGCAGCCACTCGCCGGTGCCAGCAGCGGTGAACTTCGCAACGTAGAGGGTGCCGGAGTCGAGCAGGCTGAAGTTGCTCTTGCGGTTCCAGCGGTTGAAGGTGCCGTCGGAAACGAACTTGTAGACGTATTCGAAGCGCGCATCGTCGCCGGTGTAGACCGCGACGTGGCCATCGGCGGTGATCGCCGGGACCGCCGCCTCGTGCTTGAAGCGGCCGAGGGCGGTGCGCTTGACCGGCATGAATTCCGGATCGTACGGATCGATCTCGACCACGTAGCCGAAGCGCGCGTATTCGTTCGGCTCCTGCGCCAGATCGAAGCGGGCGGCGGTGCGTTCCCACTTGCGCTCGGTCGCGCCTGCCGCTGCGGGAATGCGGGCGGAGGCCTTATAGGCATCGCTGTCCTGCGCCAGGGCCGAGAAGTTGGCGAAGTACTGGTCGAAGTTCTCTTCGCAGGTCAGCACCGTGCCCCACGGCGTCTTGCCGCCGGAGCAGTTGTTGAGCATGCCGCGGACATGGCCGCCGTGCGGCGCATAGCCGGTCGCAAGGCGCGGATCGCCGCGCAGCGGGCCGGAAATGGCGATGGGGGTGGAGCCGGTGATCCGCCGGTTGAACGGCGACTCCTTGATGAACTCCTCGCCACCGCCGGGTGTCCGGCAGATCTCGACGATCGAGCAGCCGTGCGCCTCGATCTCGACCCGCACCTGCGGCTCGGTGGGCGCGGCGGCGTCGTAGCCGGGGAACATCTCGGCGCCCGAGGTATACTCGTGGTTCACCACCAGCAGCGAGCGCTTCACCGCCTTGCGGGTCAGCGCCGGGTAGCCGCGCAGCAGCCGGTCGCCGGTGCCGGCGGACAGCTTGCCTTCGCTCGCGACGGCGTTGCGGGCGAAGGGCGGCAGCGGAAACCAGCCGACGAAATCGCAGTTGAAGCCGAACTGCCGCGCCTGGCGGTCGGCGCTCTGATTGTGGACGTCGAAGACAGGCGCGCCGGGAGTGAGCGGATCTCCCCAGCGCAACACCACGTTCCAGCCGTAACCTGGCGGAACGCTCAGCTGATCCGCAGTGCTGGCGGTCACCGGAGTAAACCGCAGCCGGGAGCCGGGCTGCGCCGGGGCGAGCGTCGCCGCGGCCTCACCGGCCAGCGGCGGAAGCGCGACGAGAGCAACGCCCGCCGCCCCGGCGGCGCCGGCGGATCTGAGAAAGTCGCGTCGGCGCATCCGCTCGCGCATCACGTCTTCGATGTAGTCGCCGCTGCCGTTGCGGGACGGCGCGGCCGCCAGGGCGCCATCGATGGCGCGGCGCTCGTCTTCGCCGATCTCGAACTTCTCACCCATGCCAATGCCCCTGTGCGCGAACGCAGAATAGCTCAGGCAAAGTGGCGACCGGCAAACCGTCGTGGGCCTGTGGTCGACCCCTTTGCGCGGGATATATCGTGGCGGGCGTGTGCGACAGCGCGGTTATCGCCGGATGACCGTTCGATGATGATTGGCCTGCAGGAGGGCGGGGGGCTAGGCTGGCCGGTCGCCGGCCAGCAGGCGGCGGAACAGCCGGGCATAGATGCGATCGCTGCGCAGCTCCTCATCACGGCTCCGGTCACGGCCCTCCCACAGCCTTTCGTCCTCGAAGATCATCCGCGCCGCCGCTCCGGTGGTGGGGATCGGCCACGCCGCCGCCTGCCGGTGGCGGGCGCGAAACAGACGCCATTCGTCGAGGATGCCGTCCATGCCGCCGATGAAGACGCCGGCGGCGAACGGCACTGCCGCCAGCATCTGCGCGCGCAGCAGCTCGATGCTGTCGTCGCGGTCGCGTCCGGCCCTGGTCAGCACGACGTTCTCGAACCGCCGCCACTCCGGCGGGAACTTGTCCTCGAAGAACCGCGAGAGATAGAGGCCGACGGACATCGGCCGGCCCAGCCTCTCCGCCACCCGCTGGACGATCGGGATGATCGCCGGATGGCCGCCGAATACCAGCCGGTCCTCGGCCAGCACCACCGAGCACAGGGCGTGCACGGCATCGCCGATGGCGACGACATCGGCGGTCTCGAAAAAGCGTGGGTCGCGCTTCGGGTCGGGAATGCTGGCCGAGAGAAAAACCGTCTTCATCCGCCGCTCACCCACTGCTCGGTCTCCAGCAACGAGATGGGGACGATGCCGGCGTAGCGGCACAGCCAGTCGAGATGCTCCTGCGAGTCTACGCGCAGGCCGGTCGGATCGTACAGCACCGCCACCGGCAGCTTCCCGGCGGCGGTCTCGGCGCGGTGCAGGCAGCGGGAGTCGACGACGCCGACGCGCGGAAACACCCGGACATCGCCGCCGCGCCGCCGGATGGTGACATGGCGGCCGGGCTCGACCTGATAGGCAGGCCGGCGGCCGGCGGGCAACTCCTCCATTGCCGCCAGCAGCCGGGCGGTCAGCCGGCTGTGCCGCGCCGCCATGCCGCGCGCCCGCAAGCCCTCGACGTGCACGGCGATGGCGCTCAGCATATCCGGCGCCAGCCGTTCGCTGCCATCGCCGCGGAAGACGCCGCCAAGGAAGTCTGGCTCGGCGAGCTCGAACGGCTCGCACAGTTCGGTGAAGCGGGCGCGGTCGAGGCCGCCGCCCGGTGCCGGCGGGCGCGGGAAGAGGACCTGCAGCACGCCGATGGCCAGCGCGTTGGCAATCTCGATCTCGTGGCGGATCCACTCGCTGGCGAGCGCGCCGGTGGTGTCGAGAAAGATCATCACGTCGGCATCGAGCAGGCGCTGGCCCAGCTCCGCCTGGAAGCGGTCGCCGGTCTGCACCCCGTGGGTGTCGAGGAAGACGTCGAAGCGGCGCTCCTGCAGGACGTGGTAGAGCTGCAGCGCCACTTCGCGCGACTCGCTGCGCCGGTAGCTGATGAACAGCCGGCGCTGCTCCCGCAGCAGCTGCAGCATCTCGAGGATGCGGCCGACCGCCGCATGCATCTGCGAATCGCCCTTGTCGATCGCCATGCCGTTGATCGGCTGCAGGACAGAAGGCACCTTTTTGGGGTAATCCAGGAGGTCGTCGACGAGCGGCAGGATGCTGATGCCGGCTTTCGACAACGTCTGCGCTGCCGCGGTGCAGGCGGCATCCTGGCGGGGACCGCCCCGGTAGACGCCGACGACATGATCGCGCGTCCGCAGGTCACGGACCTCGCCCGGGCCGCGAAACAGCAGCGATGCTGCGGCATCGATGCCGAGCGCGGCCACCTCGCGGCGGATCGCCGGCTCCAGGACCGCACGCAAGCCGGAGTCCTGCGGATCGACAACGACGACCTCGTAGCGGGTGCTCTCGTACACCTCACCAACCCCGGGAAGGGAATGCCCGAGCTATCTTGCGAGGCATTCGCGGGGTTGTCCAGGACCCGCCGGGGGCAGGGATGGGGCAGGGAGGGTGACGCCAGCCGCCCGGACGGTGCCGGCAGGGCAGCGGTGCGGCGGGAACGAGGACGCGAAAAACCGGCGGCGTGCGCAGACGGTGGTTGTTCGCGCCCGCCCATCGGAGCATATCTTGCGGCAAGCTGGCATGCTGCCGGCCCTGTCCTGCGGAACTGGTCATGCGCATTCAGATCATCTTCGATCCGGGATGTCCCTGGTGCTACATCGGCAAGCGCCAGCTTGAGCGGGCGCTGGCGATGCGGCCGCGCATCCGCGCGCAGCTGGACTGGTGGCCGTTCCTGCTCAATCCCGACCTGCCGGCGGAGGGTATCGACCGCACCACCTACCTCATCCGCAAGTTCGGCAGCGAGGCGCGGGTCGGCCGCATCCACGTCGCCATCGCCGATGTCGGCCAGTCGGTGGAGATTGATTTCGCCTTCGACCGCATCCGGCGGACGCCGAATACCGTGAACGCGCACCGGCTGGTACGCTTCGCCGGGCTTTACGAGCGCGCCGACAGCGCGGTCGAAGCGCTTTACTACAGTCATTTCGTCCGCGGCCGGGACATCGGCGACATCGGCGTGCTCGTCCAGATCGGCCGCGAGGTCGGCCTCGACGTCCGGCTGCTGCGCATGTACCTGCGCAGCGACGCCGATCTCGCCACCATTTATGCCGAGAACGCCCGGGCCCACCGGCTCGGTATCAACGGCGTACCGGCGTTCGTGTTCAACGGCGGGCTCGTCACCTGCGGCGCCCAGGAGCCGGCGGTGCTGGCCCGCATCATCGACGTGGCGCGGGAGTCGGAGCCGCTGCCGGCCACCGTCGCCGACGACGACCCAGCGCTGGCGGCAAGCCTGATCAACGACGTCGGCCTGTCCTGAGCCGTTCGCCAGCTGAGGGGATGCGGAGAAGCTTCAGCGTTGCAGCCGGCTGAGGCGGTGCGGCGAGACGCCGACGGCGTAGAGGGCGAGCAGGCAGCAGTTCAGCAGCGGCCGCATCAGATAGCCGTCGCGACGGTACTTTTCCGCTGAGGTGGTTACCGTTGCGCCCACCGGGCGCAACCGCCGGCGTCCGATGCGGCGGGCGAGGTCGACGTCTTCCACCAGCGGCAGGCAACGGTAGCCGCCGAGCTGGTCGTAGAAGCTGCGGTGGATCAGCAGTCCCTGGTCGCCGTGCGGCAGGCCGAACAGCACGTTGCGCAGGCGGACCAGCCGTTCGACGTGGCGGGCCGCCCAGGAGTCGTCGTCCAGCGTCAGGTGGAAGTAGCCGGCGACGACGGCATTGCCGGGATCGGAGATGAAGGTGGCGACGGCGTGAGCCCAGCCGGGCATCGGCCGGGTGTCGGCGTGCAGAAAAAGCAGCCAGTCGCCGGCGGCGGCAGCAGCGGCGGCGGCCATCTGCCGCCCGCGCCCGCGCGCTGTCTCCAGGAAAATGGCGTCGCCGTCGATGGCAACGGCAGCGGTGTCGTCGATCGAGCCGCCGTCGGCGACAATGATCTCGTAGGCGATGGCGCTGGTCGTAGAAAAGGCGGCGAGGGTGGTCCCCAGGACGGTTGCGGCGTTCAAAGTCGGTATGATTATGCTCAGCACCGTCGATCCCCTTCGCTGAGCAAAGTCATACACCAAACGCCGGCAGTGCGGAAAGCCGGGTGCGTCATCACGGCGACGAGATGTTGCGACAAAGCAACAAAACGAACGAAATTGGGCTAAACTACCCCTGGTGAGGGGAAATCTATCGCCAGTTGCGCGGGCGTGTGATGGCTTAGCTACACTTTGAGTAGCCGCAACTGGGGCAAGTATCACAACCCTCCTGGCGGATCAGCGACGGTTGCCCGCACTTGGGGCACTGGCGGAAGCGGCGATCGCGCGCTGCGGCGGTGGCGCGGCCGCCGGCCTCGACCGCCTCGCGCCGGGCCGCGTGCTCCTGCCCGGGGACCGGCAGGAAGCCGATGTCGATCATGTGCGTCTCGATGACCTCGCCGATCGCCGCCAGCAGGCTCGGAACGTAGCGGCCGCGCATCCACTGGCCGCCACGGGGGTCGAACACCGCCTTGAGTTCCTCGACGACGAAGGAGACATCGCCGCCGCGGCGGAACACCGCCGAGATCATTCGGGTCAGCGCCACCGTCCAGGCATAGTGCTCCATGTTCTTGGAGTTGATGAATACCTCAAACGGGCGTCGTCGGCCGTCCTGGATGATGTCGTTGAGGGTTATGTAGATGGCGTGATCGCTCTCCGGCCAGCGCACCTTGTAGGTCTTGCCGGGCAGTGCCTCCGGCCGGTCGAGCGGCCGGAACATCTGCACGATCGCCCCGGAATCGCCCTCGTCGCGCGGCTTGCCGGAGGCGATCGGCGGCGCCAGCGGCAGCTCCGGCTGGGCGTCCTTCGCCGACGGCTCGGCCGTCTTCTCCTTTACCTGCAGCACCGCGCCGGTGATCTCGTTGGGACGGTAGGTGGTGCAGCCCTTGCAGCCCAGCTCGTACGCCTGCAGGTAGACGTCCTTGAATTCGTCGAAGGTGATGTCCTCGGGGCAGTTGATCGTCTTCGAGATCGAGCTGTCGATGAACTGCTGCACGGCCGCCTGCATCACCAGGTGGTCGCGCGGCGACAGCCCCTGGCTATCGACGAAATACTCCGGCAACCGCGCATCCTCGCCCTTCAGGCGGCGGAACAGCCGGTAGGCGTGGTCGGAGACCTCCTCCTCGCGGCGGCTGCCGTCCGGCATCAGCACGTGGCGGATGTAGCGGAAGCTGAACACCGGCTCGAGGCCGGAGGAGACGTTGTCGGCGAGCAGCGAGATGGTGCCGGT
>JBDHSN010000028.1:0-24590 GCA_039808105.1 Rhodospirillales bacterium
TGATCTGCTCCTGTTCGCGCAGCGGCGTCCGGTCCCAGCGCTCGACGAAGTTGCGGATGATGCGCACCACCTGGTAGCTGCCGCCGCGCGCCCACTCAGGCTCGCCCTGATCGGCGCCGACCCACACCACCGCGTCCATCATCGCCGCATCGCCCGCATCCGGATTGGCGGACCCGTCGCGGAAGCCGAGGAAGTTCCGCGCGCTCTCCGATGCCGCCCCCGGCTTGGCCGGCAGCACCGGCACCGAGCCTTCCTGCATCCAGCGCAGCACCAGCAGGTCGGGGATCGTCTTCAGGATGTCGCGGAGGGCATGGATGTTGGTATCGGCGGTGTTGGAGCAGATCTGCAGCGACAGGTCGCCGTGGCAGCGGGCCGCATCCGGGGCATCGTTGGGAAACCGCATCATCCGCACCAGCCGCCGCGGCCGCTGTTCGGACAGACCGAAGCGCTGGTCGAACATCGACGCACCGAGCGAGACGGTCATGGTGAGGTTGTCCGGAAAGACCACCGGACCCAGCAGACCGGAATCCGCCGGGGGAAAGCGGGGATCCTGTTCCGGCGGCGTTCCGCCTTCCATCAGAAAGGCGCAGCGGGCGGTCAGCGTCCGGAACAGTCGGACCAGATCTTCGGGCATCGGTGCCAGCACATCGAAACTGGCGACGATACCGGTAGCCGGGCGCGGGGTGACGATCCCCGCCTGGTGTTCGCCGTAGAACGGCTGTCGTTCCTGGGTCTTGTCGCTCAGCGGTGCGCGGGCAACGTTGTCGGGATCAGTCGCCGCGGCGGCGGTTCCGGCCGCCGCCTCTGTGGCGGTCAGCGCCCCCGCGGCGGCGCCGAGGCCGAGCAGCAGTTGCCGCCGGTCGAGCCCGACCGTGGAGTTGACGCTGGCAGCGTTGTTGCGGTCGCGGGATGTCATCCCTGTTCTTCCTTCGCTCAAGCCAGTCCGAGGGCCGCATTCAGCCGGGCGATGGCGGCGGCGAGTTCGCGCATCTGCTTGGCGAGGGCGGCGCGCTCGTCGGCGCTGATCCGGTCGTACGAGACGAAGCCGTCGCCCTGACGGTAGCGGGCGAGCAACGCTTCGGCTGCGGTGAACTGCCGGTCGACGTCGGCGGCAAGCGCGGGGTCGATCGGCGTGAGCAGCGGGCGCAGCAGATCGACGATCTTGCGGCTGCCAGCAAGATTGGCGTCGAAGTCGGACAGATCGGTATGGGCGTAACGGTCCTCGCTGCCGTCGATCTTCTGGTCGGCGATCCGCTCCACCACCCGCTGCGCCCCGGTTGCCAACGCCTCCGGCGGCAGGTCGAGGGTGCGGACGCGTTGGCGCAGCGTCGCGATGTCCGCCAGCAGCTTGTCGCCTATCGGAGCCAGTCCCTCAGTGCTGTTCTGCGCGAACAGGCCCCACTCCAGCCGATGGAAGCCGGTAAACCCGGGGTCCTGCTCGCGCCCCTCGAAATAGTCGGCGCGGGCGTCGATGGCGGTCTCGAGGTCGGCGAAACGATCGGCCACCGGCTCCATCCGCTCGTAGGGGGCGCGGGCCGGGGCGTAGAGAAGCTTCGCCTGGGCGAGATCGCCCGCCTTGACAGCGGCGACCAACTGTTCGGCGGCCTGGCCCAGCGCCGCGCTCTCCAGCGCCAGGTAGACCTGGTACTCGGCGAGCGGCCCGATGAAGGCGACGGGCGGCGGCCCGCCAGCGGTCTTCGCCGCCTCGGATTCGGCGGTGGGCGTGACGTGCAGCGTGCCGCGCGGGTTGCTGAGCAGGCCGCAGGTAATGGCGAAGGTGCCGGGTACCAGCTTGGCGGTCAGCGTCTGGGTGAAGCCGGGGGCGATGTTCTCGCGCTCCTCGACCACCATCACCCCGTCGAGGATCTCCCACTCGACGGCGCGCTCGGACTTGTTGACAATGCGAAAGGTGTTGCGGCCCGCCGGCACCGTCAGCTCGTTCGGCTCGCAGGTGCGCCCGGTGATGGTCACCGTCACCACTCCGGCGGCGTCCCGTGCCTCGTGCCGGGCGGTCCGCGAGGCGAGGTAGAAGGCGATCCCGCCGGCCACCACCAGCGCCACGGCGGCGCCGATGGCAAGCTTCATGGTGGCGCTGGGTGGATGCCGCTCGGGTGCCGGCGGCGATCCGGATGCGGATGTCATGCCCTGTGCCTTTCCCCTGGAACGTGCGGTGCCGGCGGCAGGGAGGCCGGCCGGGCGGCGCTGGGCGGCCGCAGGAAGGCGAACAGCGTGACCGCCAGGAAGACGACGTAGGCCAGCACCTCACCCACCGCGGGCGTGTCGTGATAGCCGAAGATGCCGGCAAAGACCGATCCGATCAGGCTGTCCATCGGCAGCACGCCGCTCACATCGAAGGCGATGGTCTGCAGCTGATTCCACACGCCGGCCTCATGCAGGGCCCTGACGGACCCGGCGAGGATGCCGGCGGCGACGATCAGCACGAAGATGCCGGTCCAGCGGAAGAAGCGGCGAAGATCGAGGCGCAGGCCGCCGGCGTAGATCCCCCAGCCGATCGCGATCGCCGCGGCGATACCCAGCAGAGCCCCCAGCGGGGCGGCCGCGCCGCTGCTCTGCTGGAAGACGGCGAGCAGGAAGAAGACGGATTCCAGTCCCTCGCGGGCAACGGCGAAGAACACCATGCCGACCAGCGCCCAGCCCTTGGCGCCGCCGCCGCTGGCGGCAAGGGCTGAGTCGATCGAGGCGTGCAGCTCCGCCTTGATCGAGCGCGCCGCCTTGCGCATCCAGAACACCATCGTGGTCAGCACGAAGACGGCGACGAGGCCGACGATGGCCTCGAACAGCTCCTGCGCCTTCTGCGGGAACTCCGCGCTGGCGATCTGCAGGGCGGCGCCGACGAACAGCGACAGGGCGACCGCGAGCAGGATGCCGACCCACACCGCCGGCATCCAGGCAGCGTGGCCCGTCTGCTTCAGGTAGCCGGCGACGATGCCGACGATCAGCGCCGCTTCGACACCCTCGCGCAGCATGATGAGAAAGGGAACGAGCATTGCCGGGCCCTCTCAGATGGCCGCGGCGCGGCGACGGGCCACGCCAGGGCGGCGATCGCCGTTGCCGCTTGTGTCGCAAGAAAGCGGGGATGACCGGGAAGCTCCCGGCCACGACGGCTGAGCATGACCGGCCGGTCGCCGGCTGGCGGTGCCGTCATGCGCGGACGAGATCCGCGCACCCCCGCTCATCCCCCGGATACGGGACCCATGGCAAGGTGTGCGGAGCCGGGACGAACCCGGGCCCGGCGGTGCATCGGGGGAGAATCTGTTGTGGGTTCTGCTGACGCCATCCAGCAAGCCAAACGCGCCGCCTCGCCGGCCGGGTTGCCAATGCGATGGCGGAAAACGCTTAAGCATCGCCGGAGACAGCCGCGGCTGCGGGGTGACGCAGCATCTTCTCGACGGCGCCGGCGTGGGCCTCCTCCTCGACGATCAGCCGCCGGGCGTACTCCTCGATCAGCACCGAGCGGCCACTCGCCCGACGGAGGAGTTCCTCGTAGAGGCGCCGCCCGAAGTCTTCATGGGCCAGCGATTCGCGCAGGATCGAGCCGATGTCGTGGCTGTACGTCTCCAGCAGCGGGCCCACCTTGAGCGACAGCTGCCCGCCCAGCTGGGTGACCAGCTCTCCCGCCTCCTGGGCGTGCCGCAAGCTCTCGTCGGCCTGCTGCCGCAGCCACTTGGTGATGGGAATGCGGCTGTAGCCGGAAACCATGAAGCAGTAGTGGGTGTAACGGACCACGCCGGCGAGTTCCGTTTCCATGATGTGGTTGAGGATGGAGATAACCGGCTCCTTGTCACCGTCTGCGAGTGCCATGGATGTCGCGTCCTCTGATGACTGTCGGATGCGACCGGCCTCCGGCCTCGTGGGGGTCACTTTGAGGCAGCCTTGTCAGCGCGGAGACGGCCGCTTGCGCCGCCGTGGTCCGCCGGGAGGAGGGGGTGCCGGCGCGGGCGCCCCGCCCTGCCGGGGGATCCTGCGGGTCGCAACCAAGTCTCTCACGTGGACGAGGATGGAAGCGAGGGCTTTCGGGTCAAGTCCGCGCCAGATGATCATGGCCGTTGCATCCCGTTTCGTGGGCCGCCGCCGAGCTTTGCCTCACCGGGGTGGCGATGGCGCATGCCGTCGAGGAAAGCGAGCTCGGATTCCATGCGGACGATCTCGTGCCGCACCTCGCCCCACGCCGATCCGACGAGCGGCGGCGAGCGCTTCAGGCGTCGCAACCGGCGGATGGCGTCGCGGTAGAGGCGGGCCAGCTTCTCCCCGTCACACTGTCGTTCGGCGACCGGCAGATGGTGCAGGAAGCACAGCTTGGCGCTCATGCAGGCGCGGATGTAGCCGCCGCACGAGGGGCCGATCGGCTGCCGCAGCAGCTCGACGATCGCCGCCCTGCCGGCCGGCGTCGTCTCCAGGGCGACGTGGGCGATATCGCCGTTGCAGCGCACCGGTTGCAGCAACCCCTTGAGGATAGCCCGTTCGGCGCACAGGCGGATGGTATCGGCCGTCGGGTGCCAGTCCTGCGGGGCCATCATGCGGGCGACCCCCACGATCTCCTCCACCGAGGCAGGGCCGCTGTCCGCGGAGCCGAGTACGACGAGAAGGGCGACGTCGGAAGGTTCCATGAGCAAACGCCAATATCAGGACAGGATTGCGAGTGCGAGTGAGTTGCAATATCCTGACGACCGATCCGCATGCCGTCAAGCGGAATGCGTGCTCCCGGGTCGCGCGGCCCCGCGGACGTTGCAGAAACGGCAAGGACACCGCGGCCGCGAAGCCCGGCAGCGGCGGCGGAGCGGAGGCCGGACCCCGGGCTGCGGGGGAACCGGATGCAGCAAATGGAAACGCGGCGGCGGCCGGGCCGAAAGCGCTGCGCGCCGCCGCGCCTGCGCTGCTTGACACCCTCGGGCGGTAAGGGATAGATCCTCGCATCCCGGCCGGTCGGCGGTCGTCCGGGGGTGTAGCTCAGTCGGTTAGAGCGCCGGCCTGTCACGCCGGAGGCCGCGGGTTCGAGTCCCGTCACTCCCGCCATCCGCCGCCTTTCGCCCGAAAGGCTCACGAGGATCGCGTGTCGCCACTTCTCATCGAATACCTGCCCATCCTCGTTTTTCTCGGGCTTGCGATCGTCATCGCCGGAGCGGCGGTGGGAGCATCGTACGTCGTCGCCGGCGAACGTCCCGACCCGGAGAAGAACGCCCCTTACGAGTGCGGCTTCGATCCGTTCGAGGATTCGCGTGGCAAGTTCGATGTCCGCTTCTACCTCGTCGCCATCCTTTTCATCGTCTTCGACCTGGAGGTTGCCTTCCTCTTCCCGTGGGCCGTAGCCCTCGGAGATATCGGTGTTTTTGGCTTCTGGTCGATGATGCTTTTTCTCGCAATCCTGACCGTTGGATTTATATACGAGTGGCGGAAGGGAGCGCTGGAATGGGAGTGATCCAAGACCCGGCAAAATCGGGCACGGTGATACCGCCGGCGGGCGATGTCGACGAGCTGTGGAAGGGCGTCACCGACGCGGTGCAGGAAAAGGGCTTCCTGCTGACCCAGCTCGACAACGTCGTCAACTGGGCGCGTGCCGGCTCGATGTGGCCGATGACCTTCGGGCTGGCGTGCTGTGCCATCGAGATGATGCACGCCTACGTGAGCCGCTACGATCTGGACCGCTTCGGCGTGGTGCCCCGGCCCAGTCCCCGCCAGTCCGACGTGATCATCGTCGCTGGTACGCTCACCAACAAGATGGCGCCGGCGTTCCGGCGGGTCTACGACCAGATGGCTGAGCCGCGCTACGTCATCTCGATGGGCTCGTGTGCCAACGGCGGCGGCTACTACCACTACTCCTACTCGGTCGTTCGTGGCTGCGACCGGGTGGTGCCGGTCGACATCTACGTACCCGGATGCCCGCCCACGGCGGAGGCGCTGGTTTACGGTATCCTTTTGTTGCAGAAGAAGATAAAGCGTACCGGAACACTGTGGCGCTAGCCGTAGTCTCCGAAGCTCGCAGGGCATCATGGATCTAGCACTTCGCGACCTTGGCGAATACGTGCAGGCGGCGCTGCACGATGCGGTTCTTTCGGTCGACATCGACCGCGAGGAGCTGATGGTGCTGGTACGGCGCGAGTCGATCGTGCGCGTCCTCAGCTTCCTGCGCGACGACGTCAACTGCCAGTTCAAGCAGCTCATGGACGTATGCGGCGCCGATTACCCCAGCCGCGAGGAGCGGTTCGACGTCGTCTATAATCTGCTGAGCCTGACCCACAACCTGCGCATCCGCATCAAGGTGCGGGCCGACGAGCGCACGCCGGTGCCGACGGCCACCGGCGTCTTCAGTTCCGCCGGCTGGTGGGAGCGGGAGGCGTGGGACCTCTACGGCATCCTGTTCCGCGACCATCCCGATCTGCGCCGCATGCTCACCGACTATGGTTTCGAGGGGCACGCGTTGCGCAAGGATTTCCCGCTCACCGGTTATGTCGAGGTGCGCTGGGACGACGAGCAGAAGCGCATCGTCTACGAGCCGGTGAAGCTGATGCAGGATTTCCGCAACTTTGACTTTCTCAGCCCGTGGGAAGGCGTGCAGGCGCTGCTGCCGGGGGACGAGAAGGCGAAGTCGGGCGAGAAGCGCTGATGGCCGAGACCCAGATCAAGAACTTCACCCTGAACTTCGGTCCGCAGCATCCGTCGGCGCACGGGGTTCTCCGCCTGGTGCTGGAGATGGACGGCGAGACGATCGAGCGCGCCGACCCGCACGTCGGCCTGCTGCATCGCGGCACCGAGAAGCTGATCGAATACAAGAGCTACCAGCAGGCGGTGCCGTACTTCGACCGGCTCGACTACGTCGCGCCGCAGAACCAGGAGCACGCCTTCGCGCTGGCGGTGGAAAAGCTGCTGGGGGTGCAGGCGCCGCCGCGCGGCCAGTACATCCGCACTCTCTATGCCGAGATCGGCCGGGTGCTCAATCACATCTTCACGGTCTGCGCCTTCGCCATGGATATCGGCGCGATGACGCCGATGCTGTGGGGCTTCGAGCAGCGCGAGATCCTGATGGAGTTCTGCGAGCGGGTGTGCGGCGCCCGCCTGCACATGAATTACTTCCGTCCCGGCGGGGTTTCCCTCGACTTGCCCGCCGGCCTCGCCGAGGACATCTGGGCGTGGACGGAAGAGTTCCCCAAGTGCATCGACGACCTCGAGGAGCTGCTGACGGAGAACCGCATCTTCAAGCAGCGCTCGGTGGACGTCGGCGTCATCGATGCCGCCCAGGCGCTGGACTGGGGCTTCTCCGGCCCCTGCCTGCGGGCCAGCGGCGTCGCCTGGGACCTGCGCAAGGCGCAGCCGTACGACGCCTACGACCGCGTCGATTTCGACGTGCCGATCGGCAAGTACGGCGACTGCTACGATCGCTATCTGGTGCGCATGTATGAGATGCGCGAATGCCTGAAGATCATTCGCCAGTGCCTCAACGACATGCCGTCGGGGCCGGTGCGGGTCGACGACCGCAAGATCTCGCCGCCGCCGCGCGCCGAGATGAAGCACTCGATGGAAGCGCTGATCCATCACTTCAAGCTCTATACCGAGGGCTACCACGTGCCGGCGGGCGAGACGTATACGGTCGTCGAGGCGCCAAAGGGGGAGTTCGGCGTCTACCTCGTCGCCGACGGCACCAACCGTCCCTACCGTTGCAAGATCCGCACGCCGGGCTTCGCCCACCTGCAGGCGATGGATTTCCTCTGCCGCGGCCACATGCTCGCCGATGTCGTCGCCGTTCTCGGTTCGCTCGACATCGTCTTCGGGGAAGTTGATCGATGAGTTCGCGCGGAGAGATCGCCGTTTCCGGCCCGCCATTCGCCTTCACCGAGGACAACCTGGCAGAGGCCCACCGCCATATCGCCAAGTATCCGGAAGGCCGGCAGGCCAGCGCGCTGCTGCCGCTGCTGCATCTCGCACAACGCCAGAACGCCGGTTTTCTGACGCTGCAGGCCCTCGACTACATCGCCGACTTCCTGCAGATGGCGCCGATCCGCGTCTACGAGGTGGCGACCTTCTATACGATGTTCAAGCTGCACCCGATGGGCCGGCATCACGTCGAGGTGTGCACCAACGTGCCGTGCTGGCTGCGCGGCTCCGACGACATCATCGCCGCCTGCCGGCAGAAGCTCGGCATCGGCCCGGGCGAAACCACCGCGGACGGGCTGTTCACCGTCTCGGAGGCGGAGTGTCTCGGCGCCTGCGTCAACGCGCCGATGATGCAGATCGGTGACGACTACTATGAGGACCTGACGCCGGAGACCACCGCGGCCGTCCTCGATGCGCTGGCACGCGGCGAGACGCCGAGGCCGGGCCCGCAGAGTGGCCGCCGCGCTGCCGAGCCGGCGGGCGGCCTGACGTCGTTGGCAAGCATGCCGGGAGCCCCGCAGGGAGCCGGCAAGTCCGGCGGAGAAGCCTGATGCTGAGCGATCAAGACCGGATCTTCACCAACCTCTACGGCTTCGGCGAACCGGGACTGCACGGCGCGCAGGCGCGCGGCGATTGGGACAATACCAAGGACCTGGTGGCGCGCGGCCGGATGGCGATTCAGGACGAGGTGCGCAAGTCCGGCCTGCGCGGCCGCGGCGGCGCCGGGTTCGTTACCGGCATGAAGTGGTCGTTCATGCCGAAGGAGGTCAGCGACCGTCCGCACTACCTCGTGGTCAATGCCGACGAGGGCGAGCCCGGCACCTGCAAGGACCGGGAGATCATGCGCCATGAGCCGCACAAGCTGGTCGAGGGCTGCCTGCTGGCCTGCGTCGCCATGGGCGCGCATGCGGCGTACGTCTACGTCCGCGGCGAGTTCTACCGCGAGGCGCAGGCGCTGGAGGCGGCGATCGAGCAGGCGCGCGAGGCCGGGCTGATCGGCCCCGACGCCTGCGGCTCCGGCTGGGCCTTCGATATGTATGTGCATCGCGGCGCCGGCGCCTACATCTGCGGCGAAGAGACCGCGCTGATCGAGAGCCTGGAGGGCAAGAAGGGGCAGCCGCGGTTGAAGCCGCCGTTTCCCGCCAATGTCGGCCTGTTCGGCTGCCCGACGACGGTGAACAACGTCGAGACGATCTCGGTGGTGCCGACGATCATGCGCCGCGGCGGCGACTGGTTCGCCGGCATCGGCCGGCCGAAGAACACCGGCACCAAGCTTTTCAACATCTCCGGCCACGTGAACACCCCGTGCACGGTGGAAGAGGAGATGGGCATCCCGCTGAAGGAGCTGATCGAGCGCCACGCCGGCGGCGTCCGCGGCGGCTGGAACAACCTGCTGGCGATCATTCCCGGCGGTTCTTCGGTGCCGGCGCTGCCGAAGGCCGTCTGCGAGACGGTGCGCATGGACTTCGACGGCCTGCAGCAGGCGAAATCGGGGCTGGGGACAGCCGCGGTCATTGTGATGGACAAGTCGACCGACCTTGTCCGCGCCATCACCCGGTTCTCGCGCTTCTACAAGCACGAGAGCTGCGGCCAGTGCACGCCGTGCCGGGAAGGCACCGGCTGGCTGTGGCGGGTGATGGAACGGATCGCCGACGGCAGGGCGCGTCTCGAGGAGATCGACATGCTCGACCAGGTTACCCGCCAGATCGAGGGCCATACCATCTGCGCCCTCGGTGACGCCGCTGCCTGGCCGATCCAGGGCCTGATCCGCAACTTCCGCCCGGAACTCGAGCGGCGTATCGCCGAGTATCAGGCGTCCCAGAACAAGCAAGCCGCGTAAAAGGCGAGACGCACGATGCCGAGGTTGACGATCGACGGACAAGAGGTCGAGGTCCCCGCGGGGATCACGCTGCTGCAGGCGTGCGAGAGCGTCGGTATCGAGATTCCGCGCTTCTGCTACCACGAGCGCCTGGCGATCGCCGGCAACTGCCGGATGTGCCTGGTCGGCATGCAGGGCTCGCCAAAGCCGATCGCCTCGTGCGCGATGCCGGCGGCCGACGGCATGGTGGTGCAGACCAACACGCCGAAGGTCCACGCCGCGCGCAAGGGGGTGATGGAGTTTCTGCTGATCAACCATCCGCTCGACTGTCCGATCTGCGATCAGGGCGGCGAGTGCGATTTGCAGGACCAGGCGCTCTACTACGGTTTCGACCGCGGCCGCTTCCACGAGAACAAGCGGGCGGTGTCCGAAAAGAACTTCGGCCCGCTGGTCAAGACCTTCATGACCCGTTGCATCCACTGCACCCGCTGCATCCGTTTCGCCCAGGATGTCGCCGGCGTGCCCGAGCTCGGGGCGACCGGGCGCGGCGAGGACATGGAGGTGACGACCTACGTCCAGAAGGCGCTGTCATCGGAGCTGTCGGGCAACATCATCGATCTCTGCCCGGTGGGGGCGCTGACAAGCAAGCCTTACGCCTTCGTCGCCCGGCCGTGGGAGCTGTCGAAGACCGAGAGCATCGATGTGATGGATGCGCTCGGCTGCAACATCCGCATCGACGCCCGGTCGAGCGAGGTGCTGCGGGTGCTGCCGCGGGTCAACGAGGAGGTCAACGAGGAGTGGATTTCCGACAAGACCCGTTTCTCCTGCGACGGCCTGCGCCGGCAGCGGCTCGACCGGCCTTACGTCCGTGACGGCGGCAAGCTGCGCGCCGCCAGCTGGGAGGAGGCGTTTGCCCGCATCGCCGCGAAGCTGAAGGGCGCGGCAGGGGAGCGCACCGCGGCGATTGCGGGCGATCTCGTCTGCGCCGAATCGATGCTGCTGCTGAAGCGGCTGATGCAGGGCCTCGGCTCGCCGCACCTCGACTGCCGTCAGGACGGCGCCAAGCTGCCGGCCGGGCCCCGCGCCGCCTACCTGTTCAATTCGACGATCGCCGGCATCGATCAGGCCGATGCGCTGCTGCTGATCGGCACCAATCCGCGGCTGGAAGCCTCGGTGCTGAACGCCCGCATCCGCAAGCGCTGGCGCTCGGGCGAGCTGAGGGTGGCGCTGCTCGGGCCCGCGGCCGATCTCACCTACGACTACGAGCATCTGGGGGACGATCCGCGGGTCCTCGACGCGCTGGCTGCGGGCGAGCATCCCTTCGCCCAGGTGCTGCGCGATGCCGAGCGGCCGATGCTGATCCTCGGCCAGGCGCCGCTGACGCGGCCGGACGGGGCCGCGATCCTGGCTGCCGCCCGCCGTCTCGCCGACGCGACCGGCATGGTGGCCGGCGCCCGCTGGAACGGTTTCAACGTCCTGCATACGGCGGCGGCGCGGGTCGGCGGGCTCGACCTCGGCTTCGTGCCGGCGGCGGGCGGCCGCGATGTCGCGGGAATCCTCGCCGGCGCGGAGGCAGGCGAGATCGACGTGGTCTACCTGCTCGGTGCCGACGAGATCGACACCGGCCGGCTCGGCAACGCCTTCGTCATCTACCAGGGCCACCACGGCGATGCCGGCGCCCACCGCGCCGACGTCATCCTGCCGGGGGCCGCCTACACCGAGAAGGACGCGACCTGGGTGAACACCGAGGGCCGGGTGCAGCGCGGCTATTTCGCCTGCCTGCCCCCCGGTCAGGCGCGCGAGGACTGGGCGATTCTGCGGGCACTTTCGGAAGTGCTCGGCCGGCCGCTGCCGGTGACGACGCTGGCCGACGTGCGCGCCCTGCTGGTGGAAGCGGCGGCGAGCTTCGCGACGCTGGACGCGGTGGTGCCGGCGCCCTGGGAGGACTTCGGCGAGGCGGGCGCCATCGATGCGGCGCCGCTGCTGCCGGGCATCGACAACTACTACCAGACCAACGCCATCTGCCGGGCCTCGGTGACCATGGCCCAGTGCGTTGCCACCTTCGGAGATGACGCCAGCATGAAGACGGGCACCCATGGTTGAGCTCTGGTCCGTCTGGATCTGGCCGACCGTCTGGATCGTCATCCAGATTCTCGCCATCGTCCTGCCGTTGCTGCTGGCCGTCGCCTACCTGACCTTCGCCGAGCGCAAGGTCATCGCCGCCATGCACCGGCGCAAGGGACCCAACGTCGTCGGTCCCTTCGGCCTGCTGCAGCCAATGGCCGACGGCCTCAAGCTGTTCCTGAAGGAGACGGTGATCCCGTCCGGCGCCAACCGGGCAGTGTTCGTGATCGCGCCGATGATCACCTTCATCCTCGCCCTCGTCGCCTGGGCGGTGATCCCGTTCGGCCAGCTCAGCGACGGCACGCCGATGGTGCTCGCCGATATCAACGTCGGCATCCTCTATCTGTTCGCCATCTCCTCGCTCGGTGTCTACGGCATCATAATGGCGGGGTGGGCGAGCAACTCGAAATACGCGTTCCTCGGCGGCATCCGCTCGGCGGCGCAGATGGTGTCGTACGAGGTGTCGATCGGCTTCGTCATCATCACCGTGCTGCTCTGCGTCGGCTCGCTCAATCTCTCGCGCATCGTCGAGGCGCAGGCCGGCCCGTGGGGTCTCTTCCACTGGTTCGTCTTCCCGCTGATGCCGATGGCGGTGATCTTCTTCGTCTCCGGGCTGGCGGAAACCAACCGCCATCCGTTCGACCTGCCCGAGGCGGAAGCCGAGCTGGTGTCCGGCTACAACGTCGAGTACTCGGCGATGGCCTTCGCCCTGTTCTTCCTCGGCGAATACGCCAACATGATCCTGATGTCGGCGATGACCTCGGTGCTGTTCCTCGGCGGCTGGCTGCCGCCGTTCAACATCGCCCCGTTCACCTGGATACCGGGGCCGATCTGGTTCATTCTCAAGATCGCCGCCTGCCTCTTCGTCTTCCTGTGGGTGCGCGCCACCTTGCCGCGCTACCGTTACGACCAGCTGATGCGACTGGGCTGGAAGGTGTTCCTGCCGGTGTCGCTCGCTGCCGTGGCCATCGTCGCTGGCTTGCTGGTGACGTTCGGCTGGACGCCGGTGCGGGTCGGCTGAGGAGGGGACTGACGTCATGGCCTTCATGGATCGCACCGCCCGCTCCTTTCTGCTGAGCGAACTCGTCGCCGGGCTGGCGCTCACCTTCCGCTACATGTTCAAGTCGTCGGTGACGATCAACTATCCCTACGAGAAGGGTCCGCTCAGCCCGCGCTTCCGCGGCGAGCACGCGCTGCGCCGCTATCCCAACGGCGAGGAGCGGTGCATCGCCTGCAAGCTGTGTGAGGCGATCTGCCCGGCGCTGGCGATCACCATCGAGGCCGAGCCGCGGGCCGACGGCAGTCGCCGGACCACCCGCTACGACATCGACATGGTCAAGTGCATCTACTGCGGCTACTGCCAGGAGGCGTGCCCGGTGGATGCGATCGTCGAGGGGCCGAATTTCGAGTTTTCCACCGAGACCCGCGAGGAACTGCTCTACGACAAGCAGAAGCTGCTGGCCAACGGCGATCGCTGGGAAAACGAAATCGCCGCCAACCTTGCCGCCGACGCGCCATACCGTTGACTGGGCCGCCGCGATCCGACAGAAAAGGGTCGGCGGCTGAACAAACCAAACCGGGACCGCCTGCAACCACCCGCGCCGCCCCTGTCCCAATCGGAAAGCCGATGATCGTCCAAGCGCTCGCCTTCTATCTCTTCGCCGCGATCGCCATCGCATCCGGGGCAATGGTGATTTCGGCGCGCAATCCGGTGCACTCGGTGCTGTTCCTGATCCTCGCTTTCTTCAACGCCGCCGGCCTGTTCGTGCTGATGGGCGCCGAGTTCCTGGCGATGATCCTGGTGGTCGTCTACGTCGGCGCGGTCGCCGTGATGTTCATGTTCGTCGTCATGATGCTGGACATCAATTTTGCCGAGTTGCGCCAGGGCTTCCTGCGTTACCTGCCGATCGGCGGGCTGATCGGGCTGATCCTGCTGGCCGAGCTGCTCATCATCCTCGCCGGCTGGCAGCTGGCGCCGGGCGCGACGCAGTCCGAGCTGGTGGCGGTGACGCCGCCGGTGGCGGAGGCGACGAACACGCTGGCTCTCGGCCAGCTCATCTACACCCACTACATCAACCTGTTCCAGGCGGCCGGGATCATCCTTTTGATCGCCATGATCGGCGCCATCGTGCTGACCCACCGGCGGCGCCCGGGCGTCCGCCGGCAGGACATCGGCCGGCAGCTGCGCCGCCGCCCGGCCGATACCATCGAGGTTCGCAAGATCCCGACGGGAAAGGGTCTGTGATGCTGGCCATCGGTCTGACCCACTACCTGTGGGTAGCGGCGATCCTGTTCGCCATCGGCATCTTCGGCATCTTCCTCAACCGAAAAAACATCATCATCATCCTGATGTCGGTCGAGCTGATGCTGCTGGCGGTCAACATCAACTTCGTCGCCTTCTCGGCACAGCTGAACAACCTGGTCGGCCAGGTGTTCGCCATGTTCGTGCTGACGGTGGCGGCGGCGGAGGCGGCCATCGGGCTCGCCATCCTCGTTGTCTACTTCCGCAACCGCGGCACCATCGCCGTCGAAGACATCAACACGATGAAGGGGTGAGGGACCGGCGATGACGGTGGCCCTGGTCTTCCTGCCGCTGCTCGGCGCGATCATCGCCGGCGCGCTGGCCTTTGTCCGCCACGAGGACAAGCACGCCAAGCACGGGACGGATGCGCTTGCCCAGCGCATCACGTGCGGGGCGCTGCTGACCTCGATGGTGCTCGCCATCCTCGTCTTCTGGAATGTGGCGGTGAAGGGCAACGCCCACACCGTCGAGGTCCTCCACTGGATCTCCTCCGGCGGCTTCCAGGTGTCGTGGGCGCTGAAGGTGGATACGCTGACCGCGGTGATGATGCTCGTCGTCACCGTCGTCTCGGCGATGGTGCACGTGTACTCGATCGGCTACATGCACCACGACGGCAGCATCCCCCGGTTCATGGCGTACCTGAACCTGTTCACCTTCTTCATGCTGATGCTGGTCACCGCCGACAACCTCGTGCAGATGTTCTTCGGCTGGGAGGGCGTCGGCCTCGCCTCCTACCTGCTGATCGGCTTCTGGTACGACCGGCCCTCGGCCAACGCCGCGGCGATCAAGGCGTTCGTCGTCAACCGCGTCGGCGACTTCGGCTTCACCCTCGGCATCTTTGCCACCTTCGTGCTGTTCGGCTCGGTGCACCTCGACACCATCTTCGCGGCCGCGCCGGCGCACGCCAATACGATGCTGCAGGTGTACGGCACCGAGCTGCACGCGCTGACCCTCATCTGCCTGCTGCTGTTCGTCGGCGCCATGGGCAAGTCGGCGCAGATCGGCCTGCACACCTGGTTGCCGGACGCCATGGAGGGCCCGACCCCGGTCTCCGCCCTGATCCATGCCGCGACGATGGTGACCGCCGGTGTCTTCATGGTGGCGCGCTGCTCGCCGCTGTTCGAGCAGTCGGATGCGGCGCTGACCATGGTCACCGTGGTCGGCGGCCTGACCGCCATCTTCGCCGCCACCGTCGCCTGCACCCAGAACGACATCAAGCGGGTGATCGCCTATTCCACCTGCTCGCAGCTCGGCTACATGTTCTTCGCCTGCGGCGTCTCCGCCTATACCGCCGGCATCTTCCACCTGATGACCCACGCCTTCTTCAAGGCGCTGCTGTTCCTCGGCTCCGGCTCGGTCATCCATGCCATGTCGGACGAGCAGGACATGCGCAAGATGGGCGGGCTGTGGAAGCTGATCCCGGTGACGTATGCGCTGATGTGGATCGGCAACCTGGCGCTGGCCGGCATCTGGCCGTTCGCCGGCTACTTCTCCAAGGACTTCATCCTGGAATCCGCCTTCGCCTCGCACACCTTCGTCGGCACGCTGGCCTTCTGGCTCGGTATCGCCGCGGCGTTCCTGACCGCCTTCTACTCGTGGCGGCTGCTGATCATGACCTTCCATGGCAAGCCGCGCGGCGACGACAGCGTTGTCGCCCGGGTGCATGAATCGCCGAAGGTGATGCTGATCCCGATGATGGTGCTCGCCGTCGGTGCCGTCTTCGCCGGCCTCGTCGCCTACGAGCCGATGGTTGGCCACCACTGGGACGACTTCTGGCGCGGATCGATCGTCATCCTCGGCATCCACCCGGCGGTCGAGCATGCCCACGACGTGCCGACGTGGGTGAAGCTGGCGCCGCTGGTGGTCGGGCTGGCCGGCATCGGCCTTGCGTACCTGCTCTATATGTTCACCTCCGGCATCCCGGCGATGCTGGCGTCGCGGTTCCGCGCCGTCTACGAGTTCCTGTTGAACAAGTGGTACTTTGACGAGCTGTACGACGGCGTGCTGGTGCGGCCGGCGATGCGCCTCGGCCGCGGCCTGTGGAAGAGCGGCGACGGTGCGCTGATCGACGGCGTCGGGCCCGACGGCGTGGCGGCGGCGGCGGTGCGCATCGCCCGCGGCGCCGTCAGGCTGCAGTCCGGCTACATCTTCCACTACGCGTTCGCCATGCTGATCGGGGTGCTTATCCTCGTCACCTGGTACCTGTTCCGCGTGACCGCCTGAGGCATGATCGATGGGTAATCTGCCGTTTCTCTCGCTGGTCACCTTTCTGCCGCTGCTGGGGGCCGCGTTCATCATCGTCATCCGCGGCGAGCCGGACGTCGTCGCCCGCAACGCGCGCAATGTGGCGCTGCTGACCTCGTGCGCGACGTTCGTGCTGTCGCTCGGCATCTGGTTCAACTTCGATCCCGCCACCGCCGACTTCCAGTTCCAGGAGCGGGCGGTGTGGATGCCGGCCTTCAACATCGCATACCACATGGGTGTCGACGGCATCTCGATGCCGTTCATCCTGCTGTCGACGCTGCTGATCCCGATCTGCATCCTCGCCAGCTGGACCAGCATCACCGTGCGGGTCAAAGAGTACATGGTCACCTTCCTGCTGATGGAGACCATGCTGGTCGGCACCTTCTGCGCCCTCGACCTGTTCCTTTTCTATCTGTTCTTCGAGGGCGTGCTGATCCCGATGTTCCTGATAATCGGGGTCTGGGGCGGACCCCGGCGCGTCTATTCGGCATTCAAGTTCTTCCTCTATACGCTGGCCGGCTCGGTGCTGATGCTGCTGGCGCTGCTCACCCTCTACCTGGATGCCGGCACCAGCGACATTCCGGCGCTGCTGCAGCACAATCTGCCGAGCGGCCTGCAGTACTGGCTGTGGCTGGCGTGCTTCGCCGCGTTTGCCGTCAAGCTGCCGATGTGGCCGGTGCACACCTGGCTGCCGGACGCGCACGTCGAGGCGCCGACGGCGGGCTCGGTGATCCTCGCCGGGGTGATGCTGAAGTTCGGCGGTTACGGCTTCCTGCGCTTCTCGCTGCCGATGTTCCCGGAAGCCACCATCGCGTTTGCGCCGCTGGTGTTCGCACTGAGCATCATCGCCGTCGTCTACACCTCGCTGGTGGCGCTGGCGCAGGAGGACATGAAGAAGCTGATCGCCTACTCGTCGGTGGCGCACATGGGCTTCGTCACGGTGGGGGCGTTCAGCCTGACCCAGCAGGGCGTCGAGGGCGCCGTCTTCCAGATGCTGAGCCACGGCATCGTTTCGGCCGCCCTCTTCCTCGTCGTCGGCGTCGTCTACGATCGCATGCACTCGCGCGACATTGCCACCTACGGTGGCCTGGTGCATCGCATGCCGGTCTACGCGCTGGTGTTCATGATCTTCATGCTGGCCTCGGTGGGGCTGCCGGGGACCAGCGGCTTCGTCGGCGAATTCCTGGTGCTGCTGGGTGCCTTCCGGCATAACGCCTGGGTGGCGACGTTCACCGCCCTCGGCGTCATCCTCGGCGCCGCCTACATGCTCTACCTCTACCGCCGCGTCATCTTCGGCTCGCTGGTCAAGGACTCGCTGAAATCAATCAGCGACCTCACCCCCCGCGAGGTGCTGGTGTTCGCGCCGCTGATCGTCATCGTGCTGTGGCTGGGGATCTATCCAGAGCCGGTCCTCAACGTCATGCATGTCTCGGTGCAGAATCTCGTCGAGCGCGTCGACCTGGCGCGCGCCGCAATGGATGCGTCGGCGCTGGCCGCCCGCTGACGCTGGCCGCGCCTCAAGGAGCCGGAGAACCCATGCCTCTCGCCGAAGTCCCCGACGTCGTTCCGGCGCTGCCCGAGATCTTCCTCGCCCTGGCGGCGATGGCCTTGCTGATGTTGGGGGTCTTCCAGCCGGAGCCGGTGGGCGCCCGGGTGATCGGCCAGAACCGGCTGATGATCCGCCTCGGCGTCGTGGCGCTGCTGCTCACCCTGCTGCTGGTCGTCACCATCTCGGCACGCGGGCCGGTGCTGGCCTTCGGCGGCATGTTCATCGTCGACGACTACGCCATCTTCTTCAAGGTGTTGGTTCTCGGCGCCGCCGCGCTCAGCCTGCTGATCGCCCAGGAGTACCTGGAGCTGTGCGGCATCGCCCGCTTCGAGTTCGTCGTGCTGGTGCTGCTTGCCACCACCGGCATGATGCTGATGATCTCGGCCAACGACTTCCTCGCGCTCTATCTCGGCCTCGAGATGCAGAGCCTCGCCCTCTACGTCATCGCCTCGTTCAATCGCGACGACGTCAAGTCGGTGGAAGCGGGCCTGAAGTACTTCGTCCTTGGGGCTCTCGCCTCCGGCATGCTGCTGTACGGGGTCTCGCTGGTCTACGGCTATGCCGGGACGACCGGCTTCGTTGCGATCGGCCAGGTCGTCGATGCCCTGCACGGCGCGGCCCCGCCGACCGGGCTCGTCGTCGGCGTCGTCTTCATCATCGCCGGCCTTGCCTTCAAGGTTTCGGCCGTCCCGTTCCACATGTGGACACCCGACGTCTATGAGGGTGCGCCGACGCCGGTGACCGCCTTCTTCTCGATGGCGCCGAAGATGGCGGCAATCGCCCTGCTGCTGCGGGTGATGATCGAGCCGTTCGGCGACCTGCTGCCGCAGTGGCGGCAGATCATCGTGTTCATCTCGATCGCCTCGATGCTGCTCGGCGCCTTTGCCGCGATCGGCCAGACCAACATCAAGCGGCTGATGGCCTACAGCTCCATCGGCCATGTCGGCTACGCCCTGATCGGCCTTGCCGTCGGTGGCGAGGAGGGTATCCGCGGCGTGCTGATCTACATGGCCATCTACCTGGTCATGAATCTCGGGGCGTTCACCTGCATCCTGTGCATGCGCCGGCGCGAGCAAATGGTCGAGCGGATCGCCGATCTCGCCGGGGCCTCGCGCACCAACCCGGCGATGGCGCTGGCGTTGGCCATCTTCATGTTCTCGATGGCCGGCATCCCGCCGCTCGCCGGTTTCTTCGGCAAGCTCTACATCTTCCTCGCCGCGGTGCAGGCGCACATGTACACCCTCGCCGTCGTCGGCGTGCTGTCCAGCGTCGTGGCCGCCTTCTACTATGTGCGCATCATCAAGGTGATGTATTTCGACCAGACCGAGGAGCCGCTCGACCGCAACTACGGGCCGGAGTTGCGCATCGTGATGATGGGGGCGGCGGCGGTGATCGTGCTGTTTTTCCTCTATCCGGAGCCGATCCTGTCGAGCGCCAGCGGTGCCGCGGCATCGTTGCTCTCCGGCGGCTAGGGGATGGCGGCGCTCACCCTTCCACCGTTCTATCGCACCATCCATTTGGCCGAGGTCGGCTCGACCAGCGACGAGGCGCGGCGGTTGGCGACGCTTGGCGCCGGCGAGGGGACGCTCGTCTGGGCGGACGCGCAGACCAACGGCCACGGCCGGTGCGGCCGCGGCTGGATCTCGCCCCCCGGCAACCTCTACTTCTCGGTGCTGCTGCGACCGCAAGGTGCCGTGGCCGACGCCCTGCAACTCACCTTCGTCGCCGCGGTGGCGCTGGCCGAGGTGATGGCGGCGGTGCTGCCGCCCGCGGCGTCCCGCGTCGGCTGCAAGTGGCCGAACGACGTGCTGATCGGCGGGCGCAAGGTCGCCGGCATCCTGCTGGAATCGGAGGTGGCGGCCGACGGCACGGTCGAGGCGCTGGTGATCGGCATCGGTGTCAACGTGGCCTCGCATCCGCCGCCGGAGGCGGTGATGTACGCTGCGACCTCGCTGCAGGCGGAGGGCGCGACCGAAGAAACGCCTGCCTCGATCCTGGCCCGGTTCGGCGCGGCCTTGCTCCGCTGGTATCGGACATGGCAGCAGGAAGGTTTCGCGCCGGCGCGCGACGCCTGGCTTGGCCACGCCGAGCGGCTGCACCAGGAAGTGGATGTGCACCTTGAAACCGGGACGATGAGCGGCGTTTTCGCCGGGCTCGCCAGCAACGGTGCGATGCTGCTGCAGCAAGGTGACCTGCGCCGCACCATTCTCGCCGGCGACGTCTTTCCGGCCGGTCGCTGAGCTGGAACGCAGCGCATGCTCCTGGCGATCGACGTCGGCAACACCAATACCGTCTTCGCGGTATTCGATGGCGAAGGCCGGATGCTGGGGGAGTGGCGCAGCTCGACCGATGCCGGACGCACCGCCGACGAGCATGGCGTCTGGCTGGCGCAGCTTTTCGCGCTGCAGGGGATTGATCGCGAGGGCATTCGCGACGGCGTGATCGCCACGGTGGTTCCGGCGGCGCTGTTCGGGCTGCGGCTGATGTTCAGACGCTACTTCGACTGCACGCCGCTTGTCGTCGGCGCTCCCGATGTCGATATCGGCATCCAGGTGCTGATGGACCGGCCGGAGGAGGTGGGAGCCGACCGGCTGGTCAATGCCCTTGCCGCTTTTGAGGAATATGGAGGCTCGAAGATCGTCGTCGATTTCGGCACCGCCACCACCTTCGATGTGATCGACGCCGACGGCAGCTATCTCGGCGGGGCCATCGCTCCCGGCGTCAACATGTCGCTGGAAGCGCTGCGCCGCGTCGCGGCGCAGCTGCCGCGGGTGGCGATCGGTCGTCCGGAGCGGGCGATCGGCAAGACTACGGCGCAGGCGATGCGCTCAGGCATTTTCTGGGGCTATGTGGGGCTGGTCGAGGGCATCATCGAGCGCATCCGCGGGGAGATGGGCATGCCGATGGGGGTAATCGCGACCGGCGGCCTGTCGCCGCTGTTTACCGAGTGTTCGGCGGCCCTCGAGCGGGCCGATCCGCAGCTCACGCTGAAGGGATTGTGGGCGGTCTACCGGCGCAATCGCGGGCGATGACCGCGCCCGCCACCGAGGAACTGGTGTTTCTGCCGCTGGGCGGCGCCGGAGAGATTGGGATGAACCTCAATCTTTACGGATGGGGTCCGCCCACCGACCGTCGCTGGCTGATGGTCGACTGCGGCCTCGGTTTCAACGGCAGCGTCGTGCCGGGGGTCGACATCGTCCTGCCCGATCCGGCCTACATCGCCGGGCAACGGGGCCGGCTGATGGGACTGGTGCTGACCCACGCCCACGAGGATCACCTCGGCGCGCTGCCGTATCTATGGCCGAAGCTGCGCTGTCCCGTCTATGCCACCCGCTTCACCCGGGCGATGATGCGCCACAAGCTGCGCGACGGCGGCGGCGGGATGGCGGAACTGCAGCCGATGGCGATACCCGACAGCGGCGAGCTGCAGGTGGGGCCGTTCGCCCTGCAGCTGATCGGCATGACCCACTCGATCCCTGACGCCCAGGCGATCGTCATCCGCACGCCGGCAGCGACGGTGCTGCATACCGGCGACTGGAAGCTCGACCCGGAGCCGGTGGTCGGCCCGACCTCGGACGAGGTGGCGCTACGCTCGCTGGGGGACGCGGGGGTGGATGCGCTGGTGTGCGATTCCACCAACGTCTTCGTCCCGGGCCGCACCGGCTCGGAGGCCTCGGTGCAGCCGGATCTGTGCCGGCTGATCGCGGCGTGCCGGCGGCGCGTCGTCGTGACCTGCTTTGCCTCCAACATCGCCCGCATCGCCACCATTGCCACCGCCGCGCAGGCCGTCGGTCGCGTCGTACTGATCGCCGGCGGGTCGCTGCGGCGCACCTGCGCCGCGGCGCAGGAGTGCGGCTACCTCAGCGGTGTGCCGCCGTTGCTGGAAGACGGCCTGTTCCGCACGCTGCCGGCGGAGAAATGCCTCGTCATCTGTACGGGCGGGCAGGGCGAGCCCCGGGCGGCGCTGAACCGCATCGTCCAGGGAGACCATCCGCACATCGATCTCGATGCCGGCGATGCCGTCGTCTTCTCGTCGCGGGTGATCCCGGGGAACGAACTCGCGATCGGCCGGCTGTACAATGCTCTGCTCCGCCGCGGCATCACCGTTCTCAACCACCGCGACGGTGATATCCATGTCTCCGGGCATCCGGCGCGTGGCGATCTTGAGCAGATGTACGCCCTGGTGCGTCCGCGGGTGGCGGTGCCGGTTCACGGGGAGCTCCGCCACATGCTGGAGCACGCCGAGCTGGCGCGGACAGCAGGGGTGCCGGAGCGGATCGTCGCCGAGAATGGCACCATCGTCCGCCTCGCGCCGAGGCCAGCCTGTGTCGTCGAGACGGTGACGGCAGGGCGGCTGGCGGTGGAAGGCAACCGCGCCGTGGCCATCGACGGGGAGCTTGTGCGCAACCGGGTCAAAGCCATATACAACGGGGCCGTAACGGTGACCGTCGTGCTGCAGAAGTCGCGGCCAGCAGTGCGCGAGGTGTTGCTGTCGTTCATCGGCGTCGTCGATCAGGGTGAAGACGCCGTCGTGCAGACGATGAGAGAGGCGGTGCGACAGGCCGTCGAGGAGTTGCCGGCTGTCCGCCACGAGGACGAGACAGCGGTCGCCGAAGCAGCGCGGATCGCGGTGAGGCGGGCGGCGCGGCAGACAATCGACAAGCGGCCGCTGGCGCAGGTGCACGTTGTTCGCGTCTGATAACGCATGAGGAGGAGGAGACAAGAATGATCGGTCGCTTTAATCACGTTGCCATCGCCGTGCCGGACCTGGAAGCCGCATCGAAGAAGTACCGCGAAGTTCTCGGTGCCAAGGTTTCGGAGCCCCAGAACGAGCCGGACCATGGCGTCACCGTCGTCTTCGTCGAGTTGCCGAACACCAAGGTCGAGCTGCTGCATCCGCTTGGCGAGAAGTCGCCGATTCAGGGCTTTCTCGACAAGAACCCGGGTGGCGGCATTCACCACATCTGCTACGAGGTCGAGGACATCATCGCCGCTCGCGAGCAGCTGAAGGCGACCGGAGCGCGGGTGCTGGGCGACGGCAACCCCAAGATCGGCGCGCACGGCAATCCGGTGCTGTTCCTGCATCCGAAGGATTTCTACGGCACGCTGGTCGAGCTTGAGCAGGCCAAGCCGGCCGCTTGAGCGCATAGCATAGCGGACAATCCGACGTGGGGTGGATTAGCGGCGTTGCCACCTACATCCTGATCTGGTGGCTGGTGGTCTTCATGGTGCTGCCGTGGGGCGTCGAGGCGGTATCGCCTGAGGACGTCGCCCGCGGGCATTCTTCGAGTGCGCCGCGCCGCCCGCGCATGTGGCTGAAGGCGGCGGTGACCACTCTGGTCGCCGCCGTACTCTGGCTCATTCTCTATGCGGTGATCCAGTCGGGGGCGATCAGCTTCGTGGAGCCCTGAGGCCGGCGCCGCCTGTCGCACAAATGAAAACGGTCGCCCTAAGCGACCGTCTCCCTTACCCAAGAACGGGTTATGGCCAGAAGCTCCCCAGCGTTCTAGTGGCCAATTTCGCTACGAGCTGTTCGCACCACTTATTATAAGCAGTCCGATTAGATATATTATCTTGGATGCTTCCTCGAAACCCGGGCCAGTAGCAACATGCAACTGCATGCCGCTTTAGTCAAATTACAGGACGGCGGAATCGAGGTCATCCTTTTTTTGTCGGTATTGGCAACAATCATGCAAAAATCATTGCCGCGACGTCGCATAGATTGACGTTGCCGGCGCCGAGCGCTCGCCGGCGTGTGCCGCGATGCCCGCTTCGGCCGGTCTTGCGACAGAGCGAGCGGCGCTGGCGAATGCCGGCTGCGGGCGCAGGCGATACGCGGTGTAAAGCGGGATCGCTGGTCGCGGCGGCCAGAAGCGGACTTCTTCGGCCTGGAAGTAGTGCAGCAGCGTCGGCACCACCCGCTGCCGTCGACCCCGGAAATCTTCTTCGGGATCCTTGCCGGTGAGCAGCCGGAAGCCGGCGTCGATCAGCTTCGACTGGGCGGGAAGGATGGCCACGAAGGCGCCATTGGGCGTCATCACCCGGCAGACTTCCTGCATGGCGCGATCGAGATCCTCGATGAACTCGAAGCAGCTGACCCCAACCACCGCATCAAAAAAGCTGTCCGGAAACGGCAGCCGCGAGCTGTCGCCGCAGTGCAGCTCGGCGTTTACGTTGATCCGGGCGAGCGCGTCTTCGACGGCGGCATTCCGGTCGTGGATGTCGATGCCGAACAGAGCGCGGGTGCGGGCGTGCAGCGCCGGCAGGAAGACGCCGCTGCCATAGCCGATCTCCAGGAGCCGCTGGCGACGGTCCTTGGGCAGCAGCGCCAGCGCCATATGGAAGCGCTGCCGTGAGATCCAGCCGAGGACGAGCCGGCTGTTCCATTCCGCCTTGTCCACCGGGCCGGTTTTGACCAGCAGCGCCGGCGGCAGCAGACGCAACGGAGCGCTCGCAACCGGCGACGGTGCCGCGACCGCCGGCGGCGGCTCGGCCGCCGCCGAGGGGCTGGAGAAAACGGTCCCAGTTGCCGTGGCCGGCTTGGTGAACAGGGCCCAGAAGATATCGTCGCCGGGATAGGGGATGCGCAGCCGGTCCGGCACGAGCTTGAGGGCAGGGCGAAGAAGCCGGCCGTAGACGGTGCCGTTGAGCCTGAGGTCGAGAAC